>JBGTCQ010000168.1:0-21341 GCA_041748755.1 Chroococcidiopsidaceae cyanobacterium | reverse complement strand
GTCCTTGGTTGAGCGTTACGGTTGTATTGCTGGTTATCCTGATGGCACCTATCGTGGTAATCGGGCTTTAACTCGCTATGAATTTGCTGCTGGGTTGAATGCCTGTTTAGATCGTGTAAATGAACTGATTGCCACAGCATCAAGTAACTTGGTGACAAGAGAAGACCTGGCAACATTACAACGGCTTCAAGAAGAATTTGGTGCGGAACTTGCCACGTTGCGCGGTCGCGTGGATTCCTTGGAAGCCCAAACTGCTGAACTGGAAGCAAATCAGTTCTCTACTACTACCAAGCTGAATGGGGAAGTAATTTTTGCTGTAGCTGATGTCTTTGGTGATCAAGCTGCTGGCGGCGGTGACTTGGAATACAACACCACGTTAACTGATCGCGCTCGCTTGAACTTTGATACAAGTTTCTTTGGCAGAGACCGTTTGAGAACTCGTATACAAGCTCGAAACACTGACAATAATAGCAATGAGACGGGTACTGATATGACCCGTTTAGGATTTGATGGAGATGAAGGCAACGACGTTGTACTCGATGACTTCTACTATCGTTTTCCGGTAGGAGATCTAGCTCTCGTTCAAATTGACTTTGCCAATGTTGAGTTTAACGACAACGTTTTAACGTTTAACCCCGCCTTTGAGAGCAGTGGTCGTGGCGCAATCTCCCGCTTTGGGCGATTTAATCCCATCTATCGGCAAGGTGCTGGGGGAACAGGTTTGACTTTAACGTTCAATCCTGAAGGAAAAATAGGTGCATCTGTAGGTTATCTCTCTCCCGTAGGTGCAGAGCCTGGTGCTGGATTTGGACTTTTTAATGGTGCTTATGCAGCTCTTGGTCAGATTGCTTTTCGACCTACCGATAGCATCAATATAGGTTTAACCTACGCCCACACCTATCAAAATGAAGGAGATATAGACCTTTTCGATGGCACGGGTAGTGCTCTTGCCCAAGCTCCCTTTGGTGGTGCTGCTACTAGTGCAAACCACTATGGTGTCGAAGCGAGTGTGCGGCTTGGCGAAGCCATAACTATTGGGGGTTGGGGTGGTTTGACCTACGCTACAGCTGAAGATGGACCTGGGGATGTAACAAGAGGTGATAAAGCAACATCATTCAACTATGCTGCAACCCTGGCTATACAAGACTTTGGTATAGAGGGTAGCCAGCTCGGTATTATTTTTGGACAACCACCTAAACTGTCGTTTAATGAGTTCGGTGCTGAAGATCCAGATAATTCATATCATTTAGAGGCACTTTATCGTCTCCAACTTACTGACAACATTGCCATCACCCCTGGGGCGATAGTGATTTTCAATCCAGAAAACGACAACGACAACGACACGATTTACGTGGGAACAGTCCGAACTACCCTCACGTTCTAAAATTAGCCTGAAACTAGTCTTTGCCTGTAGCAAATATAGCGGTCAGCAAGGACAATAAGTTACAGGCTTGAAAAAGAATAAATCTACTTAATTAAGCGGCTTGTATCAAGATTAATCTTAAGCAAGCCGCTTCGCATTTGTATTTAAACAACGTAAATTTATAATTGTTAGAAGTATTTTGGAGAACAAGTAAAAGCTCACTAGTTCTTAAACTTAGTAAGTAATAAAATATTAGGTATAATTTAGGCAATTCTTGACAATTTGGAATTAAAGATCCCTGTGTTTGCTCAACTTCGCTCGGTGCGACGGGCTTTTGTTCTACCTTTAATAGCCGTTTCCTTCAGTATTGCTTCCTGTCAACCCCAGACTTTTCAAGTTCCGACAGGATCTGCAAATCAAATTTAGTCGTAACCGCAACTAGTAGAATAACTTTAGTATAGGGGGTGATCTTGCAAAGGTCGCTCCTACCTTCATTCCTAATTTATCCACATGCTAAGTAGGATCATGCTTGTTCTGATAACTTATAAAGGAGGGCGATCGCTACTCCATGCCCACCAAACACACCCACAGTGGCACTGGTAAAATTCCTGCCATTTTCTCTGATAGTTCTCAGTCATTACCGGCGATCGCCTATTAAGCCAAACTTGTTCTGCTTCCCGACTACTAGAACGACAGATGGGACAACAAAAATCGTGGGCGTGAATTGCCTTAGTAGTCCATTCGGGAGGGATTGGAGCAAAAACATCCATATAGGGAACCCTGTCTCAACTGCCCATTATTATTTGGCTGAAGCTGGAGCAATAAGGTGTAGAAAATTGCTTTAGAGCTGGGAATTTAGCTAAATTATGCTAACTTACGGCTTTTGTACTGCTAGATTAAAATCTAAATCATTAACTTTATTTATTATTTAATTAGATTATATCATCCTTCTTTAGACATAAAGTTAAACAGTAACCGTTGGGCTTCAGGAGATGAAATAGTAATCATCTGTGATTAAAGCGAAAATTTTAGATGGAATTTAGTTAAAAATCTATTACCTAAAATGCAAAATTCTAAAGTGATGGAGCCAACTGCTGAAATTCGCCGCTTGTTAGATATGATGCCTGCTTCTGGTCGAATGATGACTAAAATTGTTAGTAAGCCGGAGCAGTCGCAGGTGATTGATAGCTCCTTGCCGTTGCCCTGGAAGCGGGAGCGTCTGATATGTATTAATTTCGATTTGTGGCGTCGCCTTCCTAAGCCGCAACGAGACTTGCTACTTTTAAGGAACGTCAGCTGGCTAACAGGGGTTAAGTGGTTTAAACCAGACATATATCAAGGCGTTGTGGTAGCAGGGCTTCTGGGAGCAATAGTGGAATTGGTGCAGGTGGATGCGGTGGGTGTGTTAGTGGCTGGGGGGTTGACAGCGATCGCTACTACCCAAATCTGGCGCAGCAGTCGTAGTTCCCAAACAGAGTTGAATGCTGATGAAGTGGCAATTCGAGTGGCACAGCGGCGCGGCTACAACGAAACCGAAGCAGCCCAGCATCTGTTGTCTGCAATTGAATCTGTAGCAAAAATTGAAGGACGTTCCGGTTTGGATTTTACAGAGTTGATTCGTCATCAAAACCTCCGGGCGATCGCGGGTTTGTCTCCGGTAGGCGTTCCCGAAAAAATTAAATATTAATAGAATGTAAAGATTTATTAAGAATTATTTGTTTATTTTTTCAGTCCCAAGCTGGTTGTCTTATGTTAAGATATTTTGTATAATGGAAATCTGTACGAAATTATTTTTTAAGTTTAGCTTTCCATTACATAACAGTACCACAAACTTATAGCAAAATACTGTAATACCTGCTACAAAAACCTTTTTTGAGTAGTTAATAATTTGTAATATTTTCAAGATCGCTGGTTGCTGCAAGAATACTTTAAAGTCAGGGTTGTAGTGCCCTATTAATCCTGTATAAAGAGTAGGGTGAAAGACCATGCTGCTAAAGGAGAGTTTTTCAGGATACTTATCAACAGTGATAAAGCTTGTAATTGTAGCCATCTACGGGAGGTAAAGATTGGGGGTCAGCAACACAGTTTTTCACTTTTACTGGAGCGTAGAAGTTTACTACCCATAAATCCAGAGGATGGGATATTTGATTCAATGTTTGTTGCAAGATTGCTGTTGAAATATTGGGTTGGTCTTGATGGACAAGGAGAAATAGGGGAGTTGTTGCGGAAAGTTTGAACTCCCTGGCTATCCCCATCATTTCTCCAGTCTGCACATGAGTTTTATGGGTTGTGGCAATTAGTACAGGTACCTGGGATACTTTTTGAATCAGCTGTACTAAAAGGTCAGGGCGGTAGTATTTTTGATAACCCAGATTACAGACAACGGTAAGTCCACCTAGCAGTCCCATCAACAAAATCAGGACAACAGCTGTTTTCCCATCTGCTCCCCATCTCCCTATCTGAACCTTCTTGGGATTCCAACAAACGGACAGACTTGTCCCCACCAAAACTATCACAGCTGGAAAGTAGAGGAAGTTATATCGAGCGCCGCGTGTCAGGTCAATACCAAGAGCGTAGGTGAAAATAAAGAATAAGGCGATCGCGCTACATACCACTCCTGCAAATAGCTGGATCATGAGACGATCTGGTTGCTGCAACTGAGTTTTGAAACCACGATAGAGAATAGGTAGCGCCCAGAGGAAGAAGATAATCATTACTCCACCGGAGATAATTACTACTGGTAGCGCCGAGGCTTCTACTGGTAGTAAAGACAGCATCGTGATCCAAGCTGCTGCGGCTTGAAAAATTGGGTTAAGCCAAGCTACTCCAATGCGATCGCCATTTTGAATCCATTCAGTCAACTCCCCGTCGTTGCTGTGCTGTAAAAATACTGGTAGCCAGACTAAACCCCCGATCATGGTTCCAACTGCAACGATGTAGATTTGCTTCCAGGGAGAGGGGTGAGGGGCTGGGGGAGCTGGGGAGTTTACACTATTAAACTTAGTTTGTCTGACTGCTAGAACAAGCAACGTTAAAGCTTCAGTACAGAGGGTAAGGCTGAAAAAATAATGAGTAGAAATACCTGCAATATTAACCATAATCCAGGTAGCTATTAACCAAACAGATAAGGGTTTACGATGTTGGATGTGGCGTGTAGCAATTACTAAACAACTGAGGGACGCAATAACCCATAAAATCGCCAGGGTATAATGACGCGCTTCTTGAGCAAGAAAGATACCGTAAGGAGAAACAGCGATCATTGCAGCAGTCAAATGGCTGATTAACTGAGAGCGAAAGGCAAGCCAGCTAAGTCCGTAAATCGCTGGAATAGAGGCAGCACCGAGTAAAGCGCTTAGCGATCGCGCTCCCCACACTGAAACTAGACCAATCGAGTCAGGTTGCCACAACTGCATCCACCAGTGAGCCAGGATGAAGTAGAGTGGAGGATGGTTACTTTCTGTAAGCAAGTACTGAACCACTTCTGTTATTCCAGCGGTGGGGTTTGGTTGCAGCGGTTGTAACAGAACATTGAGGGCGATTACTTGATTCAGTGGCACAGCTCGAAAACTGTTACCCAGACTAAATACTAGGGTAGAAAATTCATCAGTCCAAGGAGGCTTAGCAGCTAACTGAGTTAAGCGCAAGCCGACACCGATAGCTAGCCATACCAACAGCAGCAAGAAACTTTTAATTGATTTAGTTATAAATTTATAATTCATAAGTTTTTCTAGAGTCCTTGGACTTAAAATTATCCCTAGCCCCTAGCCCCTAGCCCCTAGCCCCTTTATTTCACTTGCGTTACTCGCCAGCTGAGCTTTAAGTTAACCCAAAAGTTCCAGATAGTGGCAACTGCGATCGCGATCAAGTTCGCCACATATTGGTTACGAATCACAAAATTGAAGATCAAATTTAACACCAAGACTTTACTTAATACCATTCCAGCAAGGCAAATTATGTTGAATTTTACGAAACGCTTCAAGCGCTGAGTTATTCCGCGCTGCTGACTGGCAATGTCACCAAAAGTCCAGCGATCATTCCATAAGAAATTATTAATAATTGCCACTTCTCCGGCTATGATTCCACTACGAGTCACCCCCCATCCCAGCGTGCTAGAGTCACTCAATAAGTAAAGCAGCGTCATATCTACAACTACTCCACTTAGACCTACTAAACCAAAGCGGATGAACCGATTGATTGGGAAATTGATGCCCTGACTAAAACGATCAATCCCCCCTTGAGAAAGGCGCAACCTTAGAAGATGGCGGAGATACTCTGCATATTGCTTCCAAGTAACTTTGCTCTCACCATCTTGGCGCTCTTGAAACACATAACCAATTTCTGTAATCTGGCGCACATTTCCCCGCCCCAACACTTCAATTAAAATTTTGTATCCCAGTGGATTCAGCGTTACGCCAGCAACACAACTGCGGCGAACAACAAAGTATCCACTCATCGGATCTGAAACGCGCCCCAAGACTCCTGGTAGCAGAATCAACCCTATTAGCTGTGCGCCACGAGATAGAAACCGTCTGACAAAATTCCAGCTACTGACTCCGCCGCCTGTTACATGGCGACTAGCAACCGCTAAATCCGTTCCCTCCTCAATAGCACTCAACAGATGCAACAGTACGTGTGGTGGATGCTGCAAATCGCCGTCAATAACTCCCAATACTTGCCCTCTTGCCACCTGCCAGCCGCGAATCACAGCTGAGGATAGTCCCCGCTCATGTTGGCGACGCATCACTCGCAACTGAGAATATTCAGGAATAAGGGACAGAGCAACTTCCCAAGTATGATCTGGGCTGTCATCATCTACTACAATCAATTCGTAGCTTCCAGAGATGGATGTATCCAGCATCTGGCTCAAGATTCTGACGATGCGCTTAATATTTGCACACTCGTTGTAAGTTGGAATCACTAGAGAAAACTGGATTGGCTTGCCAGCCGCACTTCCAACAACAGGCAGTAACTCAGAAATCTGCAACGAGCCAGTAGGAACCGGAGAAAGAGATTTAGGTGGGTTCAGCGCCATAAAGTAAATTTGTTCATGATTATTTACGACAGAATTGAGTTAAGAGTGCAATAATCCCGGATGCCCTGTGACAACTAAAATTGAAACAATTCTTGACCGTGCAATGTTTGGGTATGATCTGTCTGTTGCAGAAGGAGTAATGCTGTTAAAGCAGAATAACCCAGATGCGATCGCCTTGATTCGGAATACAGCTGACAAACTCCGCCACCAACAAGCGGGTGACACTGTTACTTATGTCATCAACCGCAATATCAACTTCACCAATATTTGTGAACAGCACTGTAGTTTCTGTGCATTCCGCAGAGATGAGGGTGAACCAGGAGCCTACTGGTTAGATTTGGGGCAGATTTTGGACAAGGCGAGGGATGGTGTGCGGCGAGGTGCAACGGAAATCTGTATGCAAGGGGGATTGAACCTCCAGGCAAAGTTAAATGGCAAATCTCTGCCCTATTATCTGCGACTGCTAGAAACTATTAAACAGAAATTTCCTGCCCTGCATCTCCATGCTTTTTCTCCCCAGGAAGTGCAGTTTATTGCTAGAGAAGACAATCTGAGCTATGCCGAAGTGATTGCAGCTTTGCGGGATGCTGGTGTTGATTCAATGCCGGGAACAGCAGCTGAAGTGTTAGATGATGAAGTGCGCCGCATTTTATGTCCCGAAAAAATTAACACAGCGACTTGGCTGAAAATTGTGAGTACGGCGCATCAACTAGGTGTCCCGACGACTAGCACAATGCTTTCTGGGCATATAGAAACGCCAGAACAACAGATGCGACATTTAGGTGAATTGCGATCGCTACAACAAACTGCCCTTAATCGTGGATACCCAGCCAGGATCACAGAATTCATTTTACTCCCCTTTGTCGGACAAGAAGCCCCCAAATCTTTACGTCGTCGTGTGGGGCGCGATCAGCCAGTTCTAGCAGATGCCCTCCTCCTAACCGCTGTAGCAAGAATATTTTTGGGGCGTTGGATTCCCAATCATCAGCCTAGCTGGGTGAAGCTAGGGCTTGACGGTGCGATAGAAGCCTTGAACTGGGGTTGCAACGATATCGGCGGAACATTGATGGAGGAACACATTACCACAATGGCTGGCGCTCAAGGCGGCACTTGTATGGAAGTCGAAACTTTACAAGCCGCTATTTCCTCCTTAAACCGTCCTTACCAGCAACGAGATACTCTTTATCGTCACCTAGAAGCCAAGGACAAGGGGACAGGGGGACAAGGGGAATCCTACTCGCCACTCACCACTAAACCGCACCCCTAACTTCCTGATCCCCATAGTACAAATTCAGGATAGGATATAACGTTAATTTCTGTATTTTTTCACTTAATGTTATGAAGCGTTATTTATCACGTCTGCTTGCTCTGGTTTTAGTTGTAGTCGTTGGCTTAACAGGCTGTTCCTCCTCCAGGTCCATGGGTAGTTTGAGTGGGGATTATCGCCAAGACACTTTGGCTGTGATCAACACCCTCAGACTTGCTATTGAGTTACCAGAAGATTCACCTAATAAAATAGAGGCTCAAGCAGAAGCGCGTCAAAAAATTAACGAATTTGCAGCTCAGTATCGGCGCAATACTGCCTCAGATCTCAACTCTTTCACCGTCATGCGAACGGCGTTAAACTCCTTAGCCGGACACTATAGCTCTTATCCAAATCGACCTCTACCACAAAAGCTAAAGCAGCGTTTAGAGCAGGAGTTCAAACAAGTAGAGATGGCGTTAAAGCGAGGCGGCTAAATTATGCGATGTGTCAACAAAAGTCAAACCGCAACGCGAGAGTCATTAGTCATTAGTCCTTAGTTGACCACCCACATAAGGGAGGTGGCAAGAAAATAGTCCTTAATCCTTAGTCGGTTTCGCTCACTATAAACGGCGAGGCATGCACCTACTACCAATGACTGATGACCGATGACTAATGACTACTTCGTCAAAAGGACGAAAGTGTCCTTAGCCTATCAAATGGCTGGCTGTGCGGAAACTCAAAGAGGATTTTGGCAGTCTTTAGAACTAGAAAGCTTTTTGTAAAGAGTGCTTATTGGTGAGTTATGGTGTTGATTCGCTGCATTTTTTCAATGTATTCAGCGCTCAACAAATTTGAGAGCAGAAAACTGGCTTTTATAGTCTATTGCACTCCAGTTGAGTACAAAACCAGTCTAATTAAACTGTGACACCTTCCTTCGTCCTTTTGTTGTGCTTGTAGGAATGTTTAACCATCGCTCTTATGTTACGCGATCGCAATTAGCCCCGCGCCGCCTGCTTGCGGCTATCCTGACTAGTAGCTTAGTCAGTTTTAATTTGAATTATCCAGTCAAGGCACAAACGAGCGCGTATTGCCAGTTATCAGCGGTGGCAGCGCAAGAGAAAGAAACTTTGCGCCAGTCAGACAATAAAGATGCTCAAGACCGCTACAAAGCACTTTTGAACCAGCACACAGAGCAATTGTGGCAGTGTCGTAGTCGCACCTGGCCCCAAAATCAGGCGATCTGGCTGCGTCTGTATCCATGTGACGTTCAGCCTGGGGCACTGGCCAAAATCATGGATCGCATTGTTAACCGAGGCTATAACCAAGTTTATATCGAGGTGTTTTACGACGGTCAGGTGCTGTTGCCATCTGGGGCTAATCCCACTGCATGGCCTGCTGTTGTCCGGATGCCTGGAAGCGAAAGGACTGATTTGTTAGCGCAGGCAATTCAAAAGGGTCACGAGCGGGGTCTGAAGGTCTACGCTTGGATGTTTATGATGAACTTCGGCTACTCCTACGCACAGCGTCCAGATCGCCAATCGGTGCTGGCTCGTAATGGTAAGGGAGAGACGAGCCTAAATGTGGTAGATAACGCTAGTCAAGTTTTTATCGATCCCTACAACCTGCAAGCGAAAAGAGACTACTACCAACTTGTTAATGAGGTGATTCGCCGTCGCCCTGATGGAGTGTTATTTGACTATGTGCGCTATCCACGGGGTAATGGTAGTGCTTCTGTAGTCACTAAAATGCACGATTTATGGATTTTCAGTGATGCTGCCCAACAAGCTTTATATAAACGTGCGCTTAATAACAAAGGACTGGAACTAATTAAGCGATATTTAAGTAAGGGACATGTGTCGGTGGGAGATGTAGCAGCAGCCGATCAACTTTATCCTCAAGAAGGAGAACCAATGTGGCAGGGGCGCACTCCACCGCCAGCACCTTTACCTACAGAACCGCCAGCGCCGCCACCACCGTTACCAACCGCAGCCCAACGGCAACCACGTTTGCAATGGGATTTATGGCAATTGAGCGTTGCCCATGCTTTGCAAGGAATTTTGGACTTTGTGGCGATCGCAACTTGGCCAGTCCAGCGCCAAGGAATGCGGGCTGGGGCTGTGTTTTTTCCAGATGGTAACCAAACAGTAGGTCAAGGCTATGACTCTCGCTTGCAGCCTTGGGATCGGTTTCCTGCAACTCTTGAGTGGCATCCTATGTCTTATGCTGCTTGTGGTAATGCCAGCTGTATTACTGCTCTAGTGCAGCGAACTATTAAGTACGCCCCGCCAGGTACGCAGATTATGCCAACACTTGCTGGTGTTTGGGGACAGCCAATTAGTAATCGCCCATCCCTAGAAGCGCAAATGCAAGCGATTAGGCAAGTTGCACCACAAATTCAGGGTGTGAGCCATTTTGCCTTCTCCTGGCAAGAACCGCAGTTGGACAGCGATCGCAAGGCTTGTCGAGCGCGGTAACTGTATCCGGTTGTGTTGCAAAAACTGGTTGGATTGCAACACAACTAAGGAGCTTGGAACGAAGTCGTTACAGTGTGTTTGTTTTATCGGTGACGATCCGACCTTGGGTATCAAGGTTTAACTCTTCCCGACGAATCTTATCCTGGACTTCAACAGTATCCTGTTCCACTTCTTTACGAACATTGACTTGTTCACGCACGAAGGCTTGCTTCTGAATGTCAGCTTTCTCTTCGTGAACTTCCATCCGAGCAACTTCCCCTTCATGGAAGTCTGCTTCACCAGGAGCTACTGGTGTTCCAGCCTCTACAGGGGTAGTTCGCTCAACAACGACTCGCTCTTTCTCCACTGGGACTGAAACTTGGGCTGTCTGCGTCTCAATGCGCTTTCCAATGCCGACTTCACCAGTCTTAACCTGCTTTTTGTTTGCAATCAGCCGCTCTTCATATAGCTTGAGGTTCTGATCTTCAGATGGTTTAACACTCTGAGTACCAGATGGCTGGAAGCCCTGAGTACCAGATTGCTTGACATTGTTAACTGCACCCTTGATAGAGTTCCCTGCATCTTTTACAGCTGGCTTAACCTCATCAGTTGCACCCTTAATAGAATCTGCGGCACCTTTTACAGCTGGCTTGACCTCTTCAACTGCATCTTTAACAGAGTCTGCGGCACCTTTTACAGCTGGCTTGACATCCTCAACTGCACCTTTAACAGAGTCTGCTACACCTTTTGCGGCATCTTTTACAGCTGGCTTGACATCCTCAACTGCGCCTTTGACAGAGTTCGCTACATCTTTTACAGCTGGTCTGACATCCTCAGCTACACCTTTGACTGCTTCTACTACAGAAGGCTTGGTTTCCTGAACTGTATCTTTGACTGCGTCTACTACACCGACTATAGAAGGGTTAGCATCGTGGACTGTATCCTTGACTGCGTCTACTACACCGACTACAGAGGGCTTGATCTCATCAGCTGTATCCTTAGCTACGTCTCCTACATCTTCTACAGTGTGGTTAACAGTCTCAGCTACACTTTTTACTGCGTCCACTACACCTTCTACAGTCTTGTCAACAGCTTCAGATGTACCTTTACCAGCCATAGCGCCAGCTACTGCGCCCGCTACAGCACCAACGATTCCTCCAACTCTGCCACCAAGTACGCCACCAATTGCTGCTCCAGCTAACCCAGCACCAATGCCTGTGCCTTCTGACTGAGCATCTGCTTGCTCCTTATTGAGGTCAGTGTTTTCGTCATGCTTATTCAAAGGTTGCTTATTCTCAGTCATAATCACTGTCTTCCTTGCACTCGAAGGCTTAATGCCAATCTGGGGTTGATTGTTATCTAGGTCAATCTAACAATTACAGGAAAAGACTCACACCGACTAAAGAGGTATATAGCCATATATTCAGAGTTATTTTCAGAAAATTTGTCTAGGACATAAAGAATCCATTGAATGAGGTATCTTTTATGCAGCAATCCAATTTTTTAGAAGATGAACCTGACTCGTTCTTCGATAGATTCTTAGTAATTCAGTATTATTACTGAATAAAAATTAAATTTTTAACTTAAGAAGCAGTGTTCCTATAATTTTTGTTGATCTGTGAAAGATGTTCTTTGTATTGATTGCTGTTCACCCAAAAAACTTTAGATGTAAACCAATTAAGTCCGTGCCAAGACGCTTTTTTGTGTAGCGGTAATATTTAAATTCGTTGGGGTAGATGCTTAGCTAGCATTGCTTTCTGGGTACGCGATCGCCTTTCCCAACTTCAACTAAATGCTGCCTCAAAACGTCCATTCGTAATTTGGATCGTCGAATGCTGCTCGGACAGAAGCACACAATTTTTTCTTTATTCCGTGTAGACGAACTTTGTTTGTGTAGACGCGAATTCCATTCGCTAAATCAATGAGTGGACGGCTACAAAAAAAGAGCAGATTCCTCGACCTGCCCTTACAGAAATATTGATTTGAAAGTGCGATCGCGCTACCTAACACCAATCTCTGGCGCCCGCAACGATATCGTTGGCACCTGTCGCTGCTGTACTAACGTCGGTACTGAATCACGCAGCCGTGCCGTTAACTGCAACGTCGTGGCATCATACACCTGAGTCAGCATTTTAGGATATAGACCAATCCCAATAATTGGTACTAACAAACAGGCAATGATAAACACCTCTCGCGGTTCCGCATCTGCTAGAACTTCATGAGAAACTAACTCCTTGTTCTCTGCACCATAGAATATCTCCCGCAGCATTGACAGCAGGTAAATCGGAGTCAGAATTACCCCAACCGCCATCAAAAAGACTACTATCAATTTGAAGGTAGGGTTGTAGGCATCGCTGTTAGAAAAGCCGACAAAAACCATCAACTCGGCAACAAATCCGCTCATACCTGGCAATGCCAAAGATGCCATTGAACAAGTGGTGAACATGGCAAAAATCTTCTGCATCTTCTGCCCAACACCACCCATTTCATCCAGCATCAAAGTGTGTGTGCGATCATAAGTTGCTCCGACTAAAAAGAACAAACTCGCTCCAATTAGTCCGTGAGAAACCATTTGCAGCACTGCCCCACTCAAGCCCAAGTCAGTGAACGAAGCAATACCTATTAGCACAAACCCCATGTGGGAAATTGAAGAGTAGGCAATTTTCCGCTTCAAATTACGCTGGGCAAACGAGGTGAGAGCAGCGTAGATGATGTTGACCACACCTAAAATTACTAACGCTGGGGCAAAATATGCGTGAGCATCCGGTAGCATTTGAGCATTCATCCGAATCAGGGCATAACCGCCCATTTTCAGGAGAATTCCAGCAAGTAACATGTGTACTGGTGCCGTTGCTTCACCGTGAGCATCAGGAAGCCAGGTATGTAAAGGAAAGATTGGTAACTTAACTGCGTAGGCAATCAGGAAGCCAGCGTAAATCCAAAGTTGGAAATTTAGAGCGTAATCTTTAACGCCTAGCGATCGCATGTCGAATGTCACTGTATCGCCATAAAATCCCATCATCAGGGCAGCTATCAAAATAAACAGCGATCCTCCAGCTGTGTAGAGAATGAACTTTGTCGCTGCATATTGGCGCTTTTTGCCTCCCCAAATTGAAAGCAGAAAGTACACCGGAACCAGTTCTAGTTCCCACACCAGGAAAAACAGCAACATATCCTGGACAGCAAACACGGCAATCTGACCGCCGTACATTGCCAGGATTAAGAAGTAAAACAGTCGCGGCTTCAGCGTTACTGGCCATGCGGCTAGAATCGCTAGCGTGGTAATGAACCCCGTCAGGATAACTAGAGGCATTGATATCCCATCAACTCCCAGTGACCAATTCAGGTCAAGCTGGGGTATCCAAGGGTAACTTTCTACCAGTTGTAATTCTGGATTGCCAAAGTCGTACTGACTGTAGAAGGCATAAACAATTAACGCAAAATCAATCAGCCCCACAATTAGAGCGTACCAGCGCGCCGTCTTACCATTGTCTTGAGGCAGCAGTGGCATTACCAGCGATGCGGCGATGGGAAACAGAATTATCGTTGTCAGCCACGGAAAATCAGCTGTGTTCATAGGGACTAGGGACTAGGGATTAGGGACTAGGGAAGGAACAAGAGTTAGGGATTAGGGACTAGAAATTGGTAATTACGGATTAGGGGTTAGTAAAAACTTTTAAAACTAGCCTCTCTTCTTACCCTAGCCTCTAGCCTCTAGCCCCTAGCCCCTTCTTCAAGTCACACCAAAGACAATTACCAAGCACAAAACTGCCCCAAACACAATCAGAGCATAGAATTGGGCGCGACCGTTTTCCAGGTATTTCAACCCTTCGCCACTCACAAGGGCGAAAAAGCCTGTCAGATTAACGGCACCATCAACAACCCGAAAGTCAACTTCCATTACCTGTCGTGCTACCCGACGTAACCCCTTAACGAAAACTGAATCGTAAATTTCGTCAAAGTACCACTTGTTGAGCGAAAGTTCGTAGAGTGGTTTGATTTTTGCCGCGAGATCAGCTGGATTGATCTTGCCCTGCAAATACATCAGCGCAGCCAGGGTAATTCCAATCAGGGAAATCCCCACCGAACTTCCTGCCATAATTAAAAATTCTGTCTGATTAAATTCAGCAGTCTTTTCCAGCACTTCCGTCAACGTTTCGCTAGGAGGATGGATAAATTCCTCAAAGTAGTTGGCATACGGCGTTCCTACCAAACCAATTAGCACCGAAGGAACCGCTAGCGCAACTAGGGGCAGAACCATCGTCCAAGGTGATTCATGGGGATACGCACTATGACCGTGGGCATCATGACCAGTAGAAGTAGCCAGTTCTCTCGTATCCATAGCACCAGGACCAAAGGCAGGCGTAGGTTCAAAACCTGCTGCTACCGCCATTCCAGCAGCTGACTTGAGTGAGGCGCGGATTTCGGTTTCATTCCCCCGGAATTTACCTTCAAATGTGCTGAAATACATCCGGAACATATAGAAAGCCGTAATTCCAGCAGTCAAATAGCCCACAGCCCAGAGAACTGGGTTAGCGGCAAAGGCGCTGCCGATAATTTCATCTTTCGACCAGAAGCCAGCAAACGGCGGAATCCCGGAGATCGCCAGACAACCAATCAAGAAAGTAATTGCCGTGAATGGCATATACTTCCGCAGTCCCCCCATCATTCGCATATCCTGCGCTAGTGATGGATCGTGACCAACGACGGATTCCATACCGTGAATCACAGAACCGGAACCCAGGAACAGCATTGCTTTAAAGTAGGCGTGAGTCATCAGGTGGAATAGCCCTGCACTGTAAGCGCCTACGCCCATTGCCATTACCATGTAACCCAGTTGGGAAATGGTGGAGTAAGCTAGACCCTTTTTAATGTCATTTTGGGTAATTGCGATCGTTGCACCCAAAAACGCTGTGAATGCGCCAGTAAAGGCAATCACATTCATTGCCGCTGGTACGCCTTCAAATACTGGGTACATCCGGGCAATTAGGAACACCCCAGCTGCCACCATCGTTGCGGCGTGGATTAAAGCCGAAATTGGGGTTGGACCTTCCATTGCATCCGGTAGCCAGACGTGGAGAGGGAATTGCGCGGATTTAGCTACGGGACCTAAGAATACTAAGATGGCGAACACGACAGCAAGAAAATTGCTGATGGAACCGGATTCCACTAATTCTTGTAGGCGGAGGCCCATGACATCAAATTCAAAGCTGTTAGTTGCCCAGTACAGCCCTAAAATGCCCAATAATAAGCCAAAGTCGCCGACTCGGTTGACCACAAATGCCTTCTGAGCAGCATCAGCGGCTAACGTGCGATCATACCAGAACCCAACCAGCAGGTACGAACACATCCCAACCAGTTCCCAGAAAATGTAGACCTGCACCAGGTTTGGGCTGACCACCAACCCCAACATTGAGGAGCTAAATAAGCTCAGATAAGCATAGAAGCGCACATACCCTGGATCATGAGCCATGTATCCATCGGTGTAGACCATGACTAAAAAAGCCACTGTCGTCACGATCACCAACATTAGGGCTGTCAGGTGGTCAATGGTGTAGCCCATATCTAGGTGAAAATTACCTGCTGCTGCCCATTCCAGCGTGTACGTATAAGGCGCATGTCCTTGAATTTGACTCCAGAGCAATGCACAAGATAGAAACATTGCTGCCCCCAGTAGGGACACGATAAAGACGGCGTTTAGCTGCCGCAGACGGTTCGTCACCTGATTTAACGAGATTAACCCAAGACCGACTAGCATTGCCCCTAAAAGAGGTAATACAGGAATCAGCCAGGCATACTGATAGATTGCTTCCATCACTGACGCCTATTTTTAGTATTCTGCACTAACTTTACTAAACTGTTAACAATTGTGACATACGCTTTTTATCATAAAATAACCCACTCGAATAAATCTAAGTGGGGAAAATTCTAGATTACTTTAAGAAAAATGGAGCAGAGGTCAAGAGGGGTAGGGAAAATGGATAGATCTAAGAATTACTCTCTAGCCCCTAGCCCCTAGACCCTAGCCCCTTCTTAGGCTGAGCGACACTCTAAATCTAAGGCAGTTGCAGAACCGATTCGCGCACCTGTATAAGTTTTAGCAAGGTCTGAGTAGTTAATTCTGATTAATTCTAGTGCTAGCCGCAGCTCATCCCGTCCGTGAAAGCCATCAAATCGCTCCCGGACTTTAGCATCTTCAATTAGGATTAATGTTGGCAGAGTAGTGAGTCGATAAGCATTTGACAGCTTGAAATTTTCGTCAGCGTTAACTCCAACCAATTTAATTTGCTCGTTACAACTGGTTTCAAATTGCGTCATCAGTGGCTGAATATTTCGGCACAACCCACACCAAGGTGCCCAAAAGTTGACGAGAACAGGAATTGGAGATTCTAAAACTTCTTGAGTAAACGTCCGCTCACTTACAGACAACACCATGCTTCCTCTAGATAAATTTCTTGGGTTTTGTTATTGAATTAGCGATCGCGCGATCGCTACTAATGCAAAATTGAGAATGTAAGTATAGATAAAATATTGTTCACTCTCCAGTTTTTGATTCTTCCTACCTGAAAGCTGACCACTGAATAGAGAGAGCTATTTTGGATCATGCTACATTGAGTCGGGATCAATTGATTAACTGAAATTATCAAGTTTAAGTTTAAGTTTGTAAATGGGGGATTCTACTGAACTTATCAAGTTTAAGTTTGTAAACTGGAGATCACTAAAGCGAGAGCGTTAAAGAGGAGTCAGGAAATCTCCAAGGATGAATTTACTTCTACTACCTACCAATTAACGTTACCTGTTGCTTGAATTAAGAAGGGGTGAGACCACCACAGCAGAAGAATGAAAGCTGCAACACCCAGATAGGCAGGGCGAAGAAACTCTGACAATTTAAGTGTTTGATGACCTTGAAGAATAGCCAAAAAAGGAATGATGGAGGTGCGGGCTTTGACGCTTTCAAAGGCTTCACCGTAACGTTTTTGCAAACGGCGATCGCCATGCCAAACCCCAAACAGATGGTGCAGCACCAGTCCAACTGAGGTAATAAGAGTGAAGGAGGTGCCAATCCAGAGTGTGTGAGCGATACACCAAATCACCTGTCCCACCATTTGGGGGTGGCGGGTAATGCGAATAATGCCAGTTTCAAAGAGGTGGACTTGGGGTTTCTGGATTGCGGCAATTTCCAATAAATTGAACGTAGCCGGATAGAGAAACAAAAAGGAAATCGCTGACAGTAGCCAAACTAGTGTTTGGATACCGGGGATGCCCTGAATTTGCCACATTTGGAAACCGTCATATCTATGGTTGAAAAAGTAAATAACCAGCACGACTGCCAATGGCAGACTAACTAAGGCAAATAAAATTCGGTAAAGTCGTGGGCCAATTCGTTTCTCTGCCCAAGGGCGCAGGGAAGCCAGACCACTATGAGTAATCGCGAACCCCAATAAAAGACCTAGAATCACAAAATGGCTAGGTGTCAACCAAGCAACGAACATCATATAAATAGATAAAGTAATTTAAAGAAACTTAGGTCAAGTACAACCTATACCACAAAGTATTCAAGAGGAGCCTTTAATCAGACTGTAATCAAGATGTTGTGTTAGTGTCGATTTCTAGTGAATCTTTCAAGGCAGGTAACAATCACGAAGTCAGAGGAAGCTCCGGAGTCTCTCTGACCGATTGGGTATTACCGCTACTAACTGCTCTTGATCGTTGGTTAAAGTCTCCTTTCTTCTTTGTGGATTTAGTCGTATGTCTGACCTTCCTTTCACTTTAGATCAGTTACGCATTCTCAAAGCGATCGCTG
Source organism: Chroococcidiopsidaceae cyanobacterium (assembly GCA_041748755.1). Lineage (GTDB taxonomy): Bacteria > Cyanobacteriota > Cyanobacteriia > Cyanobacteriales > Chroococcidiopsidaceae > JAHHHE01. The sequence goes on along the minus strand of JBGTCQ010000168.1, from coordinate 3,443 downwards.
CTGAAGGGAGCTTTAAGCGTGCCGCTGATAGCCTTTACGTCTCACAACCCGCTGTTAGCCTCCAAGTGCAAAACTTAGAGCGGCAGCTAGATGTGCCTTTGTTCGACAGGGGAGGGCGACGGGCCCAACTGACGGAAGCAGGGCATTTGTTGCTCAACTATGGTGAAAAAATTCTCACCCTTTGTCAAGAAACCTGTCGTGCTATTGAAGATCTGCAAAATCTTCAGGGTGGTACCTTGATTGTTGGTGCTTCCCAAACAACAGGTACGTATCTTTTGCCCCGGATGATTGGCTTATTTCGCCAACACTACCCAGATGTGGCAGTGCAATTGCACGTTCACTCTACTAGGCGTACTGCCTGGAGTGTAGCAAATGGACAAGTAGACCTGGCGATTATTGGGGGTGAAATTCCCGCTGAACTTCAGGACTCTTTGCAAGTTCTGCCCTATGCCGAGGATGAACTAGCGCTGATTTTACCGAGCTTTCACCCACTTGCTAAACTTAATCCAATCCAAAAAGAAGATTTGTATAAGCTACAGTTCATTGCCCTCGACTCCCAATCGACTATCCGGAAGGTGATTGATCAGGTACTGAGTCGCTGCGACATTGATACGCGCCGCTTCAAAATTGAAATGGAACTCAATTCAATCGAAGCAATTAAAAATGCTGTGCAATCAGGATTGGGCGCTGCTTTTGTTTCGCTCTCGGCGATCGCCAAAGAGTTACAGATGGGTGTACTTCATTGTGCAAACATTGAAGGCGTTGTTGTTAAGCGGACGCTGTGGGTAATTTTTAATCCTAATCGCTACCGCTCAAAAGCGGCAGAAGCTTTTATTCGGGAAGTTTTACCCCAATTCACGACACCAGGTTGGACTAAGGAGGTATTGGAGTCGCCACCTAGAGAAAATTTGGAGCCTGTAGCTCTTGATGCTGGAAGTTAATATTTTGTCATTAGTCATGAGTCATTAGTAAAAAACAAAGGACAAAGGACAAAGGACAGAAATGGAAGTCTACTGCACTCGTTCAGGCTGCCCCCACCCGCAGAATAATTTTGCAGATTTAGATGATAGTACGATGCTAAAGACGGTGCAGCAAAAGTACTGCACCACTTGTGGCATGCCTCTAATTTTAGTAGGACGCTATCTACCGTTAAAGCTGTTAGGGCAAGGGGGATTTGGAGCGGCGTTTTTGGCACGCGATCGCTATACCCCAAGAATGCGCTCCTGTGTAGTCAAGCAGTTCAAACCCGCCGGTGACTTGACTCCAACCCAGCTAGAAATTGCTCAAAAGCTATTTGAACGCGAGGCAGAAGTTTTAGAAGAAATTGGCAACCAACATGACCAAATTCCCGACTTGTTTGCGTTTTTTGAGTTGACTGTACCAGGATTGCAACCCCCAAAGCAGGATAGTTTTTTTTATCTGGTACAGGAATTCATTGATGGGAAAAATCTGGAGGAGGAACTGGCTCTTAAGGGCAAGTTCTCTGAAGTAGAGGTATTGGAACTGCTGCGGGCAATTTTACCAGTGCTGAAATTTGTGCATGAGAATGGCTCTATCCACCGAGATATTAAGCCGTCTAATATTATGCGCGATCGCAACGGCAAACTCTACCTGTTAGATTTTGGTGCAGTCAAACAGGTGGCGAAGGTAGCTGCGTCTGTTGCTAAAGGTTCAACTGGCATTTATTCAATGGGGTTTGCACCACCAGAACAAATGGCAGGGGGAGAAATATACCCATCCACAGATTTGTATGCTTTAGCGGTGACTGCTGTAATGTTATTAACGGGAACGGATGCAACGGAATTATTTGATGCTTATAGTAATCAGTGGAACTGGCGAACGCAAGCGACTGTAAGTGATGCACTCGCAGACGTATTAGATAGAATGCTGCTCAGTGCCCCAAATCAACGCTTTCAGTCAGCTGCTGAGGTGATGGCAGCGCTCACGCCAACCAAAACACCAGTACCCCTCCAGCCACCTAGCCGTCCAGTTGCCCATCACTCCCCTGCTCCCCCTGCTCCCCCTGCTCCCCCTGCTTTTTCCACCTTGGAGTTATTAACTGGCGCTGCCTTTAGTGGATTTGAAGGTGCGTTGGTAGCGATCGCACTTTACAGCCTGCTGCAATCACCATTAATTACCCTGGGTGTTTCAGCGTTGATTTTAGGGGTACTGATTTTTGCCCAATTCCGCCGCTGGATTGAAAAGTTGGAAATGTTAATTATTGCCGGATTTACGTTGGCTATTGTTTTATTTATCCCCGCCTTGCACAAGGGAAGTAATATCCAAGCAATAGCATTGCAAGCGGTTGCCGCTGGATTAATTGCGATCGCCCTAACAGCTTTATTTCGACTGATCTACAATTTGCTTACCCGGATCTTTTAAGCGATTGGCGTTACAAGCCATCCATCTATGTCTCAGAAAAACGAAACAACCGTTCTTGTTTTAACCCTGCTGATCACACTGGCGATCGTGGGCGGTGGTTTTTGGTGGTTTACCAGACGTGGCGTTGACTTGGGTAGTATAGTCAACAATCAATCCCAGCCAGTTGGGGATTCTAACGTTGAAACTTTTGCCAAGGTGCAAAATGTCCCATCTGGACTGTTTAGCTATGGAGGTAGCACGACTTGGGCCCCAATTCGGGGACAAGTAGATCCAGCGCTTCAAACTGTCTGGCCTCAATTTCGGCTGCGCTACACTAATCCAACCACTGGTGCTCCCGGTTCTGGTAGTGGGATTAAGATGCTATTGAATGGTCAGCTGGCTTTTTCCCAGTCCTCTCGCTCGATTAAAGACGAGGAATTTAAACAGGCTACAGCTAAAGGGTTTACCCTGAAAGAAATACCCGTAGCGATTGATGGAATTGCGATCGCGGTTAACCCCAACCTCAATATCCCTAGTTTAACCGTTGCTCAACTAAAGGACATCTACCTTGGCAAGCTGACTAACTGGAATCAAGTCGGTGGACCCAATTTAAAAATCACACCCTACTCGCGCCGCTTGTCCGAGGGAGGTACGATTGAATTTTTTGCAGAAAACGTCTTGGAGGGTGCAAAGTTTGGGACTAATGTTGAGTTCATTCCTACGACAACTCAAGCTTTGAGAGAAGTAGCGAACAATCCAGGTGGTATCTACTATGCCTCCGCTCCGGAAGTCGTACCTCAATGTACAGTTAAGCCTCTACCCTTAAGTGGGACAAATGAAATGGTTGCACCCTACCAGGAGCCTTTTGTACCCCTTTCTCAATGTCCCCAAAAGCGCAACCAACTGAACACAGCTGCCTTTCAAAGTGGTCAGTATCCCATTACCCGCCGCTTGTTTGTGATTATCCCACAGAATGGTCAAAGCGATCAGCAAGCTGGCCTTGCCTACTCTAACTTACTGCTTACTACTCAGGGTCAAGAATTAATTACAAAGGCTGGATTTGTCAGCATCCGCTAGTTAGG
>JBGTCQ010000167.1:0-10908 GCA_041748755.1 Chroococcidiopsidaceae cyanobacterium | reverse complement strand
ATTAGACCTCCTGCACGAATCAAGAAGCATGTGCCAGTTCGTAGTTCAGCAACCCAGCAATTAGATTTAAACGTAAGCCAAACCACCTTCTACGGTTACGATAACGTCCTGAGAAAATGCGAAAGATTTTGAAGCGGCGAATCACATGTTCAACTCGCACCCGCAGTCGTGCTAAGGCTCGATTATGTTGCTTCTCCTCCTCTGGCAGAGGTTGCTTGCGCGGCTTCTTGGTCGGGATACAAGCTCCAGGATGACGTTTAGCAAAGCCTTGATAGCCTCGGTCGGCTAAACACAATTGTGACGAGACAAACGGCAAGCGACTCCGCTTGAGTAGCTTAAAGTCATGGGTTCTGCCGGTATCAACCGCAGTACAAATAATTTGTCCAGTTTCAAACTCCACTAACAGTTGCGCTTTCAGCGTGTGACACTTCTGCTTGCCACTGTAGTAGCGCTTCTGTTTTTTTTGGGGCGTTCGATTTCTATCTCCCCCACATCCACCACCATGACTTTCCATTCCCATCCTGGTTGATATAACTGACGCTGGCTAGGTAGGCGGAACTTGCCACACTTGACCAGCAAGTCTTCCACTTTTCGCACAATCCGCCCAACTGTGGTTTCGTGTAATCCCCAACTCACCCCGATGTGAAACTGACTGCGATACTCGCGCCAATACTCCAATGCCACCAGCAACTGGTCTTCCACGCTCAGTTTTGCTTGTCCACCCCGCCGTCCTTGGCGTTCCAAGTGAGGGCGCAACACCTCCACCATCTCAGCAAAGCTACTCCGGCTGACCCCACACAAGCGTTTGAACTCACCATCCGAAAGCGGTTGTAGCTCACTGTATGCCATTGTTTCTCCTCCACGACCATGCTGACCCGCACCTTCATTGTGCAATCTGTGATCGCCAACTGGCACACAGCCTCACTATTCATGCAGGAGGTCTATTACACTGCAAGCAAGCAGAATTTGAACTGCGTGACAGCAAGGCAACAATACGAAGGAACTGGTCTGGTAGCGTTGACGCGCAAGTTAGCTCGCTTGCATGGTGGGGATGTGACAGTGCAATCGTGGGAGAAGGTAGTCACACGCTCTTGCTTCCAGCAGGGGATAGGGTTCTCAAAACTGAAACATAATGCCATACATTGACGAGATTGCCTTGCATTAGCGCTGCAACACCACTGAGAGCTTGGATTGCTGGCAAGTTGGGGTTGAGGGCGCGAGCGCTCTTGAGGGCGGAGTCAGCGGCGGCTCCGTGCCAGTCGTATAAATGGACAAAGGCGAGGTAGGCGTAGGCGTAGGGGTTTTGGGAATCCATCTGAGTCACTCGTTCCCAGGCGGCGATCGCCTCCTTCACTTGTTGTTTTAATACCCTAGATAAAGCCAGAGCATAAGCCCAGTCTAAATTTTGCGGTTCTAGTTGGAGGCGGTATTCCAGAGCTTTTTGTGTCTGCACTAGATAGTCTTGAATTGGATCGTACTGGTTAATGCGTCCAATTTCATCAAAGACTGGTCCTAGTGTGTCTGATCCTTTGGGTAAAACGGTGGCTAGAGTCCTTATTTGGGTAACTAAATCTAATTCTGGTGCTGGTGTCGCGGTGGCAACTGGGTCAATTTTCAGAGTCACTAGCGGCACAGGGATGGGGTAAGTTTGCCCATCGCGGTTGAGGTAAGTCGCCTCCAGGGTGTAAGTCCCAGATGGAATATCCGCAGGAGGCAGCATTGCTGACCGTTCAATAACTCGAAATCCAGTTTTTAATTCGTTATCTGCTAGAAATGCAGGATGCAAAGTTCCCATACCGATGCCGTGGTCATGTAGCCAGCGATGTTGAGGGGTGACGGGGTGTTGGTTATGCCAAGTTAGTAGCACCAAACCAGACTGCAACTGCTCCCAGGAGCCATACCACTCATAAGTTACTGGTACTGTTACTCCAGGCAGCGTTTGTGGCGGTACTATAACCCGCGACAGCCCAATTCTGTCCCCTTGTCCCCTTGTCCCCTTGTCCCCTACTATAGGTTCTACCCACACTGACGGTGATCGCCGATGGAAAAGCTTTAGGGTACTGGTATCGGGTAAGTTCCAAGTTTTGGTTAGCTGGAAATCGGGCGATCGCTCAACATTCTGGACAATGGCAGCTTGGGATTCTGGCACTGATCCTTGAGCGCCAGTTTTGGTAAGGAACCAGTCGAGCGATCGCGCATCTTGAGCAACCTGCTGCGTCCTTGTTCCTACCTGACGACCGTAAACCTGGAAATTCTCTAAAGCGCCGTAATAATTAAAATTGTGTTGGTTAATTTCTGCTGTGGAGGGTAATACTCCTAGTGTGGAACGCAGATATGGGTTTGTTTGAATAATTTCCTCAATCACCTGACGGTGAGGCCACATAGTTCCCAGGTAAGTATGATGTTGGGTATTAGGACTGAAAGCTTGTGTGAGTCCACTACCCAAAACACCTCCTACTGGGAATAAGTTGAGGAACATCAGCATAACTGCTAGACCAAGAGTACAAGAGCGGATACGGTGTTGCCAGCGTCCGCCCCAGCAAGTCAAGCCATAAGCCAGAAATATTGATACTACAGGCAAATAAGGCAAGACATATCGGGTATCTTTATTAATGTTTAGGGAACACAGTAAGTAAGCGCCAATTAAAAATACTGCTAACCAGACTAGAGGCGATGCCTGCGGCGGGCTACCCTTCGGGAACGCCTGCCGAAGGATGCCCGAAGGGCTGTAGGGCGAACGCCTACGCGATTCTTGCTGCTTACCTCTGATCTCTTGCTGACAATAAATAAGTATCCCCACGATTGGCACCAGCAACAACAGCCAGGAAACTTGATTAGGTAGCGCTTTCCAGTAATAAGTCCATGCTGCCAGTGTATTCAGAGCTGGATCGCCTTCAGCAACGGCAGAGTCTATAGTCGCCCGCTTACCGGAAGTTAGTACAACCAGCCAATTGGTACGATACCAGGGACCAAACACTGCCACAGACAGCAACAATCCCCCAACTAGCTGAAATATCCGCCCCCAGTTGCGTCTCCAAATTGCTTGTATCGCAACCCATAGTAGAGGTATTAAAAGAAAGAACAACGCCGTCTGTTTTACTAATAGCGCTCCTCCCAAGGAAAGACCAAACGCCGCTGCCCACAGCCATTGTAAAGGAGAGGAAGTAGAGATTTTATAACCTCTTGCTTGCCTCTCACCTCCTAGCTGCCAAACTGTTAAACAGAAAAAACTCAACGTCACAACAGCTGTGAGGGGATAATCAAGTAAAAAGTCCAGGCGGGATTGATAAAGACCAGGTAATATCTGGCACAGTGCAGCTGCCCATAAACCGACTTCAACACTAAACAGCTGGACACCCAATCCGTAAACTGAACTCAGGAGAATTGCACTAAAAAACAGGTTGACAAGTGTTGCCTGATCGGGTCCAGTGCCAAAAAGATTTTGAAAAATAGCTGTGGCAATGTAAGTTAACGGAGGTATTTTGGCGGAGAGTAGCCAAAAATTCGTCCACCACTCGTTACTAAACCATTGGGGATGTTGTAGAGCTTGCCAGTAGTTTAACGAGCCAGTTAAGTAATCTGCCTGATCCCATGCTGGAACGGAGTGATCGAGGGTAAACCAAATGCGATCGCCTACTGCCCCCAACAGCCAAATTATCCCTAGTATCAGTACTCGAATGCGTTTATCTTTATCAATCACAAAATCAACTGGTCTAGCTTAATTTTTTCCTCATTTTGACATGAGGGATGGCAGCTTCCTCAAATCTTTCTCCCTCTTGCTCAAAACCCAACTGTTGATGTAAGCCTTTAATGTATTCTTGGGCATGAATTAATACTTCTTGAACATCTTTTTTAGCTATAACATCTATTGCAGTTTGCATAATTTTCTTGCCAATTCCTTGTCCCCTAGCTGTAGACAGCACGGCAAGCCTTTCTATTTTTGCAGTTTTGTTATCTAAGTATCTAATTCTGGCAGTTCCCACAGGTTGATTATCTACATAAGCAATTATTTGCTCAGAGGTTTCGTCTTGTCCATCAAAATCTAAAGCTGGCTCGACTCCTTGACCTATTTGAAATACCAAGCGCCTGATTGCTTGAATCGCCAGAAGTTCTTGAGGCAATAAAGCCGTTTTAATAATTATATTATTCATCAAAGTTTTGTAGGGTTGTAGAACTGTGGTCAATGAATAGATTCAATTAAGTCAACAAATGTACAACATTTTCTAAAAATTAACCATCCAATACAAAAGCCCAGTGTGATACTGGGCTAGGGTTTTATTCAGGCGCAGGCGTTAGTCCGCCGCAGGCATCGTCTATGCAGACCTGGTGTTTGAATCTAATCCCCACTCATGCTTAATAAAGAACTTGTACATATTTTCTCTAAGGAGCATGTGCTCGTGCAGGTTAATCAGGAACTCCTGCGCTTGCTCACGGGACATGTGCTCTACTTGGTCAGCAAAGCTTCTAAGGCTGAATTCTTGCTCTAAAGATAATTCGATGGGCTGATTCATAAGTGCCTCTTGTACAAAACTGGGGCGAAAACTATAGAGTAAATGCTAGTTAGACATCTTGAGTTGAAGCTAAAAACCTATCCGTCACTACGAAGAGTTGCTACTGCGCCCTTCGGTCTCTTTCCTGCTCTTAGCTCTCCTTCTGCGTTGAAATACATTTCTAGTGGTTCGCGAACGTACACATCAGCCACCATCAGGAAACTGTCCGCAGTCATAGCATCATCGAGGCTGAGGGTATTGCCTTCTTTATCGGTGTAACGCATAGTCAGTTGCCTTTTGTAACTTTATGTAAACTAACATAACATTTTTGTTACAAGTTTGCAATATTGTTTGCACAAAATCGCTAAGAGTGCTAGATGGGTCTCTGCTTATCTCCATGAGACTAGACGGCAGCTCAGCGGAAATGTTGTAGAAGTTTTGACTTTTCTGACAATCCTTGAAACTGCGGTCTCATGAACTTCTCAGGCTTATCCGATATGGAAATATATGCGCTACTCTCTCCAATACTCCAAGCTCATTAGCACCTGATCTAAGACACTCAACTTGCTGGATACCCTTGTTTCTTCTTTTTCTGGACCTGTTCTTCCAGCACAGCTACCATGCGCGTAAACGTTTGGGAATGAATGCACACAGTCTGAAATCTTCTTGCTTGAGCTGCGGGTACTGCAAGTAGGTCATGATTCGTACTCAATAAACTTGCTATTCCTACCACATCCTCAATTGTGCAAGAATTCTATTCTATATCTGTGTTCCTAATACTTAAATTGATTGCGATTTCAGGATCTAGCGTTGCTACCTTTATTTGCCTAGCTCTTAGTGCAGTAGCTCAGTCTGTACATTAGGGCTGACCTCAAGACTGTTAAACTTAAATGGATAAGGTTAATCTAAGTGATCCTCAGTTTTTTATCGCGGCGAATAGCAACTACTGCGGGTTTAGGTGGCTCATTAACACCCTTATTTGGCCAGTTAGAGCCAAGCGGCACGTCGCGGGTTTGAACGAAATCTTTGCCGTCCGTTGTTTTCATCGCAAACTTGCGCGTTTCCAATGCTCGCTCTTGACGGATTCCATGCACTTCTCCTGGATGCTGCACTGACAGGAAGAAAGTTTCTCGGTCAGGAGTGAATATAGGTCCAGTAGTTTCACACTCCATCGGTCCCATACCAAAAAGATAGGCATTACCTGCGTTGGTTCCAGTCGTGGGCATAAACCAAATGGAGTTGTTACCGAAAAGACCTCTCAGATTCGATTGACTAACAGGATTACCTCCATCCAGGCGGCTAGGAATTGCCTGATTATGCTTATCTGAGGACATGTCAGTGACGATCCAGACATGACCGTCGGTGTCAATCATCAAGTTGTCTGGGTTGGCAAAGCCTGCACCACCTGTTGCGGGTTCGCCGCCAAGAGCCAGCATTTTCCAAGTAAAGTTCATAGCTGCTGGATCACTATCATCCTCAGTCAAACGCATAATAAAACCGTATTCGTAGGCAGTATCGCCATCAGGACCTTGAAATATTCGTTTGTCTGGTCCGCCATTTTTATCTGAAGATCCAGAGGTGAAAGCAATATAAAGCGAACCGTCTGGAGCAATTTTTGTGTCTTCAGGACGCGCAGTGCAAGTTGCGCCAACAGCATTGGCTGCATAATGGGCATCAATCAGAATTGCTCCTTGTTTCTCCTCAGTATTGCCCTGGTAGAGGTTGCCTAAAGTCTTGAACTGCTGCTTGAAGCGCCCGATCTGTTCGTCGTCAGCGATGAAGTTCCCTCCTTCAGGACGCTGAGGTAAGGCTAGGGCGTTGCCTTCGATATTGCTAGTCGAATCTGGAGCGACGGGTGTGTCTTCTTGCAAAGGAATCCAGCGACCAGTGCCATCGGGGTTGAACTTGGCAGCATAGAGCATGCCATTATTTAGCAGTCGGGAATTGGCTTTGTCTGTTGGATTACGAACGGAGTCACGGCTAACGAACTTGTATAAATGACCGCCCCGGCGATCGCATCCCGAATAAAAGGCCAGGGGTTTCCCAGCAACAACTCGAATGCCAACCGCTTCGTGACGATAGCGTCCGAGCCAGGTATGCTTGGTCCCATAATCATCCGGCAGATCTGGATCTATTTCTACAATCCAACCATACTTATTGCCTGCCAGTCCTAGTACATTACCCTGACCCAACAGTTCTTCTTCCCCGATGGAGAAGGTTTGCTCTTTAGGGTCAAATGAAGTACCGTCTGCATAAACGGGTTCGGGTACCTGAGACTGAAAGTTTTCCTCGGCACTAAGAACAGTACCCCAAGGTGTTGTGCCTCCCGCACAGTTCCCAAAGGTGCCAACAATGCGATCGCCTAAACTATCTAGATAACCCTGACCGCTTGTTTTCCGAAAAATTGCCTTAGCAGGTCCAGTGGACTTTAAGTAATGCCCGTCATTTATTCCCGAAGTTCCAGTAATCCGGCGGTCAGCTTTCGAGTTAGTCCGCTCCCAGCTACCACTTGCTGTCTTGCGGATTGAGATCACGCCAATTCCCTGGTCTAATAGGGCTGCTTGAGAAATTTCCCTAATTTTTATTTTCAGCGGATTACTATCTGCCAATGAATAGGCATCAATCCCATCTTTTCCAGCAGCTTTGACTGCCGCCTTAACTTCGTCAAATGGTAGAGGTCCTATTACCTGCTGATAGCTCTGAAGCCAAGGTACAGCACTGATATATTCAAAATTAACAGTTAGGTACCCTTCATTCGGAGCCGTTTCAATAAAGGACAGATAGTCGTTATTGTACCCAAAGCGCGAATCCCCGACCGGATCACCCCAAGCAGCTATCACGTCATAAGTAAAGCCCTCAGGCAGCACTAAGTCATCAACTACGGTATAGCTGGTGTAATGGCTAATTTGTTGAATAGAAGTCATGCTATCTGTCTCAAGCGGCATAGGGCCACTGACAGGTTGGAAGTTAGGTTGTCTAGTTGTCGCTGGGTTAGCTGTAAAGGGCTTGGAGGATTTTCGCCCAGTCTCGAAAAGAGGACCGCAAGCTACAGTAGCTGCACTTGCACCCAAAAATAAAAGCAAATCTCTACGCTTTAAAGTCATACGCCTACTTGCTCAAGAGCTTGTACTATAGGCTGTTATTTTTGGGCAGATACTTCGTCCAAAAAAACAGCGCTTTTTCTATCTCTAATCAAAACAGTTGCTAGGATGGCTGCGATGGCTACGCCGACGCTAAAAGCGATCGCACTCCTGCTTAGTTCAATGCTTGTATTAGTTCATACTTTTTTTAGATAAACTTTACTCTTGTTAGTTTAAGAGCTATTCATCTTAAAGTTAAGAAAAAGTTTTTTACCAATCAGTTCTTAAGTATTCCGGCAAACAACCAAATGTGTAGAACTTGAGTAAACTGAAAACGTCCTTGGTGTTGAATTACAAACATTGATGAATTGTATAAGTTGCATACACTGGAGAACCAAGACTTGTCCTTTACAGCAAAGGGTTCTCTTTGTTCCTGAAACAAGAGATGTGATTACAAAGGGCTTTTGTAGCCGCTGGGAACCTCTGCGTCGTGTTTGATTCACAAGAGCTATCCGCGCTTGTGCCTCGTGTGCAAATGATATTGGATGATCGACTCTCGAAAATAAAAAACGCGATCAGTCGCTTGCTCCGGAAACGAACGGGTTTCAATTTTTGGCGTTAAGCTTTCTAGGGAACGCTAAATTAACAAATAGGTCAACGTCAGACTAAGTTTAGCCGTGACAATAAATGCTTCTAACCCAGAAAAAGTAACTATTTTAGAGAAGCCGCGAATTATTCGGGGTCCGTATCTTCAAAGAGGCACTGACTCTAGCATAATTATCCGCTGGGCTACTTTAGCTCCTGTACAAGGTTGGGTGTGGTATGGCCCAGACCCTGACAGACTTTCTTCAACATTGGCAGAGACAATAATTACCTGCAACCATGAGGTTGAACTTAGAAACCTGAAGCCAGACTATAAGTATTACTACGCAGTCGGAACTCTAGAGATCCAGGCTGGAAGTAATTATTTCATCACTGCGCCTGCAAAAGACACGGACCCGGATCAAGTCCGACCTTTACGAATTTGGGTAGTGGGAGATTCAGGACGGGGAAACGATATTGCCGCACGTGTCCGGGATGGATACCTAAAATTTACTGGTACGCGCCATACTGACCTCTGGCTGATGCTCGGAGACAATGCCTATGACATTGGGACTTATGAGGAGTATCAGCAGGCAGTATTTGACATGTATCCCCAACTGTTGCAGCGTAGTGTCGTTTGGACTGCCATTGGAAATCACGACGCTGGAAGTGCCAATTCCCAATTGCTTCAAGGACCATACTATGAGCTGTTCGCGCCGCCAAGGTACGGGGAAGCAGGCGGTGTGGCATCCGGGACTGCTGCGTATTACTCGTTTGACTACGGCAACATTCACTTTATCTGTCTTGACTCCTATGGCAGCGATCGCTCCCTCGATGGTGCAATGTTCGCTTGGCTAGCATGCGATGTAGCTGCATCCAACAAAGATTGGAAAGTTGCTTTTTGGCATCATCCTCCCTATACCAAGGGTTCTCACGATTCAGATCTTGAGCCTGAACTTATAGAAATGAGACGCGCTCTACCGATTCTGGAAGCTGCGGGTGTAGATATTGTCCTGGGAGGTCACAGCCACTCCTACGAGCGCTCCTACCTGATTGACGGGCACTATGGGTTGTCACACTCCTTTACTTCTGAGATGAAAAAAGATGGGGGTAGTGGTCGTGAGTTCGAGTCTGGTTCGTATCAAAAACGCCATCAAACCGCGCACGAGGGGACGGTGTATATCGTCGCTGGCACCTCCGGACTTGCCGACGAGGTATCAAAGCATCCGGCGATGCACACGTCCCTGAGCATTCCTGGTTCGCTCGTGCTTGATGTGTGCGGGAAGCGGCTTGATGTCACATTTATTGACGAGTGTGGGGAAATAAAGGATCACTTTACTCTTAAGACTCTTAAGCATAGTCCTGAAGATAAAACGATAAAGTGATTATCTGATGAGCGTCCCAGTAGGCGGAATAGTAGTAGGTTTAATAGTAGTGCGCGAACCATTCCGATAATAGTAACTGGTAGAACCGTCACCATGTTTGATCCTCACGCTGGGAATAGTCCTCTCACCTCTAGGAGTAGAGATAATGCCATCAGCATTAATGCGCGAACCTTGGGGATAAGTAACGTTTCCTCTAATAAGGCTCCCGTTTTGAGTAGTAACACAACAACTTGGATTAATCTGATTGGTGCGATTGGCGGGTAACTGCATCAAGGATTGAAAATTCTGATTCTGTTGTGTTCCCTGTTGTTCTTCCTGTACCTCCCACTGACATTGTTTTTCATTGGGCAATTTGTAATTGTTCGCCATGATGAAAGAGCGCTTAAGAGCGCCGTTGTTGCGGAAATCTACCATAGCTCTAACGTAGTTTCCCCCTTTCATAGCAGTCCATTGCAAAACACCATTTGCGTAAGGCTGATCGGGGAGGAAGCCCACTTTAGCCTCGACTCTATCTGGCGAATCACCTAGCTGTACAAAAAGCAATCCCTGAACAATCGGTATTGGTTTCAGTTCAGTAATGGATATGAAGCTACAATTTGGCGTTGGCGAGTTTGGGGTGTCTCCCTTAACTAAAACTAAGGAAGGACCCGTAGAAGAATCCTCTTGGGCTACGCTGTAATTAGTACACAGAATTGTAGGCAATATTAGAAAAACGGCATATCTCATAGTTTTTCATCCAACTAAACGTCCCAGATCTGCCAGTTGCTCCAAAGAAACCATTCGCTCCTTTAAGTGAGGCGATCGCACCTATTCTTCCTAAAGAGTTTGTTCACGTTGGCGAGCTGCTTTATCTTCTCGTTGACGACGTTCAATGTCATCTTAACGCGCCCGTTCTGTAGCAGGTTCAGGATAGTTTATGGTTGCATGATGTTAAAGCTGACTTTTTGTTCTCACCTGTTCGTAGAGTGTCTCCATTGCTTCAATGAAGGAGTTCTCGCGGTGCCAGAATGCGGGAAAGTCGCCCTGTTTCTTCACTGGAATGCCGGAAACGAGGGTTTGAGGGAGTGGTTCAATGGTTTGTGGGAGCCGTTTGGTACCCTGCCAGAAGTCGCGTAACCCTTCCATAGTTCCTGAGGAAACGCTTAAGGGTCGGGTGTAGTAGGACGAGACAGATTGAGGCGGGCGTTGCGCGAGTTGTAGTTCAGCAGAAAGCGCCTGCCCCAAAGGAGATTTGGCGAGTTCTTTGTGTAAATCCTCTCGTGATAATCCCCGCAATTCAAACAGCAAGAACGGGTCGCGATCAAGTTCGGCAGCAACTAAGTAATAAACACCAGCGATATGTTTACAGGGATTTCCCCAGTCTGGACAGGA
>JBGTCQ010000166.1:0-36232 GCA_041748755.1 Chroococcidiopsidaceae cyanobacterium | reverse complement strand
TGCACATTGAGGGTTTCTACCAGTTGCAGCTTACAGACAATATTACTGTCACTCCAGGCTTGATTTGGATTACAGCACCTGATTTCAACAATGACAACGCTGATATTGTTATCGGCGCAGTCAGAACTACGTTCTCTTTCTGATTACTTTTGTTTCCAGGCTCAGCCTGGAAACAAACTCAAAATACTAGCGCCTTCTGCCACCGAAACTACCAGAGCGACTTCTGCTTCCAGACGATCGCCCACTACCAAAACTCCCAGAAGATGGACGTCTAACACCGCTAGATCTACCAGACTGGCGCAAGGTACTAGAGCCGAAGCCGGAGCCTGTGGCACGGCTACCCGTATTCACACGCGGCGTAGTGCGGGTCGTACTGGAACTAGGTGTTCTAATCCGTCCCGTAGTGCGGAGGTTAGTCCGGCTATTTCTTACTGCTAGAGGTGGCGCATTGTAACGAGTTTGGTAGCGATCCACCGCTTGCCCATAAGAGCTACCATACCCGCCATGACCCCTAAGCACAGACATTCCTGGCTGATAAACGGGTGGCACATAATATTGAGGTCTAAACAACAGACTACCGATCGCTTGACCCGCCAGGTTGCCTGCTACTGCCCCAGCAAAGGGAGTCCAGAAACTATTTTCTCGGCGCACAACCACGTTTTCTTGTTGTCCCGTTTGAGGATTTGTCTGCGTTTCGGTTACAGCGTGGACATACTCAATCTTAAAATCTGGTGTCAGGTACAAAACAGGCTGCCCGTTCTCCACTTTTAGATAACTCTTTTGACCTGCTTTGATTTGCTCATCAGTCAGCCGTGCCATCTGTAAATTTGCAGTGCTAAATGTTGGGGGCGTACTACCGAGCAAGAACAGGCTGTACGCTCCAGTGGCATCATCATAAGTAGCCTGCTGCACTTGATATTCACCATCACTCAACCGAGTGGGAGTAGCTACTGGTGCGTTGACATCCCTCGCTTGAGGTGTGGTTTCCTCAGGTCCTCCACAGGCAACGGTTGTCCAGCACAAAGTTAGGGTTAAAAAAAGGATTGTGAATTTGCGGAACATGCACTTATAAACCTTTGATGAAAGCTTTCATACCTATTCTTAGTTTAAGCTGACTGAGACAGCGGCTGCTTGCTCCTTAAGAACGAGAGCGGCTGAACCCAGACACGCGATTACAAAGGAACTAATTCTGGAAAATATTGCAACATTTGGTCATCGGTGAGTTCGTCACCCAGCTGCGCCGGAGAGAAATGTACCTGGATTGCCCGTAGTTTTTCTTGATAGTGTAGGTTGATTAGGGCTTTCAGTCCAGCCTTAAGCGGACTGATATCTGCTAAATTAGTTTCCAAATCTGGGACTTCTCCCTCATAAGCCACTGTAATCATCACAATCAGGTTACGTGTGATCGGTAAAGACAAAGGCTCATCTTTAGGGGTACTCAAATCTGGTTCACTCAGGTAGCGTTGGGCAGAATCGGTGAATAATTCATTGAAATAATCACCCGCTTCGCCTTCGTCCCAAAATACATCGCCTTCATTTGCGGCGGATAGCCAGTAAGTATCGTATTGCAAAAGGCTTTGACAAATTTCTTCGAGTCCGAGTCCCAAAGCTTCCATGTCACCCTCAGAGTCAGCTAATGTCGCGGAGGAAACCTCCGCGCCCGCTGCCATGTCAATAGCTTGCCGCGCCGCACGATTTAGAACTCCTAAAAGCGGTGCTACTTCTTCTCCTGCTAGATGGAGAAACAGGCGACAGACTGCAAAGCGAGTGCGTCCTGTTACTTGATTAAAGCGATCGCGCCATCCAGTCATTTTTTAGCTCCATAATTTGCAAAACCTGATCGCTGCCTATTCTAGAATCTCTACAATCATCGAGGACTGTATCTCTCAAATTTATAGTTAAAAAGAACCAATGATTGTGTATACGTATAGGCAGAAATTCTTTGTGTCACAGATATAAAAAATGAATATTGGAATTGTCGGACTTGGATTAATTGGCGGCTCCTTGGGGTTGGACTTGCGATCGCACGGATATCAAGTTTTTGGAGTTAGTCGGCGCGAACAAACTTGTCAACAAGCGATCGCTCGTGGAGCAGCGGATCAAGCCAGTGTTGATCCCGCAATATTAGCAGCGGCACAAGTAGTATTTATCTGTACGCCTCTAGCGGCGATTCTTCCCACTGTAGAACAGATGATTCCGCATCTATCTCCAGATACAGTTTTAACCGATGTCGGTTCAGTGAAGTTACCAGTAGTAGAGGCGATTACTCCCCTGTGGACTAATTTTATTGGCGGACACCCGATGGCGGGAACAGCAGAAAGTGGGATTGAAGCTGCTCAACTCAATCTATTTGCGCTTAAGCCTTATGTTCTGACACCAGTAGCAACGACACCAACTCAGGCAGTGAGGACTGTGGAGGTACTTGTGCGATTAATTGGAGCTACTGTATATCATTGTCGCCCAAATGACCACGACCGAGCAGTAAGCTGGATTTCTCAAATGCCAGTTATGGTGAGTGCGGGTTTGATTGCTGCCTGTATGAGTGAAACTAATCCAGATGTTTTGGCATTAGCGCAACAGTTAGCTAGTTCTGGATTTCGGGATACTAGCCGTGTCGGAGGTGGTAATCCTGAATTGGGGGTGATGATGGCGCGGTATAACAGAGAGGAATTACTGCGATCGCTGCAACAATATCGCCACACTCTAGAAGCAATGATTAACCTTATAGAGGAAGAAGATTGGATTTCTCTAGAGCAACAACTAAAGTCAAATCATCTAGCACGACCTCAATTTCTAAAAGCAGATAGAGGATAAATAGCCAAAAACCCAGGACCTTACGTTGGACTTCCGTAAATATCCGTAGAACAACGGATTTCCTAATTAGCTCAGCTAAGCATATTATAAGAAACAATAATCTGAATTTAGCAGTAATCTAGCCGATGCTTCGCAGCGTGAATTAGGATTTAGTAGCCTTATCCAGTGAAAAACTTACAGTTCGCTGAGTGCTTTTATGATTTCCCCTAGACATTTTTAAACATTCAACTAGTTACTAAATGTTTTATAAACTAGCTTAATGACCAAGAAGGGGCTAGGGGCTGGGGACTAGGGGCTAGGGGAATAAAGAAAAATTCTAGCCCCGTAGTATGGTTTCACTCGTGAGTGTTTTTAAACATGGATAAAGAAAAAAGATTTATGTCGAGACACATAGTGCGAGCCATAGGGCATCCTTATACAAATCCCCTGCTTTTTCGTCAAGGGGATAACCCTAGCCTCTAGCCCCTAGTCCCTAATCCCTCTTAATTTATAGAACAGAAAATTAGCTGCTCAACACCTAGCTATAGTATGCTCAAAATGTAAATTAAGTATTACTGCACATTTGCTCTAGGGGATGTTCCTCTTAATCTCAAAGCCCACAGTTCTTTGGTGAGTCCTTATATTGACTTTATTTACAATTCGATGACCTCTACATTGCATAAACCAAAAGCTTCTCTAGTGAACGGCTTTGATGCAGATCCGCCTAAAATTTTGGTGGTTGACGACCATTGCGCCAGTCGGATGACAGCTGTTGCACTTTTAAAAGTGGAGGGTTACCAAGTCTTAGAGGCAGACAGTGGCTTAGTGGCACTAGAACGGGTAATGAAAAGCCAACCAGATCTGATCCTGCTGGATGTGATGATGCCGGAAATGGATGGCTTTGAAGTGTGCCGACAATTGAAGCAGGATGACCAAACCAGGTTGATTCCAGTAGTTTTTATTACAGCTTTAAATGATCGGCGATCGCGAATTCGCGGCATTGAAGCTGGGGGAGATGACTTTCTCACCAAACCTTTTGATCGTCTGGAATTGGCAGCTCGCGTTAAGTCACTTATACACCAAAAGCGTCTTAATGAGGACTTAGACCACGCGGAACAAGTTCTTTTTTCAATTGCCAGCGCGATTGAAAGTCGCGATCCCAACACTGGCGATCACTGTGGACGGTTGGTAACGCTGGCCGAAGCCTTTGGGGAATATCTCAATTTAACACGTACCCAAATGCGGAATCTGCAATGGGGCAGCTATCTCCACGATATTGGCAAAGTTGGCATTCCTGACGCAGTGCTGCTCAAAAGCGGAAAATTTACACCCCAAGAGTGGGAAATTATGAGGCAGCACGTTCTTATTGGCGAGAAAATTTGTCAGCCTTTGCAGACGATGCGGGGAGTTATCCCCATCATCCGCCATCATCACGAGCGTTGGGATGGCTCTGGCTACCCCTATGGACTAGTAGGCGATGAGATTCCCTACCTAGCTCAGGTATTTCAGATGATTGATATTTATGATGCATTAATGAGCGAACGTCCATACAAACGGGCGCTGACTTCAGCAGAAGCACTACAAGTAATGGTTGAAGAAACAGCAAAAGGTTGGCGCAATCCCAAGCTCGTACAGCAGTTTACCGCCTTTGTTTGTTCCACTTAAAGCTTAAAAGTACAGCAGAAAGCAAAAAATCAGGAGTTGAAAATTTTCGACTCTGCTTTAGCCTTTATCATTTATCCTTTTAGCTGATAGTGAGTAGCTGATAAGTGAATATGATAGCGGTAGCAATTCTAGCGGCTGGACGCGGCACCCGAATGAAATCATCTCTCCCTAAGGTAATGCATTCCTTGGGTGGGCGATCGCTCGTTGAACGAGTCCTTCAGAGTTTAACTTTGATTTCGCCAACGCGACGTTTAGTGATTATTGGATACCAAGCTGAACAGGTAAAAGCAACTATGCAGTCGCATCCTGGCTTGGAGTTTGTTGAACAGACTGAGCAACTAGGAACAGGACATGCAATCCAACAATTAATCCCTCATCTAGAAGGCTTCACGGGGGAGTTGCTGGTGTTAAACGGGGATGTACCCTTGTTACGTCCTGAAACTCTTAAGCAGCTGTTGCTCATTCACCAAGAGCAGCAAAATGCCGTCACAATCCTCACAGCCGATTTGCCTAATCCCCAAGGGTACGGGCGCGTATTTTGTAACGGTCAGAATATTATTAAACAAATCATCGAAGACCGAGACTGCACTGATGCTCAAAAACAAAATCGCCGCATCAATGCTGGGGTATATTGCTTCCGCTGGTCTGATTTGGCTGCTGTGCTGCCACTACTTCAACCAAACAATGACCAGCAGGAATATTATCTAACGGATGTGGTAAATCAGCTAGAACCGGCAATGGCTGTCGATGTCGAGGATTACCAGGAAATTTTGGGGATCAACGATCGCCAACAGTTGGCGACAGCATCCGAGATTTTGCAGAAGCGGGTGAAGGCAAATTGGATGGCTGCGGGTGTGACACTAATTGATCCCGCTAGCATCACGATTGATGACACGGTGCAATTGCAACCAGATGTGATTATTGAACCGCAAACACATCTGCGCGGCAATACAGTGATCCACTCAGGAAGTCATATCGGACCAGGCTGTTTAATTGAGAATAGCCAAATCGGTGAGAATGTCACGGTGCTGTATTCGGTGGTAAGAGACAGTGTTGTTCAGGCGGGGACTCAAATTGGTCCTTATGCCCATTTGCGGGGTCAAGCTGAAGTAGGCCCTGATTGCCGTGTAGGGAATTTTGTGGAGTTGAAAAATAGTAAGCTGGGTCCGAAAACGAATATTGCTCACTTGTCTTATTTGGGAGATGCTACGTTAGGCGATCAGGTCAATATTGGTGCGGGTACAATTACTGCTAACTACGACGGTGTGAACAAACATCCCACCCAAATAGGCGATCGCACCAAAACAGGTGCCAATAGCACTTTGGTAGCACCTTTAACCTTGGGTTCTGATGTCACAATTGCAGCTGGCTCTGTAGTTACAGAAAATGTACCGGATGATTGCTTAGTGGTGGCGCGATCGCGTCAGGTTGTTAAACCAGGTTGGCGCTTGAAATTCACGCCGGATTAAACATTGCCTGTTAGATCGCCTGTCCATTCCAGAGTATCGCCAATTTGTTCGCCGTTGTGGAAGGCGGCAAGGAGGACTTCGCTGGTTTTTCCCCAGGCGATTGCGCCCGTAGCATCAAGTGCGATCGCTCCTAAATCGCGGTTGTGTTGTTGGGACTCTGCAAGCGATCGCTGCATGGCATCTTGAAGCGATAGCCCATCGGTTACACGCACCACAATTCGCGCTGCTAGACACTCATCAATGATGTCTTCCCCAATTCCTGTACAACTAACAGCTGCATGGGCAGTGGCATAATTTCCAGCAGGCATGGCTGAATCACTAACGCGCCCAATTCGCTCCAAACCCTTACCTCCAGTTGATGTGCCAGCTGCCAGTCGTCCTTGATTATCCAGCGCTACAACGCCAATCGTGCCGCGTCGGGCTAACTTAGGTTCAACTAACTCTTGTTCTGATACTACACCAGCCATCTTTTTGCCAAAATTTGACTGCCGCTCTTGTATCCACTCTTGCAACCTTAAGTCAGTCATCGGATCGTAGCTCTTAATTTGGAGTTCTCGTAACAATTCAGCTGCTCCGTAATCGGATAACACCCTGTCATCTGAGTTTTGGAGAGTTTGAGCTAATTCAATGGGATGCTGTACCCGCGAGACATTAATTACGCCACTAAAGCGCGATCGCTCTCCATCCATCAAAGCAGCACTCATGCGAATTTGACCATCGGATTGCAGCACCGAACCAGTCCCAGCATTAAATCGGGGTTCGTCTTCTAAAAGCTGGCAACCGCGCACTACTGCATTTGTTGCACTTGCTCCTGAGAGGAGGAGAATATAAACTTCTTCTACAACTTGGGAGAGCGAATTCCGTACCGCCTCCACTCCCTCTTTCCCTTTGAGGGAACTACCAGCACCACCATGAATGATCAACTTAGGTTGCACCTGTGACTCCATTTTTTACTAACGTCTAAAGTAATTAAAGGTAAATTTTTCCCCAGCTCCCCCAACTCCCCCAGCTTCATCTCCGGCGACGGCAACGTTCTGAGCAATACTTCACCTCATCCCAGCAATCCTCCCATTTTTTGCGCCAAGTGAAGGGGCGTTGACACACGGGACAAATTTTTGTCGGTAAGTCAGATTTGGAGCGAGTGCGTGCCATGTTAATTTAGCGGTACATTCTTAAACCAATTTTAAGGAATCTTTATTGATAGACGTGATGTCGGAACTTGCCTTATCTGGAGTGCAAATTGTGTTAGTGGAGCCAGCTGGGGCTTTAAATGTAGGCGCTGTAGCCCGAATCATGAAGAACATGGGGCTACAGCATTTAGTGCTAGTAAATCCTCAGTGCGATCCGCTCTCAGGTGAGGCACAGCTAATGGCGGTTCACGCGCTAGATATTCTAGAAGCCGCACAGCAGGTGGCGACGTTGCCAGCAGCCTTGCTTGGGTGTACGAGGGCGATCGCTACAACTGCTCGTGTTCGTAGTTTAGCAACTCAGCTAGAAGATCCCCGTACAACCCTACCTTGGTTACTAGAGTCACCGAGGACAGCAGCCCTAATTTTTGGTCCAGAATACCGGGGGCTGAGTAATGATGAATTAAATTATGCCCAGCGTTTTGTCCGCATTCCCTCAAGTCCCAACTATCCTGTGCTGAATCTCGCCCAAGCAGTAGCAATTTGCTGTTATGAACTTTATCAGTATAGTCAGCATTCAAGCTACAACACGATCCCAGCCACAAGCGACAAGGCTTCATTAGACGTAATGGAAGGCTATTACCACCAATTAGAAGAAGTCCTGCTTAAAATTGGTTATCTTTACCCTCATACATCAGCGAGTAGAATGCAAAAATTCCGTCAGATATTTAATCGCGCCCAGCTTGAAAATACTGAAGTAGCAATGTTACGGGGGATTTTGACTCAGATGGAATGGGCATCTAAGATCACTGATGTTCGCTGATCTAGTCAAAGCAGCTCTTAGAGAGAGCCTCTAGGAGGACTTTAACTTTGTTGGCACCAATAGTTATTTTAAGAATATGCCAAGTACCTGTGATTTTAATTGCTAAAAGAAATTTACAAGTAAACTTATTGCAGAACAATTAAGTTGTACATTTTTAAGTTGCAATTTGTCGCCATTTGATAGTGGATTGGGATAAACTGATCACCCAAATGCCACTTGCTTTTAAAAATTTCGCGCAATATTAGGGTGTAAGAGGAGTTGAGCGTGGTTCAGGAATCTGCAACTAAGTCGATGGGGTCACAAGGAGTATCGGTGTCAGAATCTGGTCAGAAAACTGACTCAACGCGACGTGAAGGCAGGAATTATGCAAAAGCCCGCCAAAAACAATCGACAAGCCAGAATACAGACAATACTCAACCTCCTTACCAGCGTTTACATCAAAAAGCAAGTGTGAGTCCCCTGCCCGCTGATTCTCCACAATCGTTGCAACCACAGGTTCCAGCAATGAAGAACTGGAAGCACCGTTCAAAATCTGTAGAGTTACCACCAAGACCTCATATCAGTAATCAAGCAGCTCTCAATCAGCTAATCCCTCAAGCAAAAATACCACAGGGGTTAAAGCCATCAGCGAAGGTTAAATCGCACCTAGCGCCACGAAAGCGTCGGAACAGACCTATTTTGTGGGGTTTGCGGCTGCTAATTTTGGGAGTTGGGATTGGCGCTCTAGCTGGGACACTGTTGTCAGTTTTAGACCCCACCACTCGGATTACGGCAAATGGTAAGACTGCAAATGTTCAAAAAACGCAGCAGGAACAAGCGAGTGTAGTGGTTCAACCCTCTGCTCTAAAGTTGAGTCAGGAATTATTACCATTAAAAACGACAGTGCAGGTGTTAGCGGCTAAAAATACCAAGCTGATGCCAGGAGTCTTTTTTACCGATCTAGATACTGGCGCTTACGTGGATTTGAATGGAAATTCAACCTTTGCTGCTGCCAGCATGATTAAGGTTCCAGTTCTCGTCGCCTTTTTCCAGGATGTGGATGCCGGAAAAATTCGTCTGGATGAAAACCTGACCCTAAAGAAAGAGTTAATTGGTGGCGGTTCCGGGGATATGCAATACAAGCCAGTGGGAACAAAGTTTACGGCGCTGGAAACAGCAACTAAGATGATTGTCATCAGTGACAACACGGCAACAAATATGCTGATTGCGCGCTTGGGTGGTGCAGCGGCTTTGAATCAGCGGTTCCAAAGTTGGGGACTAAGTGTAACAGAGATTCAGAATCTACTACCAGATTTATCAGGCACTAACACCACAAGTCCAAGGGATTTGGGACAGTTGATGGCTTTGGTGAATCAGGGGGATTTGATGTCGCTGAGGTCGCGCGATCGCTTGCTGGAAATTATGCGGCGGACGAAGACAAAAACTCTATTGCCACGCGGTCTTGGGGAAGGGGCAACAATTGCTCACAAAACAGGCGATATTGGTTCAATGGTGGGAGATGTAGGTTTAGTTGATATGCCTAACGGCAAGCGCTATATAGGTATCGCTATGGTAAAACGCCCCCATAACGACAACCGCGCTCAAGAGTTGATTCGCCAAATTTCTCGTGCTGCTTATCAAGAGTTTAATAAACCAACTGTTATTCAGATTATGCCTACAACTCCTTTTGTAACTACGACTTCCCCAGGAGGAGGGGTCAGAGATCAGGGATTTCTACCCGCATCTAGGTGAGTCTCCTAGCCCCTAGACCATAGCTTCTGAACCCTGTGCTTCTTGCTCTGACTTCTCTTCTTCGTTGAGTTGATCGAGGGTTGACCAGGTTTGGTGTAACAACTCGTCTAGTCCTCTACGAGTAACGGCTGAGATCAGAAATACAAATGTTTGACTTAGGGTTTCCAGTTGTTGGGCTAAAGCGCTGGCAGTTTCTTGATCAACTGCATCCACTTTGTTGAGTGCCAAGATTTGGAGGCGTTCTGGCAATCCGCGTCCATAAGCCTGTAATTCTTGCTGAATTGTACGATAGTCAGCAATTGGATCGACGCTGGTAACGTCAACTAAGTGCAGCAATAAACGGGTGCGCTCGATGTGGCGCAAAAAGTCGTGACCTAAGCCAGTCCCCAAATGAGCGCCCTCAATTAAACCTGGAATGTCAGCAAAAACGGTGCCATCGCCGCTAGGTTTACGCACTACACCTAAATTTGGAATCAGGGTTGTAAAGGGGTAGTCTGCTACTTTGGGACGGGCTGCTGATAGGGCGGATATGAGAGTGGATTTACCAGCATTCGGTAGCCCAATAATTCCAACTTCTGCCAAAAGCTTTAATTCCAGGCGCAACAGGCGGCGTTCTCCTAGCAACCCCGGTAGGGCATACTCTGGGGCGCGGTTGCTATTGCTTAAGAAATGCTTGTTTCCCAGTCCGCCTTTGCCGCCTGCTGCGACACATAGAGTTTGCTCAGGTGCAACGAAATCGCCGAGTAGTTCACCAGTCTCCGCATCGTAGACGACTGTGCCGCAGGGGACTTCAATAATGTAATCGCTTCCTGCTGCGCCTGTGCAATTATTTGGTCCACCGCGATCGCCGTCTTCTGCTTTAAAGCGATGGGCGTACTTAAAATCGAGCAACGTTTGCAGGTTTTCTTTAGCAACCATAATCACCGAACCGCCACGCCCTCCATAGCCTCCAGATGGACCACCAGCGGGCACATACTTTTCTCGCCGGAAAGCTACAATTCCATCACCACCTTTTCCAGCTTCAACTTCAATTTCTGCCTGGTCGATAAATTGCATATTTAGTCATTAGTCATTAGTCATTAGTCATTAGTTTTTACAAATGACTAATAACCTAACAGTAGTCTGAGACATCTTCACCGCAATCATCCGCTAGGTAAGACAAGGCGCGGAAGCGCAAACTAACTAGCTGTTCATAGAGGGGGTTAAGCTTACACAGTGGCGGAATGTGAACGATCTTATGCCCAAAAAGCTTGACATCCCGCTCAAAAGGACACTGGGGGGGAATCATTTTGCACAAGAACTGCGCCACTTTCGGGTCTTGAATTTCTAGCCCCTCAAGCCATTCCCGGACGGGGTGCAATACATCGATTTCAGTTTGTGTGGGAGGAGCAAGGGTAGCCGACTCCACACTAGCGTTACTGTCATAAAGGGTTTGGCGTAGGGCTGTTAATACCTCCTCCTGCTGTCCTAGAGATTCGCAGAATTGGTGCAATAGCTGATCTTCAAAAACTGAATAAGTGCCATCAGCGATCGCCACCATTACCGCTGTGCGTAAGAAATTTTCGGCTGCTGGTGTGTTTTTCCCTAAAACTACGGCTAATTCTTCTGGTTTAATCGGTTCCAATGACAATAAACTTAGGTCGTTTGATTTTCCATCCTGCGTTAAAGCAGCAATCACCTCTTGTTCTTGGGGATCGAAGTTGTCGTCTGCCCAAGCAACAGCTAGCAGTCCCCGCAGCCAAGCCGCAACTTGTTCAGTGCTGTAGTTCGATTTAATAACGTTCGTCATGCAAGCACACTTTTCCAGATTGAATGATTTAACTTCAAGTTAATTTTATCTCTAGCTCAACTCGTGTTCGCTGTAAACTAGAAAACCGAGTTGTTAACTATAAGGATGCTTGTGTGACCCCATCAGAGTTTGGATTACTTCTCATTTCAATTTTAATGAGCGTCGCCGGACAGTGGATGCTGAAGACAGGAGCATTGAAGCTGGGGCAAGTTAATACCAGCAATTTAAGCAGTCATGTTTTGGGCATCCTTACCACTCCAGAATTGGTGGTTGGTCTAAGTTGCTACGGCTTGGGAGCGATCGCCTACATTCTGCTACTAACCCGCGTCAAACTCAGCATTGCGGGTCCTGCTATCGCTTTAGTCTACGTATTTTCAGTCCTGCTAGGCTACTTTGTGTTTCGAGAACCAATTCCACTCATGCGTGTGTTCGGCATATCTTTAATTGTTTGCGGTGTTGTATTGGTAATCTGGAAAAATTAAATAATTACGTCAGTTCGAAAACGACAATCAATTTCCCCAGTTGTCTAGCTATCTCAACGGCTACAACAAAAGTCTGATTCTTTTTTGTTAATAAATGTTTTTATTGCAGATCATGCATGAATATAAATTTAGAAAAGCAATATCTCTAGCCGAAAAGTAACATGGATAAAACAGTAGCTATTGTTCAATCCAACTACATTCCTTGGAAAGGGTATTTTGACCTGATTAATTCTGTAGATGAGTTTATCCTATATGATGACATGCAATATACGAGGAGAGATTGGAGGAACCGCAATAAAATTAAGACACTAAATGGTCTAAAATGGCTAACTATAGCATTGCAGGTAAAGGATAAATACCATCAGAAAATTAGAGAAACTGTGATTAGCGATCTGGGTTGGAATCGAATTCACTGGCAGTCTATTGTTCATAATTATTCTAAGGCAAAATACTTTCATGCCTATAAAGAACTGTTCGAGAACTTGTACTTAGATTGCCAGGAGAGTCGGCTGAGTCATATTAACTATCGCTTCATAACAGCAATTTGTAAAATTCTGGGGATAAGCACTCAGATATCCTGGTCAATGAATTATGAGCTTATAGAGGGCAAAACAGAGAGGCTTGTTGACTTGTGCAAGCAGGCGGGTGCAACAGAGTACCTATCGGGTCCAGCAGCAAAGACTTATATTGATCAGGAGTTGTTTAAAAGAGAAGGTATAAGACTAAGGTTTATAGACTATTCAGAGTATCCGGAATACTATCAACTGTTTCCTCCGTTTGAACACGGTGTAAGTATTATAGATTTGATATTTAATGAAGGTTCAAATGCTGCCAGTTTTATGAATAGCTTTTGAACAGGTAATTTACATCTTTATAATTATATAAATTAAGTTAAAAGCTCAATGTGAGCCGCCGAGTCATCAATATTACTTTTCGTAATGAAACTCTCAATTGTGACTACACTGTACTATTCAGCTCCCTACATAAATGAATTTTATAGTCGTGTTTGCAAAGTTGCAGACGCAATCACAGAGAATTATGAAATTGTATTTGTGAACGATGGTTCGCCGGACAACGCGGTTGAGATGGCGATCGCCCTCTATGAAAAAGACGACAGAGTGCGCGTAGTTGACCTATCGCGCAACTTTGGGCATCACAAAGCCATGATGACGGGGTTGATGTACGCACAGGGCGATTTGATCTTTCTCATCGACGTAGATTTAGAAGAACCTCCTGAGACACTAACGACGTTCTCCGAAAAATTTCGGAACAATAATGTCGATGTGGTCTATGGCGTTCAAGCATATAGGCAAGGCTCGTGGTTTAATAGAATATCTGGAAGTCTTTTTTATATTCTGTTTAATCTTCTATCAGACCACCCCATTCCTCACAATCCACTCACAGCTCGCTTAATGAGCAAACGCTACGTTCAGCAGCTTATTCGGCACAGAGAACACCTTTTTAATATTGAAGGTTTGTGGGCGATCGCGGGTTTTGAGCAGATTCCTGTAACTGTAACCAAACAACCTTACAAAGGAACTTCAACTTATAGTTTTTCTCGTAAACTAGCATATTTAATCAATGCTATTACTGCCTTTAGCAATAAGCCACTAATCTACATTGCGTATCTTGGTTTGTTAATGATTATTCCCTCTAGTACTTACATTATCTATTTAATCCTTGGATATTTCTTCTTCGGGCTAGGTATTACAGGCTGGACATCACTCATCGTTTCGATTTGGTTTTTAGGAGGGCTAATTATATTTATTCTGGGAATTATTGCAATTTACATTTCGGTAATTTTTCTAGAGATAAAAAATCGTCCTTATACTATCGTTAGGCAAGTCTATGAGCATGATACCCATTACTAGAAGAATTTTAGTAACTAACCTTCATAAACTTAAGAACAGAGAAAAATTTAAAATAAATTCAACTAAGTTTAAGCTACTCTAATGACTCATCATGACGATATATTACGCAATCTACAAGGATATTTTACTGATAGAATCACAACCTATGGGGCCAATTTCCGTGGAGTTGATTGGAATTCTACCGCCAGGCAAGAGCTTTGTTTCAGGCAGCTGATGAGGATCTGTGAAGACCCTGCAACTGGGATTATTGCACAGAACTTTTCTATCAATGACTACGGCTGCGGCTATGGCGCATTAGTGCAATATTTAGCCAAGTACGATTACAAAGTAGCAGATTATGTTGGTTTTGATATTACCAAAGCTATGAAAGATCAGGCGCAGGAAATGTTTGGGAACCTCAAAATCTGTAGATTCACCGCAGATGAAAACACACTTTCTCCTGCCAACTACACGATTGCTAGCGGTCTGCTTAGTCTTAAGTTGGATAACAGCAATGAACAATGGGAAAAATACGTGCTTCAATTGCTAGACAGGCTGTGGAAGCTCAGTGAGAAAGGTCTTGCCTTCAATTCGCTAACGAAATATTCAGATTTAGAGCGTCTACGTCCAGAACTTTATTATCCAGATCCTTGTTTTTTGTTTGATTATTGTAAAACTCGATTTTCTAAAAATGTAACTCTACTCCATGATTACGGGGTATATGAATTTACGATTCTTGTGAGGAGAGATATGTAAATAAGCAAGTCAAAAGTTGAAAGAGAAGAAATTAGTGCTTAGAACGTTGATTTCTAACTACTTATTTTATTTGAATAATTAATTGGTTAAATAAAATGGCTTACATTTATATTATTTTGACAATTTTACTTACAGTTTATGGGCAAATAGTTATTAAATGGCAAGTAAATTCTGCGGGGGCATTTCCAGAAGGAACCATTGACAAAATTTTGTTTATATTGTGTTTATTACGAAATCCGTGGGTGATTAGTAGTTTTCTGGGTGCTTTTTTAGCATCACTCAGTTGGATGGCTGCTATGACTAAGTTCCCTTTAAGTTTTGCTTACCCTTTCATGAGCCTTTCGTTTGTTTTAGTAATGATTCTTAGCAGCATCTATTTTTATGAAACAATTACAATACCCAAAGCTGTAGGTATGGGACTAATTGTTGTTGGTATAATTATTGGCAGTCAGAAATGAAAGTGTGTGGCATGTGTGGCAAAAGATTTGATAGCTTAGGATGGACTTGTCCCTCTTGCTACCACACGCCAAAACTAATCGAGGACTATCTAGGTTTTGCTCCTGAACTTGCAGCTGCAAATGATGGTTTTGAAAAGAGTGATTTTGCTCAACTTGCTAGGCTTGAAGCAGGTAACTTCTGGTTTCGTTCTCGCAACCGCTTAATAATATGGGCATTACAGCACTATTTTCCCCAAGCTAAAACCTTTTTGGAAATTGGTTGTGGCACTGGATTTGTGTTGTCTGGAATTGAGCAAGCATTTCCTAAACTTACCTTGTATGGCAGTGAAATATTCACTGTAGGCTTAGGTTTTGCTAAAGGGCGACTATCCAAAGCTAAATTGTTCCAGATGGATGCACGTAAAATTCCTTTTGAAAACGAATTTGATCTGATTGGTGCTTTTGATGTTCTAGAGCATATCAAAGAAGATGATATTGTTTTAGGGCAGATGTATCAAGCATTACATAATAATGGTAGTATTATTTTAACGGTTCCACAGCATCCTTTTTTATGGAGCCAAGCTGATGAATATGCTCACCATGTGCGGAGGTATCGCGCCCAGGAGTTAAAAACCAAAGTGGAACGTGTCGGATTCAAGGTAATAAGAATGACATCCTTTGTATCACTACTATTCCCACTTATGATTATCTCTCGTTGGCAGCAGCGACGACCTAACTCAGAGTATGATGCTACATCTGAACTAAGAATTAGTGGCTGGATAAATGAGATTTTAGAGAACATTCTCGCTTTAGAACGCATCATAATCCGTTTGGGAATTTCATTTCCAGCGGGAGGCTCTTTACTTTTAATAGCACGTCGCAGTTGAGGCGCTTGAGTGAATATCCCATTTAATAAGCCATTCACTACAGGGAAAGAACTGGAGTATATTCAGCAAGCTATTTCTAACGCCAATCTTTCCGGCAATGGTGAGTTTACCCAAAAATGTCATACCTGGTTAAAATCAGAAATTGGCTGCCTTAAGGCATTTTTAACTCATTCCTGCACAGCGGCATTGGAAATGGCAGCTATCCTTGCCGATATCCAGCCAGGAGATGAGGTGATTATGCCGTCATACACGTTTGTCTCAACTGCCAATGCTTTTGTATTGCGTGGGGGAGTACCAGTCTTTGTTGATATCCGCCCAGATACTCTGAACATTGACGAATCTAAAATTGAGGCAGCAATCACTCCCAAGACCAAAGTAATTGTACCTGTGCATTATGCTGGTGTGGGCTGTGAGTTAAATACAATTATGGATATTGCCCAACGTCATCAGCTGTTGGTAATTGAAGATGCAGCACAAGGGGTAGGCTCAGCTTATAAAGGGCAACCATTAGGCAGTATTGGGCATCTAGCAGCTATCAGCTTTCATGAAACCAAAAATGTAATTTGCGGCGAAGGGGGCGCGTTGCTTGTTAATTATCCCCAATGGTGCGATCGCGCTGAGATAATTTGGCAAAGAGGAACCAATCGTAGTCAGTTCCTGCGGGGGCTGGTGGACAAGTACAGTTGGGTAGATATTGGCTCATCCTACTTGCCCAGTGAAATTAATGCTGCATTTCTCTGGGCGCAACTGGAATCAGCCTCCGTTATTACCCAGAAGAGAATAGACGTTTGGCAGCAATACCACCAGGCGTTTGCTGAATCCGAAGCTATTGGCAAGGTGCGTCGCCCGATAATTCCAGCTACCTGTCAGCATAATGCTCATATGTACTATCTGCTGTTGCCTCACTTAGACAGTCGCACAGCCTTGATTGAGAAATTGAAAGCTTGCGGTGTCGATGCTTTATTTCACTATGTGCCTCTGCACTCTTCCCCAGCTGGGAGAAAATATGGGAATTATGGGGATTTGTTATTGACGCAAGAGTTGAGCGATCGCTTAATCAGGTTGCCATTATGGGTTGGGATGGAAGAAAGTGTAGAGTATGTAATCCAGCAAGTAAAAGATTGTTTGTAGGCTATCAGCCAGCATTTATCACTTCCTATACAGCAGTTGATAATTATTAGGAAGACCATTAGTTCCGATGACCACAAAATCCTTTATCAAGTGCTGCCACAGAATATGATGAGTATTTTTAAAGCGTAGCTCATCCCGACCGTCCAGAGGAACATCACCTAGAATTACCCAATTAACATTTTTACGGCGCAGCTCCTCTATCATTTCTTTTTGCCTGGCTTCCGTCTCAGCAAACAGAAAATAAATATCCCATAAAGGCGATTTCCTTTGCAATATTGGATATAAACCTGGCCAATGAGGTGCAATTAGTAGTCCTTCTTTTTGTTGTAATAACTGTTTACTAATTTGACTAGTTGTGTCGATTATATTAGCAGTTCCTACATCTATCCAGATTGACTCACCAGTAATACTCCTCTTAACATATTGCCCTGGTGGAGCATTTACTTTGATATAGTATGGGCTAACTATGCCTACATTAGACAGTGTTGCAGAAATGATGGCAAATAGCAGAATTATTTTAAGCCTTTTGCGAGAATTAAATTGCAAGGCTGATGGCAAAGATATTAAGCCAATTAAAAGTGGTTGTATAGCAGCAGCTAGATGTTCTAAGTCTGCACGAGAAAAGGCATGATGCATATACGTAAGACTAATAAACGTAGATGCAATTAGCAGATGTTTTCGCCGGAGATTGTGGCGCTTCGAGAATAATAAATGAATCAGTATTAGGGCATTAAATAAGGGAAAAATAACAAAAAAGAAACCTTTGGATAAGGCAGTTGCCGCCTGAGTAAAATTAATTTTAAAGTAGCTTACACGCCAAGGCCAAGGTACTGGCAATGTTAAATTTGTACCACCTAAACGAAAATAAAATTTGATACTATCTTCAAAGCTTTCAAAGAAACCAGGAATTGTAACCAGCATGAATAACATGGGCGAGTAACCGACTACAATTCCCGCACCCCAGGCGAACAAGCGCCTCAAAAAATCATTTCTATCAAGTTTTACCCAAATAAAAACTAATAACAAAAAGAAAGATAAGAATGTGTAAAGACCATGATTAAGTCCTATAAAAGCTGATAGTCCAACAAAGACTCCAGCAATAAAATATTGAAGTAATGAATGTCTTTCGAGCAGCAAAATGGCAAAATACACGGCAGCCATTGTAATACTTGGCTCAAAAATGTAGTAGTTCGGGTACATCCAGAGCAGTAGCAACAATCCTTCAATAGTCAGTACCCACCACAATTGAGTAACTCGTCTAAGTGATAACAAGCCAAAGGTTAAGCCTAGAGACTGAAAAATTGCTGTAGATATTCTTAACGATAGAATGTCATCATTGCCAAAAATTCTAAACCAAATCGCACCCCAATAGTATCGACCTGGATCATAAGACTGAAAGTCTCGAATAGGTACTTCACCCAGGCTAGTGTATTTGGTTCCATACCATAAGAATCCCTCATCAGCTATATTGATACCAATATTTTTCTGGAGTAAGAATAAGGCGGCTACTAATGTAAGAGAAAGTAGAAAAACTTTAAGACTAATAGGAATTAATCTATAAGGAAGCAAACTAAAAATACGCTTCATCCAAAAAATTGACTGCCTTAACTACAACATTAATCTACTGGTTATTTAAGTTACAAACCAGTTGATACGCTTTTTTATCCTTAACTCCCAACCCCTAACCCCTTTTCAATTGATGCCTTAAGCTCATGAATAGTGGAGCGACAAAATGTATAGATTTTGTTAGGAGGCTGATAAACTCGATTAATTAATTTCAATGTTTTGAACTCTCTTTTAAAGAAAGGCATTTGTTGATTAATTTGTTCGTCAAATATTTTCTTAACGTACTTGTATAGTTCAGTATCTACTTCGTTATAATTTTCTATTATATTTAAAGTATCTTTAGGAATATCTTCTTTAGCAGGCCGATTTCTGGTCGTATTTTGCTTAGAATATATAGGCATTTTCCATTGAAATTTTGCTTGCATTAGAATCAAAGTTTCGTCAAATTTTTCAGTCAATCCCACAACTGCAAAATGTTCTTGAATGTTCTTCTTAGCGCTTTCCAACATTTCTGTCGAACACTGTCCGTAACCAGTACTTGCTCCTAGTGTGGACAAAAGTCTAGTTTGACCATTGTCTGTATGCAGACACATCCCACTAGAAACAAAATCTTTCAGACTAATGTTTTGAGATGTCACTTGCTGATGAAGTTCGTTAGAGGAATTACTCAGTACGTAGTAATAATGAGAAATGACTCGCTCAACTGGATCGCGCATTACTGTGATATAAATAGACTGCTGAGGAAAAAATTCATGCAATCCGAAGTACATATGCCCCTTGAGAAGCCTAATTTTTTCTTTTTGCGATTCAGTCAGCTGCTTAAAGTCGTCAATGTATTTTTTATCACTATCAATTGTAAAAATAGTAGATTTTTTATACTGTCGCTCTAAGATTGTATTCAAGGTGCATCCTGCGGTCTTAGGAATATGAAGAAAAATTACTGCTGCTTTTAGATTGTCTTTGCTTAATTTCATCAAAGGCTGATTGCTTTCAAATACATTGACACTTAGCGAGTGTACCTGAAAATATATTTGTAAGTTAAATATCTGGAGTAGATATTAACTATATATTTTCATTGGTGCTCAGGTAGCGCTTAATCATTGGTATGGTCGTATTTCCTCAATAGCATTTTACATATACCGAGATAAAACTTCTACGGTAGCAATTCCAGTTTTGACCCAGCTAAAAGTATTTGCTCTATTAATGCCAAGCGTCAAAAGGTGCGATCGCAAGCTTGAGTCAGTTACGATCGCCTGCATAGCGGCGGTAATTTCTCCTGTGTTGTAGGGGTTTACTAATAAGGCAGCTTCCCCTGCAACTTCGGGCATAGAGGAGAGGTTGGAGGTGATAACGGGAGTGCCGCAAGCCATTGCTTCCAAAACGGGAAAACCAAAGCCTTCCCATAGGCTGGGGAAGACAAGGGCGATCGCTTGATTAAGTAAGATTGGCAGCTGGCTGTAGGGAACGTAACCGAGAAATTTAACTCGATTGGTTATATCCAGTCGGTCTATATCAGCTTTAAGAGTGGGGGTGTAGCGCGGATCGGTCGATCCTGCTAGCCAAAGTTCGGAGTCTTGATTTAGTAGTGCAGCGAAGGCGGCAATTATTCGGTGTAGATTTTTGTAAGGGTCATGCCGTCCGATGTAGAGAAAGTAGTTGCTTCTAGGCAGGTTAAGAAACCGGAAGTGGTTAGCGTCGTGTGCCAGAAGTATCGGGGTAATTTTGCTGGCGGGAATTTGGAAGAAGTGAGTAATGTCTTGGGCAGTGGCTGTAGAGTTGCAGAGAATGTGTTGGGCCTGTGCCAGAACTTGAGGGATGTAGTAGCGTTGGTAGTTAGTAAGGGGTGATAAGGGTTTGGGAAAACGCAGCGGAATAAGATCGTGGACAGTGACAATGTAGCGGCAGTTGGTAAAAGGGGCTTCAGGGACGGGAGAAAATAGGAGGCGCGATCGCAGTTTTTTATAAATTTGCGGCAGTTGCAGTTGAGTCCACAAAAGGCGACGTAGATGCCCTTTCGTGCCATAGTCAGGGTTTAAATTCGGGGGTACTGGATAGCAGGTGTAGTTAGCAATGCCTTGGGAAATCAGTAAAACCGGGTTAAGGCAGTCTAGGTGAGGAAAAAGGTTAGTAGCGTAAGTCGTTATTCCTGTTGGTTTAGTGGTGAGGAACGACAGATTTACTAAGACTGGGTTCAACAAAATAGTAGCGATCGCCTCAGATAAAGTAATACGCCATAGAGTTTACCAAATGCTACTTTTGGTTTTACCAAAATCAGAATAATTGCGTAGCAAATAAGTCGAGTTAATCTTACTAACAGAATCATCTTATTTGTATATCTCTCTAAAGTTAGCAAGTAGCTATAGGTACTATATTTAATTTTTTTAAGTATATTTCTATTAGTAATTGCTGATGGCTGATGGGTTACACTCAACTGTTGCGTAACACAAATTAAGTGTCCCAAACTCGCATAACGTCTACAAAAATCAAAATCTTCATAGTAGAGAAAGTAAGCTGAATCAAACTTTGGACATGAAGAAAATTTGCGGAGATTAACTAGCAAACTACAACCTGAAACCCAATCACAATAAGTATATCCTGCTTGTGAGTTACTTAAATCTTTGGAAGTTAAAATCGCCCCAGTTTTGCGGATGAAGTGACCACCAGCAAACCAAACTTTAGCGTCGGGTGTATATATAACTGTGCCAACAATTGAAATTTCTGGATATATTTTGAAGAATAGGGTTACTTTATCTAAAGTATCTTTTACGACATAGGCATCTGGGTTAATTAGCCAAACAATTGCTTGAGTATCTTGGGCATAAATCCAGCTTAGACCTAAGTTACAGCCACTACCAAAACCTAAATTGCTTCCAGCTTCAAGAATTAGTACAGATTCAGATTTAAGCAGATGAATAGCATTATCTTTAGGTGAATTATTAATAATAATTATTTTGTGAGAAATATTATTACTATCTTGAATAGAACTAATTAACTTAGCAACTAAGTTAGTTGAATGATAGTTAACTGTTAAAAAGTAAATCACGCCAATTCAATTTGACAGTCATCACCAATCAAAAAACGCAATGCTTTGGGGCGACGGGGTGCAACAGTTATCTGGGCGCGTTGCCCAATTACACTATCAATGATGCGTTGATGAATTCTAGCGATTTGAGCGCCCTGTAAAACTACACTGTGTTCCAAATCAGTGTCCATCATTATTACTTGATCGGCAATACTGCTGTAAGGACCAATGAAACAGTTTTCTATATAGCAATCGCTACCAATTATAACTGGACCGCGAATTGTGCAGTTAATTACTTGAGTTCTAACTCCGATTTCCACGCGCCCGATTACCTGACTTTGGGCATCTACGTCACCAAGTATTGAAACTGTAAGGTAGGTATCAAGAATCAGTCGGTTGGCTTCTAGCAGATCGTCTTTTTTGCCAGTGTCTAACCACCAGCCTTCTAGATTACAGGCTGATACTTGCTTTTGCTGGTTGATTAAGCATTGAATTGCATCTGTAATTTCCAGTTCTCCCCTAGCAGATGGTTGGATGCAAGCGATCGCCTGATGAATAACAGGGGAAAAGAAATAAACACCTACTAGAGCAAGATTTGAGGGAGGGACTTGAGGCTTTTCTACTAACTCTAAAACGCGCCCATGTTCATCTACTTTAGCAACACCAAAAGCGCTGGGATTGGCAACCTGACGCAGCAAAATTAGGGCATCTAGGTCTTTTTCGTTAAATCGCTTCAGAAAGTGGCTTAAGTCGCCTTGTTGAATTAAATTATCGCCCAGGTACATGATGAAGGGGTCATGTCCCAAGAAAGGCTGGGCAATTTGGACGGCGTGAGCGAGTCCAGCTGGTTTGTCTTGGAGGATGTATGTAATATTTGCCCCGAAGTACTCGCCTGTTCCAGTTTTGGTTTGGACTTCTCCACCAGTTTCAGGGCTGATAACAATGCCAATATCGGTAATTCCAGCGGCGACTATTTCTTCAATGCCGTACCAGAGGATCGGTTTATTGGCAACTGGCACAAGTTGTTTCGCCCCAGTGTAAGTAAGGGGGCGGAGGCGTGTACCCTTACCGCCGGAGAGAATTAGCGCTTTCATAAGTATGGGTATATTCTGCTAGCATTTTTCTCAGCCCCTGTCGCCAGTGGGGGAGACTGGTTTCTAAAACTTTGGATATTTTCGCACAGGAAAGAACAGAATAAGCAGGACGCTTTGCCGGAGTGGGATAATCAGCGGTTGTGATTGGGATGACGTGCTGAACTTTAAGGGGAAAGCCGAGTTGTTGAGCTTCTTCAAAGATGGCAACAGCGAAGTCGTACCAGCTAGCAACGCCGCTATTTGTGTAATGGTACGTGCCACCGATATCTGAACGTTCCAGATGGGGAAGCAGCCCAACTATGGCATCGGCTATGTCACCCGTCCAAGTGGGACTACCAATCTGATCGGCGACAACACGGATTTCTTCGCGCTCAGAACCCAACTTGAGCATTGTTTTGACAAAGTTGCTTTTGCCATAAGTACCATATACCCAACTGGTGCGGAGGATGATGTGGCGATCGCCGTTGTACCGAATTGCTAGTTCACCGCTGAGTTTGGATTCACCATAGACGCTGAGGGGATTTGTTTTATCAGTTTCCTGGTAAGGGTGGCTTTGGCAGCCATCAAAGACGTAATCGGTAGAAAAGTGAATCAGGAAGGCTCCTAGTTTTTCGACTTCTTGGACCAGAATGCCAGGAGCGATCGCATTAATAGATTTTGCCAGTTGAAACTCGCTCTCCGCTTTGTCAACAGCAGTATATGCGGCTGCATTGATGACTATATGGGGTTGCACTTCTCTAATTAGTTGGCGCAGAGTATCTGGCTGGGTGAGGTCTATAGTAGGTCGTCCGACAGCGATCGTGTCTTTGTAAGGTACCAGGATCTGCTGCAATTCTTGACCCAGCTGCCCAGTATTGCCGATCAGGAGGATGCTTGTCATGGAAAGACTTCAGATGTTTTCAAAGGTTGACCTGCTTTGTCTTTGGTAGAGAGTATTGGTGGGGCGGTGAGAAACCAATCTATAGCTATATCTTTGTCATTCCAGAGCAGACAGCGTTCGTGTTCGGGGGCGTAGTAGTCAGTAGTTTTGTAAAAAACGTCAGCTGCTTCTGAGATTACCAGAAAACCGTGAGCAAATCCTGGGGGTATCCAAAGTTGGCGTTTGTTTTCAGCGCTGAGGATGCAGCTAATCCATTGCCCGAAGGTGGGAGAGCTTTTTCTAATGTCTACAGCTACGTCGAGGATAGTACCTGCGATCGCGCGTACCAACTTCCCTTGCGGCTGCTGAATCTGGTAATGTAGTCCACGTAGAACGTTTTGGGCAGAACGAGAATGGTTGTCTTGCACGAATTTAACAGATAATCCGGTTTTCTCTATAAATGCTCTCTCGTTATAACTCTCATAGAAAAAGCCGCGATCGTCTCCGAAGACTTTGGGTTCTATAATCAAAACGTCAGCGACTTCAGTTGACAAAATGTCCATTTCTCATTGCACTGTACAGTAGTAAACTGATAGCGACCTTACTCTATCGCATCTATGAACCAAGAGGAATATCTTAAAAAGCTTTACAGCAATCGCTTTGACTATAAACAGAGAAAAGCTAAACTGGCTCTTTGGAAAGTTCTAATTGAGTGCTTTTTGCAGAAGCATATTGGAGGTAACTCTGTTGTTTTAGATATAGGTGGTGGTTACTGTGAGTTTATTAACCAAGTTCAAGCTAAGAAAAAATACCTTATAGACCTTAACCCTGACTCTAAAAATTTTGCAAGTCCTGATGTCAATGTACTTAATATTGATATCCTACGCTTAAATAAACAAGATTTAACTTTTCCGCACTTTGACCGAATATTTATTTCAAACTTCTTTGAGCATTTGTGTAACAAGGAGGAATTGGTCCAAGTTTTATTATTTTGTTTTACTTATCTTAAACCCGGAGGGTCTCTTATAGTAATTCAGCCAAACTTTAAGTATTCGGCAAAGGAATACTACGATTTTATCGATCATCAGTTACCAATTACACACATTTCGCTTCAAGAAATATTAGAAATAGTTGGATTCAAAATCAATGTAATTATACCCAAGTTCTTACCCTTTACTACCAAAGGTAGGCCAGCTTCGCCTAAGCTTTTAAAGCTTTATCTTAAATTACCCTTTTTATGGTACTTCTTGGGTGGGCAAATGTTTATCAAGGCAGCTAAACCACTCTAACTACTTGGGCGTTGTAAATATCCTCAACACTGATATCAGGATATAAACATCACACTACTCAATTACCACTTTAAGATAGAATTGCACTGAGGATAGCTTCGTTCTCAAATATCCACTGATAAATATCTTGTAGAGATGCTTCTGGTGTAATGGTGGGTTGCCATCCAGTTTTATTAATGACTTTGGCAGAGTCAGTAATAAAAATAGGAATGTCGCCAGGTCGTCCTTCTGGAGCAGCTTGAATCTGAGTAGACTTACCCGTAATTGCTTGGCAAAGCTGGGTAGTTTCTATTAAAGAAAGACTGTTACTAGCTCCGCCACCAACATTAAAGACTTCACCATCCAGTTGCTCAAAATGCCCTAGCTGATAGTCAACTAACCTTAATAAATCTTGGACATGCAGTAAGTCTCTAACTTGCTTACCTGTGCCGCCAAAGCCAATGTAGTTGAGTGGTTTTTGAAAGTAATGAGCAGCAACCCAAAGTACAAAAACACCCTGGTCGACTTTGCCCATCTGCCAAGGTCCTGTGATTACACCGCAGCGATTGATTATTGCCTGAATGCCATACGCTTGCCTGTATTCTTCAATTAAAAGTTCAGATGCTAGCTTTGTAGTTCCATAAAGGGAACGATAACCTTGCAGAGGAAAATGTTCGGAGATACCTTGGTCTGAAGCACCAAAGATGGTTTCATTGGGTGCTAGAGCAAATCGGCTGGGTAACTCTTGCAATTGCAGAGATTCAAGAGCAGCAATTGGATACACGCGGCTAGTAGATAGAAACAGTAAACCAGCCTGTGTAAGTCTTGCTAACTCCAAAATGTTGATCGTACCCAGTAAATTAGTTTGAAGCACATATTGAGGTGACGTGAACCCTGCTAATACAGAAGGCTCGGCAGAGCAATCTATAATTAGGTCTACGTCAAGTACGCCCGGATCTAGATCTGAAGAAGAGCGGATATCACCATGAATAAACTGAATATCCAATTGCTTCAGTCGAGGAATATTCAATTCAGAACCGCGACGACGCAGGTTATCTAAACAAATAACTTGCCATTGAGGATGGAGTTGTTTTAGACCAATTGCCAGAGAACTACCAATGAAGCCTGCTCCACCTAAAACTAAAACTCGTTCAGGCATTCTGTTTTAATCCAACTCTGTTTTTGCTGCGGTGGTAGTCTCCACGAGACAGATACTTTTCTAGCCAGATGTATAGAACAATGAATAGATAGCGGCTACCCATTTCTTTAATTTTTAGCTTAGAAACCCCAGTTTTGCGGTTATACCATCTAATCGGAATAACTTTATAGGAAAAACCCCTAACAATTGCTTTTAAAGGTAGCTCTACTGTGAGGTTAAAATGATGACTAAGAATTGGTTGAATTCCATCAATAACTTCTCGACGGTAAAGTTTAAACGCATTGGTAACATCGTTGTAACGCAGACCAAATATAACTTTAATGAACCAGTTAGCTAAACGGTTTATATACAATTTATGGATTGGGTAATCAACTATTAAACCACCCTTGATGAATCGAGAACCAAAAACGCAGTCGTATCCTTCTTGCAGCTTGTGATATCCTGCAACTAAATCTTTTGGATCGTCTGAGGCATCTGCCATTACAATTGCCACAGCATCGCCTTCAAACTCAGCTAGACCACGACGCACTGCAAAGCCAAAACCATTGGGCGGCTGATTATTCACATATCTAACACTTTTGAAAACTTGCGATAAGTGTTGGCAGACGGCTAACGTTGCGTCTGTACTATTATCGTTAACGATCACAATTTCGTGATGAATCTTTTGCTCTTGAAGAATGTCAACAATATTACTAATAGTTCCGTACAGACAACCCTCCTCGTTATAAGCAGGTATAACTACAGAAATTTTCACTACTCCACCACCTTTACTTTAGGTTCACCATTTAACTTGATAAGCTTTTTACCATCGGGATCATATACCCAAGCTTTAATTACAGTTTCTCCAAGCGGCAAAGAATTAAATAGGATATTAGCTGACCATCTTACCTTACTGTACTTACTTGAGTTAAGAGCCTTTGCAACGTCAGGGCTATCTAGGTTTATAACCGCATTTGCAAAAAATGATCTATTATTACCATAGGAAAAAAATACTGTCTTAGGAAATTCTTGGCTGTCTGGTAGAATAGCCCAGCCAGCTATGTTTAGACTTCCAATCTTGCTGAGAGTCAAGAGATCTGCTGTTGTAGGGGGCAAATCAATATATCCATGATTTTTAGCTGAGTTAGTAATCAAGACAATGTCTTTTGGGAACCTCCTAAAACCTAGTTGCTCAAGAATTATCGCCAGCTTTCTCACTGCACTTGGAGCCGGATAAAGAGACTCTAAGCAGCTATCCGATGATTCGTTTATGAAGTTTACCAACTCTAAACAAGTTGCTCCAGCCTGTCTCTCTGCTTGGAGCGACTTTGCCTGTGGGATTGCATTAGCAGAGTTAACAAGCAGAAGCCCTATAATAATGCCAGCAACGAAGACACTTTTTGAAGAAAATAGTTGCCAAAGATAAAGAGTAGAAATAATTAATAATACTGAAGAAGTTGTATATCTTGATGCCATAGCTTGCTCAACTCCAAAGCTTGCTCTCCCTACAGTAGTTATAAAAGCAAACAGCAGTACAAATAAACCTATTGATATCCAAGATGTCGCTTCTAGACTGATTTTAAATCTAAATTGGGACGCTTTTAGAGAACGAACTATCAGAATTAAGAAACTCAAGAAAACTGTTACCCCGATAATAGGAGAAAGAATAGATTCAGATACAAGGGGCGTTCCTAAAAGAGTAAAAAAGTATCTTCCAGCAATTAATGGTTCTCTAAGGAAGAAAAATATGTCGACCTTATGTGCTGGCTTTTGATAATTAATAAAGTAAATAGTACAGGTTATAGCAAAAAGGGAAATCCATATTATAATTCTTATGCTTTTCTGCCTAGAGCTACTCTTGAGTGAGACTATTGAAGGTATTACAGCTAGCCAGGTTAACAAGCCTTGTATTAAAGAAAAACTAGCTATAAAACAAGGTATAGCGGCAAAATAAAGTCTTTCAGGATTATCTTTAGATAAAGTAATAATAAGAATAGCTATTACCAAACAGGCATTGATTAAAAACCATGCTATTTGAAATCCCCATAACCAATTTTCATGCTGTACTAAAGAAAAAATTAAAATACTTGTCAAAATGTTGAGCAAGTGAAGTGAGGGGTTATGCTGATTCTCTGATTGAAGTGAAGAGAGCTTATAAATTGCTAAAAAAGTAATGAATGCCAAAAAAACACTAAAATACAACTCATATTTAATATTCCATTTTGTCATAAAAGCCAAGATAACTATTATTATTCTTGGAAAAACTATGCGATGCTCGTTATGCTGGGCAAAAAAGTCTACAAAATTTAATTTGTTTATAGAAACATTCTCAAAAAAATAAACTAAATCCCACTGATCCCCGTAAGGAACGTTTACACTAAAATTAGCTACGAATATAAGGAGGATGACAAGTGAAATAAAATAAACAAATGATAATTTAAATTTATGCAATAATATTTTTGAGAGCATTATTCTAGTTTGTCTAAACTTCAAGATTGTAAATAGATTTATTTAAAAAGACACAAACTTAAATTACTATATTCAGTAGTTAAAATTAATGAAAAAGGTTAAATATGCTTTTAATAATTTAAATATAGATAATTATCTTAACATTCTAGGAAAAACCTGCTAAAGCAACAGGACTTACGCAGTTGGTGGAAGAGTCAGCCAAGGAGCAGTTAAATAGGAGCGCACCGCCTCACGAACAATGCTGACTTTGGACTCGTACCAACTGATGCCTGCATTGAACCAATGCATCTCCAGGCGTAGAAACGCTCGAATGGCTAGCCCAATATGGTTGCGTTGAGCGCGAGAAGAACGCACTTGGGCTTTTTCAACCCCGCAGCACTGCTTTAAGCCACGATGGTATTCCTCAATCGACCATTCAAATTCAGCCCACTGCAACCGTTGTAGATGGCTCATCTGCAAGTCATTGGTGGCCCAGTAGTCAATGTCACCGTCTGGGGCAACGATCTTGAATACCTGAATGAACCCATAGCCTTTGAGATGAACCACTGTGCCAGTGGTGGTGAGCGCCACGTCAACAATCGGTCGATTTCCCGTCTGATCAGGATTTACCAACCGATTGCGTTTAAGTCGAGTCAGCCATATCCAGCCATAGCTGGCAATCAACTTTAGATTGGCTAAGGCACTAAACCAACTATCGAAGGCCACGCACCTGGGGTTGAAACCTCTCTCATGAGCCCTTGTCAGCATTGCTCGAAAGTGGTCATTTTTGGTCGCCCCGTCCACCACCTTCTCGTAAAGTCGATAGTCACAGGGGATGTGTTTATCCCCATCTGACCACAGTAGGCTTGTCAGATTGATGCCTTGAACGACACGCTTATGTTTACCTGACCATTGCCGACTTACTAAGTCCATCTGTTTGGCATACCACTTGTCGAGCATCGTATCGTCGATGACCAGAATCCCTTGCTCTAACTCAACATAGCCTTTCGCCTCTTGCCAAAGCTCATTAGGGTCTGGCTCAAGTCGATGCAGCAAGCGGTTGATGGCATCGTGCGCCGCCGCCGACCCCGTTGTCGGTTGAACGCGCTCTGCTTCGCTACAGCTATATACCTTTTGCGTCGCCATCAGGAAGTTAATGTATTCAACAGCGGTGTATTTCGGTGGATTCATTCCCTCTTTCTACCGCATCTTCAGTTCAACTGCGTAACTCCTGAGCAAGTTAAAGTTTAATCTCTCATTAGTAGTTTTGTGCTAAGTAATACTATTAATTAACAGCTTTCTAGTAAGCTAAGCAAACTAATAGCAAGTATCATATATCTAGTCTTTCTGCTATACGATACTTGCCTTAGACACTAATTACTCACTTACAATAACTTGATGCGTAGGTTCTAGTTGGGTAGCTTCTTTAGTTGCAGAATTGTAAACCCAAGCTTTGAGTTCTACCTCACTAACAGGTATGGCGGAACTATTAAAAGTAGTACTCCAACCAGAGTTTTTAAATGCAGGATTTTTCAAAGCTTTTAAAACATCTGGTCTTTCCAAACTTACTGGAGCTACTGCAACTAAAGAATTAGTATTTCCATACGTAATAATAACTGTATCCGCTGGTGTACCCTTGTCCGCTAGAATTGCCCAACCCCCAACAGTTATAGGACTTGATCTCGAAACTTCTATTTTTCCTTCACTAGAACCATTTACTCCGTCAAAAAAACCTGGGGAATTTTTAGAAGCAGGTTTAAAATTAATTTCGCTAATATTGTCGACTCCAGGGATAGTAACACTAGTTGGCGAAGCCGTTGCTTGAGGAGAAGATGAAGTAGCGACAGAGGTTGCAGGTGAACTAGCTGAATCAGCTGGATTGTTAGCACTTTCAGTACCAGTGGAGCAAGCAGCTAATAAAACAGCTAGTGCTGAAATTAACAAGGTTATTGTGTAATTAGATTTTGTTGTGCGTTTGAGCATAATTATCATTTAACTAAGTCAGTAATTGAATTCTACAGATTTTAGAGCAACTATTTTTGCTAATTGGGAACTCATCTAACATGCGGTAGCAATTCCTTAAATAATTATTACCTCTAAAATGGAGTAGCTAATCTAGCAAGCTCATTCGTCGGAAGTTACCAAACCTATCGATTTCTTTAAATTAAACCATACCGTCCGTAACTTCCAAAACTTACTCGTATGCATTGCTTTGATCATATCT
Source organism: Chroococcidiopsidaceae cyanobacterium (assembly GCA_041748755.1). GTDB lineage: Bacteria > Cyanobacteriota > Cyanobacteriia > Cyanobacteriales > Chroococcidiopsidaceae > JAHHHE01. The sequence goes on along the minus strand of JBGTCQ010000166.1, from coordinate 5,673 downwards.
TGGGCTTGTAGCAACTCTATCTGAGTTTTCTGAAGTTTAAGCTGTAATTGATTTTGTTCTGTGCAACTTTGCTGTAGATGAGACTGCGATCGCTCCTGTTCCACTGATGAAAACCACTCAAATGCTTCCTCAAGCTCAATCTGGTTCCAACCAGTCCTCGATGCCTCTACAGGATACCTCTTGGCAGAACGCTCAACTGCAAATGTCCTTTTAATTGGCAAGTTTTCACCTTGATAGCCACGATTGACTTCAATAAAAACACCAAATTCTCTAACAACGTCTTTATAATACTTTAATGCAAAATCAATACTTATTTTATTTTTATAGAGTTCTATTAATACTTCTGAATCGATGATATAAGTAATTTCTTTAAGTATCCACCGAGCTTTTAACTCGCCTTCCCAAAAATTTGAATTCCATACACATAAATGTAAATAATGATCTTCATTATAAAATAGATTATGACCAAAAATAAATGCAGAATTTGACCAAGCGTATGGAGTCCAGAACTCTAACTCAGCGCTATCTATACAAACACGACTTATTTCTTTAAAAATTTGTACTACATAATGAGCATTCTCAATGTGTTCTAGAAAATGAGAGGAGTGAACATATTCGACGCTTTGATCAGGAAATGGTAAAGGTTCGGCTTGCAGATTTAGACTATAATCTACACCTGGTTGTACCACCATATCAATACCAACAGTTCCCTCTTTCTTTCTCGATCCACAACCTAAGTCAATCTTTAATTTATTCATTACAAGTTTTTGTTTACGTGAATCTATTGCCCTTGCATAACACTTATACTTCTATACTATAATCCTCACGCTTCCTTGTAAGATTTGGATTATAGCAAGGGTCATTCTTGATAATTTCTTTCCACTTATCATGCATATACTCATTCTCTTTGAGAAACCGAGCTAGCTTTTCAGCAGTATCCTCAACGCCTCGACTTTTAGACTCATAGTGATACAAGATTACATGAGGTAGGTAAATATTTCTATAACCTTTTTCTACTAACTTAAAACAAAAATCAACATCATTAAAAGCAACTGCTAACGCTTCCTCAAACCCTCCAACTTCTTGAAACACATCTCGTCTGCACATTAAACAAGCTGCTGTGACAGAAGAAAAGTTATTAACAGTATTAAGGTGATTAAAATAACCCGATGAGCCAATTGAAAAATGCTTATGACAATGGTTTGCTACACCGCCAATACCTGCTACTACACCAGCGTGCTGAATTGTATTATCCGGGTATAGAAGTAAAGCTCCGACAGCTCCAATAGATGGTCTCTGCGCTTGCTCTACCATTGCTTCTATCCAGTCAGGCGTTAGTACTTCTGTGTCATTATTTAAGAACAAAAGATATTTTCCTTGAGATTCTTTAACTGCTACATTATTTATTTTTGCATAATTGAAAGGAATATCTAATGAGTAGCACTTAAATCTATTTGCTTCTTTATCTTTCCACTTCTTAATTACATCAAATGTTGTTTGTTCTGTACTACCGTTATCTACTAAAATAACTTCATAATTTGGGTAAGTAGTTTTTTCAAAAATGGAAAGCAAGCATTTATCAACTATATTTCCTAAGTTTTTTGTGGGAATAATTATGCTTACTAAATCGCAAGTATCAATATGATATCTAACTACATAGTAACCAGCAGTACCCGGAGCAGGAGTTACTATACCAGGTTCTCCTCTTCTATCTATTGCCTCTGAAAGCGCTCTTTTAGCTGCATCAACAGCATAAGTTTTACTATCTAAGCTGCTAGCAGTAGAAGCAGGGTGGATCCGCCAATGGTACAAAATTTTAGGAATATGTAATATTTTTTTAGCCTTTTCAGTCAATCTTAGTACAAGGTCATAATCTTGACTACCCTCAAAACCTGCTCTAAATCCTCTTATTTCTGTAACTAGCGATCGCCGATAGGTTCCTAGATGACAAGTGTACATTCGGGATAAGAATGAGTCAGGACACCAATCTGGCTTGAAAAACGGCTCTCTTAGCTGATTATGCTGATCAATCTTATCTTCATCAGAATAAATCATATCTGCATCAGGATGCTTGTTTAGCAGAAGCGCTACTTCATACAACGCATCTGGAGTTAGCAAATCATCATGATCTAGCAAAGCAACAAATTCACCCGTTGCTATCTCTAGAGCTGAGTTAGAAGCAAGGGAAATATGTCCATTTTCAGTTCTAAAAACAACTTTGATCCGTGAATCTTTTGAAATATACTCCTCTAATATTGTTTTAATGTAAGGCTTGGTTGAAGCATCATCAGCAATACACAACTCCCAGTAAGGATATATCTGATTTAATACCGATTCAATTACCTCTCGTAAGAAATGCTCAGGAGTATTGTACACTGGCATAACAACGCTGACAACTGGCTTATAACTAAATATTTCTACCGTCTCAGCCATCTTACGCAAGTCTGCTTCTCTAGGAAAATTCTTGCTAAGCCACCTAGAATATGGTTCATCATTAGGTGAAGCTACTGGTAGTAAATCAAGGGGTGGCTGTGAATTGTCAAGCTTATAATAAATCTTTTTTGACAATTTAGTTAGTCCATACCGTACACCCTTAACTCTTAAAACAGCATAGTAGTATTTCAGACGTGAGAATAAATGGCTCAATCGTGAATTGAAAGTTGTAGAATTCAGTAGAGTAGCTTCCTTACGTGCAGCATTATAAGCCCAAGCTTTTAGAACTACTTGTCCTGATGGTAAAATAGCAGGATTAAGTGTAACACTCCAACCAGAATCTCTATAAGCAGGATTATTCAAGGCTTGGACAACATCTAGTCTTGCCAAATTTAGGGAAGCAACTGCAACTAAGGAATTCTTTTTACCATACGTAATGATAACCTTATCAGCTACTCTGCCTTCGTCAGCTAAAATAGCCCAACCACTGGCATTAAGAGGAGTTGTCATCGGTACTTTAATTTTTGTTGCGCTAGAGCCATTTATTCCATCAAAAAAACCACTCGCAGAATCTTTAGCAGTAGCTTTGAAGTTAATTTCGTTAAGATTAATTACTTCAGGAATAGCGACATTAGCTGGCGCATTCGTTGTTTGAGGAGATAAAGTACCAGCAGGTGAGGGAGAACTATCGGTTAAGCCAATTGCCTGCTTTAGTCGAAACCATACTGTTCGCAATTTCCAAAACTTACTGCTCTCCATCCCACTGACGATAGCTTGTGACTCTGATAACTCAGCTTGAGTATGTTGTAATTGAGCCTGCGATCGCTCTAGTTTCATCTGAGTTTGTTGGTGTTGCAGGTGTGATCTCTCTTTTTCAGTTTCAGTTTGTTGCACTAGAGCTTGCAATCGTTCTAGTTCTGCCTGAATATGTTGTAGCTGAAATTGTGAGTTGTCCAGTTTTGCCTGAGTATCTTGCAGTTGAGATTGCGATCGCTCTAGTTCTACCTGAGTGTGTTGTAGCTGAAATTGCGATCGCTCTAGTTCTGCCTGAGTGTGTTGTGGCTGAGACTGCGAGTTGTCTAATTCCGCCTGAGTGTGCTGTAGTTGAGCTTGCGATTTTTCCAGTTCTGCTTGAGTGTGCTGTTGTTGAGATTGCAAGCGCTCCAAGTGAGCAACAACTTTTAAATAGCGTTCGTTTAATGCTACATATTTAGTTTCTTTATCTCCAGGAAACGCACGTAAGATAAACTGAAGAGTTTCTACTTCTTCGTCTTGTTGAATTTGTTTAATTACTTCAGTATTAAAGTCATCCTTGTTAATATACGGTATTGAAGTATCGCCAGAAAACAATGGCACTTTTGTGCGATCAATAGTATCTAAAAAGTAACCTGAATGCTCAAATAGCTCTTCAACTGTCTTGCGTGTAAAAAATCTTAAGTGGGTATTATCTAAAATGCCTAATTCTGTATATTCAAATTTACCTTGCAACAAAGCTAACCGAATTGCTCCATGAGCAATATTAGGAATAGAAGCAACCACATAGGCTTCTAAATTCAACAACTGCTGAGTTTCTTTGAGTAGCCGCCAAGGATCGCGCAAGTGTTCTAAAACATCTCCAAAAACAGCAACATCAAATGATCGCTCAGGTAAAATTTCAGTAAGAGATACTAAATCTAAATCTGCAACAATTACCTGTTCGCAGTATTGTTCAGCAACTTTTGCAGCATCCGAGTTGATTTCAATTCCTGTTACTGTACATCCTTTTTTGGTAAGCAATTGTGCAAAATAGCCAGTTGCACAGCCAAAATCTAGTACCCGCTTGTTTTCTCCTACCAAACGGAACATTTTACTTAAACTATGATGTTCACTAAGCTCTATTTCTGAGAGGTTTGTTGCTAACGGATAGTCTTTTTTCCAATTTGTGTTCATATATTACTCTTACCTATACTTTAAAAAGTAACATTGATCAAACTTTGTTTAATTACCTTCACTGCTATAGGATGGTCTATTAAAGCATGCACATGTTTGCCTGTATCTGGAGGTAAAACTTGAAAAACCAACACATTATCAATCCAGTCAAAAGTTACAGCTGTATAGTTTTCTGAGCCAGCTACTGTTAAACTATAAGATCCAGTTCTTAGCGGTAGTTTAAATTTAAACTCAATATTTAATATATCTCCTGGCTCTAGTTTGCTGATCGGCAAATTTTCTTCCAACGTATTGCTACCAATAATTTCAACACCATTTTTGTTACATATAAAAAAACCAATGATGCATTCTTGGAGAGGCTCGTATACCTTTAAATCTACTATTAATGTTACTTCCTCATTAAACGCAAAGATAGGACTTTCGTTGGTGCATTCGCCGCAAGAATTCAATAGCTTTACATCTTCAATAAGAGCTTTACGGTTTCCTCTCCTTGGTGGCTTGACATTGTTTTCGTATTGCTGTGCTAAAACACCAGCTTGAGGTGAGTCTTCAGAATTATTTTGCTGTTTAGTATTATTAGCTTGACCATTATTATTAGGAGAAGGTAACTCTTCAGAATTATTTTGCTGTTCAGTATTATTAGCTTGACCATTATTATTAGGAGAAGGTAACTCTTCAGAATTATTTTGTTCAGTATTATTAGCTTGACTGTTAGGTTGCTTTTCTACCTCTACTTGTGCTAAACCTAATTCCTCCTCTGTAACTAGTTTCATATAATCTATAATTACTGCATTAGGCAATCCAGAAGAATAAATTTTACCTTGATGCAGCATTACAGCTGAATTGCACAATGTCTTAATTGCACCTGAATCGTGGGAGACAAATAGCGTTGTTACGCCAGAATCCATTAAGGCTCGCATCCGCCGTATGCAACGATGCTGAAACACAACATCGCCTACAGCAAGTGCTTCGTCAACAATTAAAACTTCAGGAGCTACATTAACGGCTACTGCAAAAGCTAAACGGATAAACATTCCGCTTGAGTAGGTTTTAGTAGGCTGATCGATAAAATCTCCAATGTCTGCAAATCCGGCAATTTCCTCAAACTTAGCTTCAATTTCTTGTTGGCTCAAACCCAATAATCGCCCATTAAAAAAGACATTTTGCCGCCCTGTGAACTCTGGATTGAAGCCACTACCAAGCTCCAAGAGCGCCGAAACGCGACCACGCATAATTACTTTCCCTGTAGTTGGCGTTAATGTTCCGACAATAATTTGTAGAAGTGTACTTTTCCCACAACCATTGCGTCCA
>JBGTCQ010000165.1:0-16975 GCA_041748755.1 Chroococcidiopsidaceae cyanobacterium | reverse complement strand
TAACTTCTGTAAAAACTCTTGAGTTAATTGTGTAAATGATTTAGCCCCTGCTGATTGAGGACTACTTAAAACAACTGGCATAAAAGTATCAACCGCCTTAGCAACGTTTACATCAGTTGGGATTTGAGTTTTAAAAACTTTTGCTGCCTCAAAATCTTCGTTTATCCGCTGCATAACTTGTTTATAATATCTTCCAGTGAGTAAATTTCCTGACATTGTAAATACAATTCCTAGTAATTCTATATTAAGTTTGCATTCAGAGGCATGACTTTCTTTTAATTGGGCAATGCGTCTTTCTAGCAATTGAATGCCAACAATCGATAATGGTTCTGATCTAGCAGGTAGTATATAAAAATTACTGGCAGCAAGAGCACTACGAGTCATAAGATTATATCCAGGCGCACAATCTAAAATGATGAAATCGTAATTTTCCAAAATCGGTTGTAAGATTTGCCTTATCAACGTTCTTTCAAAGCGATTCCAAACTATTTCAAAGTCTAACTTATCTACCTCAAATGCTTTTTCATGCAGCATTTCAGATACTACAAATTCATCATACAACTCAATATCTCCTGCTAATAAATCTAGTTGCTTAATGTTACAAATTCCAGGAAAAATGGCATCGTGAATCCTAATTTTTGACTGATAATCTGGTTGAATAACTTGGGTTATTAATTCCCTCAACGTCCGTTTTCCTTTTCTTTGTTTAGAAAAGACAGTGGGAGACATCAGACTGAGAGTGGCACTGATTTGAGTATCCAAGTCAAAGACAAGAACTCGTTTGCCATGATCTTTTGCCAGCGAAGTAGCTAAGTTAACACTTAAGGTCGTTTTCCCAACACCGCCTTTCATGTTTGCAGTTGCGATAACATATCCCATTCGTTAATTCCTCTAATAATGTATTGTCGGTACTGATTGAGAAGAGCGCTTTTGGCTGTACCTGGATCGGGGTGTGAATCAATTCAATCTTTTCATGAACACACCAAAAGACGGATTAATGGTAAATTTACTCGGCTTACGCTGTCAAATGATAGTTTTTAAGGTTCATTGATTTATGGCTCATATTCTGCATATCGATTCCAGCCCCCGTGGTGAACGCTCCTATTCACGCAAACTCTCGTATAAGTTCATCACAGCCTGGAAAACTGCCTATCCTGAAGATACACTCACCTACCGAGATTTAGGGCATAACCCAGTTCCGCATGTAGATGAACCGTGGATTGCTGCTGCCTATAGTCCGCCAGAAGCACGCACGCCTGAACTAAATGAGGCAATTAAACTCTCAGATGAGTTAGTAGATGAGTTTCTAGCGGCAGATCGCTATGTTTTCGGCGTACCAATGTACAACTTTAGCGTGCCGTCTACCTTTAAGGCGTATATTGACCAAATTGTCCGAGTCAACCGCACTTTTGCAGTGAATGAGCAAGGCTATCAAGGCTTGGTTCAGGGTAGGAAAATGCTGGTTATTACCGCTAGCGGCGGTAGTTATAGGCAGGGAACCCCTACGGCTGGCTATGACTTTCAGGAGCCTTTCTTACGTGCTATTTTTGGCTTAGTTGGCATCACGGACATCACCTTTATGCACGCCGATAATCTAAGCGCTGGTGATGATGCTGTTAAGCAGTCGTTGGCTGAGGTTTATAGAGCAATTCAGGAAGCTGTAATCGGCTGGTAAGTAGTAGTTGGGTGGAGGTGCTGCGATCGCATTGCTGAGGAGGAGTGCGATCGCTACATCCCAACCTTAGCCAATCGATTTTCATTCCGGCTTGAGCAAAAGCTATTTACTCCTTGAAAGAGGATTTATTTAGCGGATAATTAAAAAACCAGTAATTACACTGACTTAAACCAGCGGAATTTGAGTGACAATCCAAGAGTTGTCAGGCTCTCCCAAATGATTGCAGCGTTGTACAGGTAGAACAAAATTGCTTTTTAATCCTGAACTTTGCCGCAACGAAAGCGAAGTTGAAAGTAAACTCATTGTCCAATATCTGCTTCCCCAGTTAGGGTACTCACCAGACACCTGGTATCAAGAAGTTGCTTTTGGCAGTATCCGCTTGGACTTTATAGCCTTTGCCACGCAAGTTGTTCCTTTTGTGTTGGATGCCAACTCTCCCTTGAGTGTCGTTATGGAGGCTAAGCATCCGAATCAAAACTTAAACAATCATGTACGCCGACTAAAAAGCTACCTAACCAGTTTGAGTGTGCGATATGGACTGCTTACAAATGGCAAAGAGATTAGAATCTATGAAAAAGTCCAAAATGAAGTTCAGCTAGTCTTTCAGTGTAAGGGTAAAAACGTTGATACTAAGATAAATGATATTAAAGCTATTATTGGTAGAGACAGTTTAAAAGAGAGCACTACTGAAGATTTCCCAGGTATTTCAAAAGCACATACTAATCCAATAATTACTCAACCATTTGCAGTAGCAAGCACAAGCGCAGAAATAAGCCCACTTCAGCTAGAGCAAGAACTGAACCGAATTGAACAGCTATACATTAAAGGTTTTGAAATGAAAACAATTGCAATTTACCATCATAAAGGTGGCGTAGGCAAAACAACAGTTGCAATCAATTTAGCGGCAGCATTAACAAAGCAAGATAAAAAAGTACTTCTGATAGATATAGATGCACAAGCAAATACAACCTTTGCTACAGGTCTGGTTAAGTTTCAGTCTGAGGAAGATGATGATCTAAAAGACCGCAACGTCTATCATTTACTAGAAAAGAGCGACTTTAACTTCATTCCAGACATTGTTCGCAAGTCTAAGTTTTTTAACAATCCAGAAATTGATCTTATCCCTGCACATATCACCTTAATTGCACGTCAGCAGAATGTTGTTCAATCTGGCCCCAGTCGGAGTAGGTTAGCTAAAAAATTAGAAAAAGTAAAAACTGAATACGATGTCGTAATTATTGACACTCCGCCATCCCTAGATGTATATGCACAAGCTGCTTTAATTGCTGCTGATTACTTGATAATTCCTTCAGACTTAAAGCCATTTTCAAACCAAGGATTACCAAGTGTAAAAAACTTTATTACACAAGAAATTAATGAAAACAAAGAAGGCTTAGGAAAACAGCCTCTTATTATTATGGGCGTTCTTCCGTCTAAAATTTCAACTAATGCTCAGTATCTTAAGCACACTTTTCCAAAGCATAAAAAGGTAATTTTTGAACGTTACGATCTTCCACTTATGGATAGTATTATCTCTGAGAGAACAGCTTTATCACATTGCATTAATAGAACTATACTTATAGGAAATGTAGAAATTCCTGATCCTAAATCCATTCTCGATTTTGCGGAAAATGATTCTTCCGCAAGCTCTTCCGCTGCGGAGTTTGAATTTCTGGCTATAGAAGTTTTGAGCAAAATGGGGATGAGATAATGACCACGTTCTTGATGGTAGATGTTGAAAGCGTTACTTCAAATATTCCTCGTTCCAACTTCCTAGAAACTGATTTAGACCTTATTGCCGACATGATATTAGAATCTAGGGGAATTCTAAAACCATTGGTTTTAAAAAAGACTGGTTTTGAGAAATACGAGGTAATTGAGGGGCATTTTGAATACTACGCTGCTGTGAGAGCTAGAGAAAAAAATCCTAGTGAAGGTGAAATGGTTAATGCCTTGATCGTCTCACCTGAAGAGGAGAAAGCAGTAGTAAAACAAGCCGCTGCCCTTAGAAATTTAGAGTTTCCTGAGCAACCAGTAAAAATTTCTACTGAAACAACAAATTCGGAATCGCGTCTAGCAAAAATTGAATTACGCCTTGAAAAACAAGTAAATGGGTTAGAAAAGCAAGTAAATGCGTTAAGGTCAGAACTGGCACAGGAAAGACAAAGGGTAGACAACAAGTTAGAGTATATTGCAAGTCAGATCCCCAAACAAATTGCACCATTAGATGTATTTAACACTCTAAGTCCATTTGAACTTGTTCTTAGGCTTATAAGTGCTGGTATATCTGATAAAAAAGCTGCTTACATCGCCGAAAGTGTAGAAAGTGAGCGCAAAAATCAGAAGTTTGCTTCTTTAAGCGATGTAGTATTACGGGTTAAAATCAAAAGTGGAAAGAAACAAATTAAAGGCATAAGCAGCGATAAAATGGTGGCTATCATTGATATTTGGTCACGGCTCTCCTTTAGTTAATTATTTCTTACTTCCTCACTGAAAAAAGTCGATTTTGTTAACTATGTAAGATAGCTAATATTTACAATTGCGCCTGTTGCAATACCTCAGATACCACAGAATACATTTACAGTAGCGCTGTCCCAAGTCAAAAGTATTCTTTGCTACAATCACGATTAAAGCCCCTGTAGCTTAAGGTCTTTTGAATAAAATAGCCTAGATGGTACGCAAGCAAGATTCAGCACCAGAACGTATCCAAGCACACCAACAAATGAGGAGGCGATCGCGCGTTTCTCCTGTAGCTGTGTGGCGACACTGGGCGGCATCATTGCTATGGCTGATGATTTTGAGCGGTGCTGGTTTAGTTACAGGTGGAGTTTGGTTAAGCCTCCAATTATTCGTTAACCCTGATGCGCTCAGTTCGGTAAATTATTTACTACCAGAATGGGCAAAAATACCCCTAATTAACCCAGAGCAACCTCAAACTCTGACCCAAATTCGCGCGAACTTGAGCAAACTGGGACAGATACCAGGGGAACTCCTGACTTTGAACAACGCTCAAACGTTACAGCCAACCTCTGTACTGCTTCCGGTACTATCTTCACAACCGAATTGCCGTATTGATTGTCAGCAGATTGTGGAACTACGGGTGTATGAGCTTACCTCCGCTGGAGATGGTCAGAAGCAGCAATTGGGAGAAATTTATTACCAGTTAGTCAGCCAAGCGCCAGTAGCAGGACCAGAAGAGTCATTTGTCATTGCGCCTTTACTCAATGGCGAAATCTCCGATTCTGGTTCAAACCGCCCACTCCCACTGACACAACTACGTCGCTTTGAAGGGACTACACCAGCAGATGGCGTTTGGTTTTATCTTTGGGGTCAGCGTCTGCAAGGGTCAAACGCAATTACTTACGGTCAAGTGGTTCACTACAATCCCAACCGTTCTCACCTGAGCTTAATGTTGCCGTGGACGAGTCCCACAGGACAACCCCAATGGCAACAGGTGACGGGTAGCGGTTCTCCAGAATTAGTTGTAAATCAAACAGTTGACCTAGAACCACAGTTGCGCGTTTACCAAGTCAAACCTGCCCAGTTTTTCCTCGATCCAATCCAGCTAGAACTTATTTCCTTAGCGGAACCAGCTTTAAACAATTCCGCTTATCAAAAAGCAATCTTAATTGCTCGGACTGGTTTATGGTCGCCGTCCTGGAAGTGGTTGCAATTTATCAAAAAACAGCAACAACAAAATCGCCAGCCTTGGTCAGCTCAAGCTCAAGCCCAAATGGATCTAATTCGCTTGCATGCACAGCTTACTAAAAGCCAAGCCGAGAAAACCTGGGCAAGCCCTAGCCAGGAAGTGCTTGTTGATCTGATTGATGGTCGCTGGGGAGAAGGCTTGCAGGTGTTTCAGTCGTCGCCAGAAAACACTCAAGAAATTGCTACGCTGCTGGCAGCGGATTCAGGTCGGGTGTGGAATCGAGTGGAGGTGGCGTTGCGGATGAACCCGGAGCGCCCAGAGGTGAAAGCTTGGGGGGCGCTGATTGTCGGAGCGAAAGAAGGGAGACGCAGTGCGATCGCCTGGGTGAAGCAACAACCCAAAACTACCCTAACAACCATTGGCTATATCCAGAACCTGCTCAAACAATTAGAAGGTGACTTTTCCCCAGCTAAAATCCCATCTAGGCATTCCAGTCGGGTTGTTGGCTCAGTCCAACCAGTCACTATTAATCCAACCGAGTGGCTACAACCAGACCAAGCGGCGCTGAAACTCGCAGATTACCAAGCTTGGTATCAGGTACAAATAGCTGCATTTCATGACGGCAAACGCTGGCAACGGACACCCTTTTCAAACTTAAAATTGCCAAAAACTGCACCAGCAATGTCACTCTGGCAGCAGCTGGGACTAGCTACAGACTCCCAAATTCAGATTATTATTTGGCTAGCAGACGGACAACAGGAAATGACAATAGCCACTGTCAAAGCAGTGCAACTGCGAGGCGGTATCCTGCGGCTATTAGTAGCTGCTGAAAAGATTGACAATGCTCACTTTAGCTTACAACGCCGACCTTTAGCGCTGACACCAGCAGCACTAGAATGGGTACAGCCAGAGTCCCTCACCTTGGCAGATTTAACTCAGCAACAGCAGCCTGTAGAAGTAACAGATATCCTACCAGCGCTCTGGCGAGAGTTACAATCAAGTACAAGTCTTAAGACTCGCCCTACTCCCAGCTTTGAACAGCTGCACGAAAAATTGGGACAATTGCCAGTTCAATTAATTGAGTTAACTGGCGATGCCTTACCTGAAGTGATACTGACCGTCTCGCCAGAGACAATAGCTGCATTAAACTTACAATCAGCTACATCTAAACTTACTAAAGACAACCAAGCCCGATCGCGGACAATAATCTTCTCTAGCACGGGTACTTTACTCTACAGCGAATTCAGCACAGCATCTCGACAAACTGTCACTGCGATCGCTGATTTAAAAGACGATGAACTCCTGGCTTTATTAGTCGAGGGCGACAAAAATTATAGCCTTCAGCGCTGGTCAGCTAAAACCTATCGCTTCGAGTAGCACCTTAAATAGTTACAAACAAAGACAATTTTCTTTTTTGAAGATTGGCAAATAATATTGTCAAAACTTAAAACTCATAACTAGTGCTTACTCCCTACTCCTATACAGACTTTACCTGTGCAGCTATCCGTTGCTGTTTCAGGGTTTGCAGCTGCTGCAACAGAGATTCGACTTCCGCTTCCAAGTGCAGAAACTTTACTTGCTGAGCAACTTGATAGGGAACCTTCTTTGACTCGTACAAGTGTGGGTGTTGGGTCGATGGAGAAATATTACTCACAAGCTGGACGTTGCCCACTAAGGTCTGGGATGGGTACACAGTGGATGAAAAGCTTGACATCAGATAAATAGTTATTTTTGCCTACTCACACCAATTGGTATTCTATCCTGAATTTTCCCATGAGTTGAAACCAGTGTGTCGATTTTGCAAGTGGCTGTTTGTCCTTCTCCAAGATAGTTAACCTATCAGGGTAAACTAAAAAGGTAAAAGCTAAATGCCCAATGCAATGGTTGTTGCCCTATACCCGCCTCTGGGCTGAGCCTGGAAGGGGGCGGAACCTGTCTCTTGAATCGCCTTTTACCTCGAAAAACTGACGCTAAATGCTTGCCAATACTGTGACTCTGAGCCTGTCTACTGCATCTAATCGACAAGTCTGTCCGGGACTGATAGAAACGTATCGCCAGTACCTACCAGTGACGGAAACAACACCAGTTATTACGTTACAAGAGGGCAACACTCCCCTGATTCCGGTTCCCGCCATTGCCCAGTTGGTGGGGAGACAAGTGCGCGTCTTGGTAAAATACGACGGTCTTAATCCCACTGGCAGCTTCAAAGACCGGGGAATGACGCTGGCGATTTCCAAGGCAAAGGAAGCTGGGGCGCAGGCGGTAATTTGTGCTAGTACGGGTAATACCTCAGCTGCTGCTGCGGCGTATGCCAGACGTGGGGGAATGCGGGCGTTTGTGCTAATTCCTGAGGGCTATGTTGCCCTGGGTAAGTTGGCGCAAGCATTGCTGTATGGGGCAGAGGTGTTGTCAATTAAAGGTAATTTTGATCAAGCGCTGAAGATTGTCCGCGAGATGGCGACGAGCTATCCAGTTACTTTGGTGAATTCGGTTAATCCCTATCGGCTGGAAGGTCAGAAAACCGCTGCATTTGAAGTTGTTGAGGCGCTGGGAGATGCTCCAGACTGGCTGTGTATTCCGGTGGGCAATGCGGGGAATATTACGGCTTATTGGATGGGATTTTGTGAGTACCACCAAGCGGGTAAGTGCTTGAATTTGCCCCAGATGATGGGATTCCAAGCAGCAGGTGCAGCTCCTTTAATTACAGGGCAAATAGTGACACATCCAGATACAGTGGCAACAGCAATTCGGATTGGTAATCCTGCTAATTGGGAGAAAGCGATCGCAGTACAATCAGCAAGTCGGGGACAATTCAATGCCGTTACAGATGCGGAAATTCTAGAAGCTTACAAACTCTTAGCTTCAGAAGAAGGTATTTTCTGTGAACCTGCCAGTGCTGCCTCTGTCGCTGGGATGTTGAAAGTCAAAGACCAAATTCCTACTGGGGCAACGGTGGTTTGTGTACTTACCGGAAATGGTCTTAAAGATCCAGCTACAGCAATTGAATACTGTCAAGATTCATTTAAGCAGGGAGTAGAACCGAGCCTAGCGGTAGTAGCTAAAGTGATGGGCTTTGAATAATTTTGAGTTTGATGTGAATGTAACAGAGTATAGGATAATGAGACTGCTGCCATCCAAGTTATGCTATCGACTCGCTTTGTCCGATTCTTTCGTCACATCAGCTGGGCGACACTAAAGAATACTTTAATTCGTGTCGGCGAAAGACGACTTTTGGGTTTATCAGCAGAGATAGCCTACAACACGATGTTGTCTCTGTTTCCAGCCATTCTCGCCATTCTCACCGCGATTGGTTTGTTTGAAGAATCTCTGCAATCTACCTTTAAAGCGATCGCAGTTCAAATCAGTAAAGTTGCACCCGATGAAGCGCTATTCTTAATTCGTGATTTTTCTAGAGAGATCACCCAGTCAAAAAACACTGGTTTATTTTCCGTTAGCTTTATAGTGGCGATTTGGGCAGCTTCTGGGGCATTGAGTGCGGCAATGACGGCTCTTGATCAAATCCACCAAATTCCCCCAAAACAGACTCGCCCATTCTGGAAAGCAAAGCTGATTTCTCTAGGGCTTACTATCGGTACAATTTTGTTGTTACTGCTAGCTTCCTTCCTGGTATTTATCAGCGACTTGATATTGAAATTTTTAGTGAGCGAAAGTGGTTTTTCTTTCTTATTATCTATTTGGCGATTGTTAAGCTGGCCACTAGCTCTATGTATTGTTTCCGCCGCCTTTGCCTTTGTCTATCGCTATGGGCCAAGCCGTTGGGATTCGGGGACACCGATGATGCCAGGAGCAGTGTTAGCAGCTGTTTTCTGGGCGATTTTATCTGCTTTGTTTCGGTTATATGTGTCGAACTTCGGCAACTACAACCAAGCTTATGGCGCTGTTGGCGCTGTGATTGTATTGATGCTATGGCTCTATATGAGTGCCGTAGTTCTGTTGGTGGGAGACCAGTTAAATGTCACTGTGGGAGAAGTCATGCATCCGCAAGCTGAGTCCAGCTTAAAGTTAGATCAGTTACCGCAATCAGAAACAGAGCGCACTTGAGCCAATATCTATTTATGTAAGTTGATGCTATTAAGGGTAATTCGTGAGTTGTCCTAGACAGCAAAATTAGTCAAATCCGCAATAAGCCCTTCACAAATTCTGAGGGTACTTTAATTAGCTGATACCAAGTTGCTGCCAAAAACGTAATTCTCGCTCTTCAGCAACCTAATCGTTTCAAGCACTTTAGCCGTTCAAAGTTACGGTTCAGAGCGCGACTTGATATTAAAGCCCTACCGCTTGATTAAAGCGCAGTATTTCTAAACTGCGATCGCCGTAAACTCCTTGAATCTGCTGCCGACAACAATCAATCGCAAAGTCGTTCAACTCGTCAGGTTCAATGCCATACATATCCTGAAATACCTCTGATTCTACGCGACAAAAGCGGGGTCGATTTGGGTAAATTCGGCATTCTCGTGTGGTGGAATCATAATTAATACACCATCCTCCTTCACCTACCATACTGAGATACAAATCCAGTTCATCTGGTGATAAATACTGATCCAAATCTGGACGCTCAGCCGGATCAAGATGACAGCAGGCTCCACATTGTACACATTGCCAAGTAGCCATAATTTAAACCTGGGGGAGGATCTCTTTGAGCTTAGCGGTTTTGGCTTTCTCGTAGCCAGAAATCTGGTAAAGACATCTATTTTTAGCAGGTTCTTTCGTACTGTCCAAAAGCCGCTGCTTGAACCGATGAATTGGCTCTCGTATCTCAATGGTTCGCTGTACATTAGCGTAGAACTATCTGGATTTACTGGCACTGAAACCCGTGGTCAATTGATTTTTCTGCTTTATGATGAGACACCAACGCTCTCGACAATTAATGTTCTAGTGCTAATAATTGGCGCTTCAGATATAGCCACTATCCCCGCAGCCAGCATCCGCAGGCATTATTCTGGAAGCCCTGTTTAGCACAGATTTATGGAGTAATTGGGTATAAACTACACTTAAGCTACTAATGAGGCTATTTAATGTCAACAATTGGTGTGATCGACAGTATTTGGCGTTATCCCGTTAAGAGCATGTGTGGCGAGAAGCTGGAAGAAGGCTTTGTCGCTTTCGCGGGATTGATGGGCGATCGCCTATACGGACTTATCAAGGGTAGTGGTAATCCTGGATTTCCCTGGCACACAGCACGAGACCAGGAAGAGCTTTTGCTGTACAAGCCACGATATAAGAACTATAGCGTAACCCTGCTCCCTGAAGCTCTTGAAGCGGCACAAAGTATGGCACCTGGGGTTAATCCTCTCTACCCAGATGCTGACAAATTCTCAGTCGAAGTTGAAACCCCTGATGGCGTTGTTTACGACATTGACAACGAGGAGTTTCTAGAACACCTGAGAACTTTAACAGGTAACAACACCCTCAAGCTGCACTTCACGCAAAAAAGTCAGTTTGATTGTCGCCCTCTATCTCTTTTCTCTCTACAAATGCGAGATACGCTGACAGAAGAGCTAGGGATGGAGATTGACAAACGACGGTTTCGGGCAAATTTTTATGTGAAGTGGAATGATGACAAACCGCCACTTTATGAAAACGAATTAGTTGGCAGCCGTTTGAAGATTGGTGACATGCTAGAGGTTAATGTGCTGGAACGTGATCCTAGATGCAAAGTAATTACCTTAGACCCAGACACCTCGGCAGCTAATCCCAAGATAATTAAGCACGTTTCTCAGTCGCACGAAGGCTATGCGGGGGTATATGGGGCTGTACTAGTCGAAGGCGTTGTCAAAGCAGGCGATTCGGTTGAGCTTATAACCTGATGACGGCAGGCTGAATGATTTCACACCTCCACGTCAGAGTTACTAAAATTGTTTGCATGTACTACACGTAGAGTGGTCTATGGTTGAAGCGATCGCACCTAATAATTGTTGAAGACAGGGGGAGATTCCCTAATTTTCCTTGTCTCCTTCTCCTGCTTCTGTCAGCGTCAAACCACAAGTCTTGATTATGAATAGCAGAATTGTACTTTGGTTAGTGTGGGTTATCTTTGTAGCCTATACCTTGCTGCTGGCTCCTCTGGAACAGCCAGGAACACTGACGCTGGTTGAAAAACTGGTAACGCTCCAATGGACAGGCATCAATCCATTTGTGATTACCCATTTTAGTCTCATGGGTGTCTGGCCGTTAATCTACGCCAGTCTGATGTTTACTGATAGCCGGATGCAAGATATACCTGCTTGGCCGTCTTTCATAGCGTCGAACGGCTCAGGAGTGATTGGGATGATGCCTTATTTAATCCTGCGTAAACCGAGTTCAGAATTCTCTGGACAGAAGGATATTTGGCTGAAATTTTTGGATTCGCGCACTTTTGGTGTGTTGCTGAGTTTAAGCACGGTAGGGTTGCTTGCCTACGCAATACTGGTTGGAGATTGGAGAGATTATATTGCTCAGTGGCACACCAGTCGCTTCATTTATTTGATGAGCTTAGATTTTTGCTTGCTACACCTTGTATTTCCATCATTGCTTGGTGATGATATGGCGCGTCGAGGTCTTAGGGATTCCCGAATTTTCTGGGCAGTGGCGCTAGTTCCTCTTTTTGGTCCGCTAGCCTATCTTTGCCTGCGTCCGCCAATGCCCGAATCGGCGGCTGAAGTAGTATTTAGCCAATAGCCTTAATGGTCATTTAAGTATTTAGCTCCCCGCCACAGCGTATTGAACTAGCTGAGCAAGCCGCCGACGTAATGTTTCTAAGCCTAAGCGATCGCCTGCCGAAATAAACACTGCCTGGGGAAACTCTTCTTGAGCCACAGCCAGCGTATCACTATCCACCTGATCGATCTTGTTTAATGCAACCAGTGCCGGACCTGGAGTTATTGGCATTTCTGCCAAAATACTCATTACCGCACGAATCTGACTTTGCCAAGCCGGATGCGACAAATCCACTACATGAAGCAAGGCATCAGCTTCGGTAACTTCCTCCAGTGTCGCCCGAAAAGCATCCATTAACGACGCAGGTAGCTCGTGAATAAACCCCACCGTGTCTGTAAGCACAATCGCCTGCGGTGCACCAGTTACAGCATCAGGAATCATCAGTCGTCGCGTGGTGGGGTCAAGTGTAGCAAACAGCTGGTCAGCTGTGTAAACTTCGGCATTAGTCAGCGCATTCAATAGCGTGGACTTGCCAGCATTGGTATAACCAACAATTGCCACTGAAGGAACTTCTTGGTGTTGGCGTTGCTGTCGTAGACGTGAGCGATGAGCTTGCAGTTGATTTACTTCTTGTTGCAGTCGCGCAATTCGCCGCGCGATCGTCCGGCGTTCAGTTTCCAATTTAGTTTCACCAGGACCACGAGTACCAATACCACCTCCTAGTCGGGACATTGCTTGACCCCGCCCAGTTAGTCGGGGCAGCATATATTCAAGTTGGGCTAATTCAACTTGCAACTTACCAGCACGAGATTGAGCACGTTGGGCAAAAATATCTAAAATGACTTCGGTGCGGTCAACGATCCGGATGCCAATTTGGGTTTCTAAGTTACGAACTTGGGCAGGTGTTAGATCGCGGTCAAATACGATCAGATTAACTCCCAATGTTTGAGCGGTGAGGGCAATTTCTTGGACTTTTCCTTCACCTACTACAGTCTGAGGATGAGTGCGCGATCGCTTTTGCCGTACTGTCTGTAATACCTGTCCCCCGGCTGTTTCTACCAGCCGTGCCAACTCCTCTAACCTGTCTTGGAATACCTGGGGTGTGGTATTATCCGTCATTACCCCTACCAACAACACGCGATCGTGATCGGCATCTACCTGAGCAGCAACAAATTCCCGCCCAAACTCTGCTTCTAGCCCTTCCACCAAGTCAATAAAATCCTGGTTACTCAGTACATCCAAGCTTAAGGGCGGTGAAACACTCCAACTTGGCGATTGGAGATCAGCGATTAAAGTTTGGGGTATCAGGTGAGCTATATAAGTTTCTTTCACATAACCTGTAGCTCCACCTCCCCGCCGTTCAAATCCAGATCCCGTGATGTTTAGAACAACCAAGGCATCTAAGCGCTGGAGTGCCATTGCAGTCAGGGCGGCTTCATTTGGCGGTTCTGACTTTAGCTGTGTAGCAAGGCAGCGAATCCCACTTAGTCGTTCTGCACCATAGCGCGGCAATTCCAGTGGTGGAATTTGGGTTTGACGGGGTGTACCTACTCCAACACGAATTACCTGTCCCCGACGATTGACGTAAGTGCATACTGGCTGATTGATTTCTGTACTAATTGCTGCCAGCCGCTGACTAAATTCGGTCGTAGTAATGCGATCGCCTGGTAGCCGTTGGTGATAAAGCCGCTCCAGCTGTTTGGTTTGGCTGGACTTTAGACCTTGAAGGTTGCCGTAGATAGTTTCGATAAGCGTTTTTGACCAGCAATCTGGTCTTTGAATTCTACAATTCTATTTTACATCTGCCCTCAATCTCGTCTTTACTTTACTTTGCTAATCGGGAGTTAAGACTGTTCAAACCAGGGGGAAGGGATTCGAGATTTCCTTTGAGGATAAGGCTTTCTCCCATCTAACACACCGCAAAATGTGATGTCTGTGCAGGAATTGACTCCATTTGTAGCGGAGCATTGCAAGTTTTTGCAACGGAATTTCTTGATCAAACAACTAGGCTGGTTTCAGTAATGTATGGTCTAAAAAATTAGCTCAAATTAGTATAAAAACCTTACTATGTATTGGTTATGAAACATTACATATAACGCTAGAACCTAGTCACAAAAATGCTAGAACCTAGTCACGCTTTTTATTAAAAAGCCTTATGCCAAGCCATTTCCAGCTTAAGCTTATATCTTTAGTATTATTAATAAAAAACGCCAAGGAGTACAACTAAAGACTGGTCGTGCGTTTGCAGCAATTGTTAAATTAGCGGTAGATAACAATCTACAGCAAATAAGCATTAATCAGTTTTGGGACAAAAGAGAGGATTATTATGAATGAGAACAAGCTGCCTTTAGATAAGCACCACGAAAATACTGACTTGAACGCAACCGCTCAAACCTACACTCGTTCAGCGGATACAAGCACAGGCGATCGCACAGCTAGAAAAGAAAATACTGCTACCATTTCGCCTCAACCCAATGCTTATTCAACAAGCAAAAGCACAGATAATGGTTCAGCTAGAGACAAAAATGCTCCTACCATTTCGCGTCAACCCGATGCTCATTCAGCAAGCAAAGGCATCAGTCCTGTATTAGCTAGAGTATTGACGGGAGGACTCATCGGTCTTACGTTGGGTACATTAGCTGGCGCTTTTGCTAACAAGAAAACAGCTAAGGCTGTTAACCACGCGGCAATTGGTGTAGGAGAGGGGGCAAAGACTGTAGCTGAGGGTGTTAACCACTCCGCAAAAGGTGTAGGGGACGTAGTAAAGAGTGTAGCTGATGGTGTTAACTACGCTGTAATAGGTGCAGTGGAATCATTAAAGGATTCAGCTGAAGATGTCGAGCAATCTACAGTAGGTGTAGTGGATGCAGTAAAAGACACATCTGAAGATGCTAAGCAATTTGCAGTAGGTGCGGTAAAAGACACAGCAGATGCGATAAAAGATACATCTGAGAATATTAAGCCATCTCAGGCTCAGAACTTTAAGCTAGATGAAGATCTGCTGGCTACAGGCAAAAATCAGGTTCCGACTGGTGAAGTTAGCATTGGACAGGTTGAAACCCAGATGCCTGACATTTTAGTTGTAGTGGAGACAGAAGGACTGGTTGATGAAAATATCCCTTTAGACGCTGAAACACCAGTAGTTCTTGGTGAAGCGGGCTTTTTTGAAGAAGACGTTGAGCGGCGAGAATATTAATAGACTGCCTAGTAAGACCTAACTTGGTTTTATATCTCGTGATGAATCAAAAAAGTAGTCCTAAATGGCTCTGGATAAACAGCAGTTCCTTTCTTTGAGGTATCTCGGCGCTATCCTTACACGTTTAGGACTACCTGCAAAAAAGCAATTAGTAAGTTATGCCACCTTAGCCTTGGTCAAATAAAGAGAAAGGTATAACGTCGCTTTTTCTTTGTCTAACTACATGGCTGTCAATTAGTTCGGGTACAAAAGGAGACAATTATTATGATTGAAGATAAGCAGCTTTTAGGTAAGTATGATGATATTGACTTCGTTACAGATCAACCCACTGCTCATTCAGCAGAAACTAGGGGTGATGGGTTAGCTAAAGTAGCGATTGGCGCAGTCGTTGGTGCTGTAGTAGGTGCAGTAGCCAGTACTTTAGCTAGTAAAGTTACAACTGAGAGGGTTAACCAGACTGTAAAAGGTATAGGAGACGCACTCAAGGGTGCAGCTGAGAATGTTAACCAGACTGTAAAAGGTGTAGGGGACGCAGTAAAAAGTGTAGCTGAGAATGTTAATCATACTGCAAAAGATGTAGGGGACGCAGTTAAGGATGCAACTGAGGGTGTTAACCAGACTGTAAAAACTACAGTGGAAACAGTCAAGGATGCAGCTGAAGCTGTTAACCAATCTGTAAAAACTACAGTGGATGTAGTAGCCGAGGATGCCAAGCCCTCTGAAGAGGCGCTGGTTGCAGACAAAAACCAAGTTACGACTAATGAGGTCGCCAGTGGAAAATACGTTGAAACGCAGACGACCTACATTTTAGTTCCAGTGGATAAGGATCGTGTTGTTAAGTAAACCATCCCTGCTGTCATCTGGGTGCGGGGAATATTCCCTAATTTATACTCTCTAATCTTTGCCACCGCTCAACAGCTATTTGCGATCGCTCTGGCAACCAACTGATGTATTGAGGATAAATCGGCAGGCGAGGCACTAGCTGCCACCCAGCTGGCTCTAAAATTTCTCTGAGTCTTTGATGATCAAGATGAGGATAATTGGGATTGACTTCATCTTTTGGTCCAATCCCTCCTAAATCCCTTGCTCCTGCCTCTACGCAAGCAATTAACCAGCTGGAATCTTTGACTAAATTAGGGGGAATTTGCAGAGTAATATCCGGTGGCAGAATCTCACGCGCAGCTGCTACTACTTCTGGTAGTTGATGCGGATCAAAAGCTGGGGCAACCAACGTTTGATTACTCCCTGGACTATGAGGTTGGAGGATAACTTCTTGAATATGCCCCCAGTGCTGGTGAATTTGAGCGATCGCCTGCAACGTTGCCCACCAATCTGGAGGACTCTCCCCAATGCCCAGCAGTAACCCCGTCGTAAACGGGATTTGTAATTCTCCAGCCCAAGCAAGCTGTTGTAATCGGAGTTCTGGCACTTTGCTAGGAGCCTGCCGATGAACATGCAGCAATTGTGGTGTTAGTTGTTCCAGCATCAGCCCCATTGACACATTAACAGTTTTCAACTGTTGCATCTCATCCCAACTCAGTGGACCCACATTCGTGTGAGGCAAAAATCCCAGGGAAAGCGCCAAATTGCAAAGGTCATAAATCAGCTGAAACCATGCCTGGCGGCGTGACGAATGTGGATGTACCTCACCACTAAGAATCAGGATTTCACAGATACCTTGAGCCTGGAGTCTGTTCATTTGATCGCGTGCGGCTGTTACACTCAGCCAAGGACTTTTACCTGGCTCTGCCCGAAAATTGCAGTAAGCACAGCGATTAAAGCACTCGTAAGTCGGAAC
>JBGTCQ010000164.1:0-4631 GCA_041748755.1 Chroococcidiopsidaceae cyanobacterium | reverse complement strand
AAATTCTAACTGCTGGATGTGAGACCAAGTTGCGAGATTATCTAAAATTTGGGCGATCGCTTGTACATAAGGATGACTTGCTTGCCGATACCAATCAGCAGCAGCAACTTGGGCTTGATCTAGACCTAAATGCAGAGTTAGAGAGGGTTGACCGAACAATGCGATCGCTACTGGTCGCGCTTCCTCTTGCACTAACAAGTTATGGAAGCTTGCCAAATGGCGCATCTTTTCCAAGCGTTCGTAGCGTTCCGTCACCGACAAGGGTTCATCTTGCCAGTGAATTGCCACTGTTACAAGATATGTCTGCAACAGCAGATGACCCAGCTTTTCCGCCTTCGTTGCTAGATAGTTGGAATTGTGGTCAGTTGCTTCAATCAAGAGCGGCACTCGATCCACCACCTCCAAACCATAACCCTTCAAACCAGCAATTTTACGGGGATTATTCGTAATCAAACGAATCTTCTCCACTCCCAAATCATTGAGTATTTGCGCTCCTACTCCGTAATTTCGTAAGTCAGCAGGGAACCCCAAGCGCTCATTCGCTTCTACCGTATCCAGCCCCATATCTTGCAACGAGTAAGCCTTCAACTTGTTAATCAGCCCAATTCCACGCCCTTCTTGCCGTAGATAAACTACTACACCTTTACCCGCGTTCTCAATCATTTTTAAAGCCGCTTGTAGTTGCATGCGACAGTCACAGCGTAGCGAACCCAAGGCATCACCTGTCAGGCATTCTGAGTGCATCCGCACCATCACTGGTTGCCCTTGAAATTCAGCTGGATCACCTTTCGCGATCGCCACATGTTCAGAATTATCTATTGTGTTGCGATAAGCATAGATTTGGAAATAACCAAACTGCGTCGGCAACTCGGTAACAGTTTCACGATAGACAAACCGCTCATGCTTGAGGCGATAACTGATTAAGTCAGCAATACTAATAATTTTCAGTTTGTGAGTTTTGGCATACTTGATTAACTCCGGCAATCGCGCCATTGAGCCATTGGGGTTTTGAATTTCACAAATTACCCCAGCCGGGTACAGTCCAGCTAATCGAGGTAAGTCAACACCAGCTTCTGTGTGACCCGCCCGTTTCAAGACACCTCCTTCTCTTGCCCGGAGGGGAAAAATATGACCAGGACGATGCAAATCCGCAGGTTTTGTTGCCGAGTTGATTGTAACTTGGATAGTACGGGCGCGGTCTTCTGCTGAAATACCAGTTGTAACGCCTAGAGCAGGAGAGGCATCAATGCTGACTGTGAACGCAGTTTGATTGCTGTCTGTAGTGTTGCTAACCATCAACGGCAGATCGAGTTCATCCAAGCGATCGCCCGTCATTGCCAGACAAATCAAACCTCGTGCCTCCACTGCCATGAAATTAATTATGTCCGGCGTGGCAAACTGGGCGGCGCAAATCAAGTCACCTTCATTTTCCCGATTTTCATCATCGACTACCACTATGGCACGACCGGCTTTGAGGTCTGCTAAAGCGGCATCAATCGAGTCAAACTGAAAAAATTGGCTTGAAGAAGTCTTAAGCTGCACAGAGAAGTTCAAGTGAATTACAGCCGTAAAGTTTTTTAAAGTATCCTTACTTTTGATTGTAGCTTCTTTAACAACCGACAGAAGTTAGGAGCAGGAGTGGGGAAATATCAAAAAATCATTGCCCTAAAAAGGAGTTTTAGTACTACAATTCAGCGAAAGTTAACCCGTTATTAGCAAATATAAAGTTTATCAGGATTAAGTATTATGGGCGATATAGGGCGCGTGTCGGTTGGAATTGTTGGTGCGTCAGGCTATGGCGGAGTGCAGCTGGTACGACTCTTAATGGATCATCCAGGGGTCGAAGTCGTTTATTTAGGCGGTGAGAGTAGTGCGGGCAAGTCCTTTGCGGATCTTTACCCTCATCTAGCTCATCGTGTTAAGCAGCCGATAGAAGCGGTAGAGCCAGCAACAATTGCCAAACGCTGTGAAGTCGTGTTTCTCTCTTTACCGAATGGTCTGGCACATCAAATGGCACCGCAACTGGTGGAGAAAGGATGTAAGGTGCTGGATCTTTCCGCGGACTACCGATTTAGCGATTTGGAAACTTACAAGACCTGGTATGGAGGGGAGCGAAGCGATCGCACTGTTGCCGCAACAGCTGTTTATGGCTTACCCGAATTGTACCGCGATCGCATTGCCGAAAGCCAGTTAATAGGTTGCCCTGGTTGCTATCCTACAGCCAGTCTCCTGGCGCTCTCACCACTCTTGAAGCAAGGATTAATTGTCCCAGAAACCGCAATTATCGACGCGAAATCTGGCACCTCTGGCGGCGGACGGCAGGCAAAAGTCGGTTTGTTGCTGGCCGAGGCAGATAATTCCTTGGGAGCATACAGCGTTGCGCGTCACCGCCATACCCCGGAAATTGAACAAATTTGTAGTGACTTAGCAGGTCACGAAGTCACGGTACAATTTACTCCTCACCTAATTCCAATGGTGCGCGGAATTTTAGCAACTGTCTATGCTACCCTACGCGATCCCGGTTTAGTACGAGAGGACTTACTTACAATTTACACCGCCTTCTATCGCAACTCTCCTTGGGTAACAGTGTGTGAAAGCGGCGTTTATCCTCAAACTAAGTGGGCCTGCGGCAGCAATCTTTGCTACATCGGCATTGAAGTTGACCCGCGTACTGGTCGAGTAATCGTGATGTCAGCTATTGATAACTTAATCAAGGGACAAGCAGGTCAAGCAATCCAATGTTTGAACTTAATGATGGGCTGGGACGAAACACTAGGATTGCCACAATTGGGATTTTATCCTTAATGGAGGAGCAGGGGAAGTAAATATTTTCTCGCCCCTCGCCCCTCGCCCCTCGCCTCTACTTTGGTCCTAAACCAACCGCACCAGCATAGACCGCGCGATCGCCCAATTCATCCTCAATTCGCAACAACCGATTATATTTCGCTACCCGTTCGCTGCGGCACAGCGAACCAGTTTTAATTTGGCCAGCACGAGTTGCCACAGCTAAATCAGCAATAGTGGTGTCTTCAGTTTCACCAGAGCGATGACTGATTACTGACCGGAAACCGTTACGGGTTGCCAAATCAATTGTTTCCAGAGTTTCAGTTAGAGAACCAATTTGATTGAGCTTAATCAAAATCGCGTTACCAGCTTTCTGCTGAATGCCTTTTTGTAAGCGACTGGTATTAGTAACAAACAAGTCATCACCCACTAGCTGAATGTTGCCCAACTTTTCGGTTAACAACTGCCAATGCTGCCAGTCTTCCTCGTGCAGCCCATCTTCAATAGAAATAATTGGGTACTGCTCCACTAGCCCAGCCATATACTCAATAAACTCAGTTGGCGCATGAGGCGCACCGTCGTAGACATACTGACCTTCTTTGTAAAACTCACTAGCCGCCACATCCATTGCCAAAGCGACTTCTTCCCCTGGCTTATAACCAGCTTTAGCGATCGCCAGCATCAGCAATTCCAAAGCCGCCTGATTTGACTCCAAATTAGGAGCAAAGCCGCCTTCATCTCCTACGCCCGTAAGCAAGCCTTTGTCATCTAAAACTTTGCTCAAAGCCGCAAACACCTCCGCTCCCCAACGCAGCGCTTCCCGAAACGAAGCAGCCCCCACAGGAACGATCATGAATTCTTGAAAATCAACATTATTAGACGCATGAGCACCCCCGTTAATCACATTCATCAACGGTACAGGCAGTAAATTCGCCAAGGGACCGCCGAGATAACGATAAAGCGGCAGCCCTAGATACTCAGCACCAGCTTTTGCAGCCGCCAGGGAAACCGCCAGAATTGCATTAGCACCCAACTGAGCTTTATTAGGGGAGCCATCTAGTAAAATCATCGTGCGGTCTAAGAGTTCCTGGTTAACCACATCCATTTGTATCAGTTGCGGCGCAATTATCTCATGCACGTTTCGCACCGCCTTGAGTACCCCTTTACCTCCATAGCGGCTTTTATCGTCATCTCGTAGTTCGTGAGCCTCAAAAGTCCCAGTAGACGCACCGCTGGGAACCTGAGCCACTCCCACAACCCCGCTGATTAGGTGGACTTCAGCTTCTACTGTCGGTCGTCCGCGCGAGTCTAAAATTTCTCTAGCAACAATGGTTTCAATCGCAGTCTCTAGAGTGTCAATCATCTTGTATAGCACCTTTATTTAGCACAATTAATTAGCTCATCACACAAAAGTAGGGAAGCGGATTGAGGTAGGTTTCCCCGTGTTCCCTTGTCTCCTTGTCCCCTTGTCCTCCTCTCCTCTGTCCCGTTGAGGTGAACCTAACCGTTAGGATAGGGGTTCGGACAGCTTTTCACAAAATTGTCTACTTATTTCAACTGACATCTTGCCTAAGCGCAGAATCATTGCATTCGAGCCATAGACGTGATTAAGCGTGTCTTTACAATTAAAAAAGGAATTTGGAGTAAGTCATGAAATTACTACATACTATGCTGCGCGTCGGCAACCTGGAAGAATCTCTCAAGTTCTACTGTGAACTACTGGGGATGCAGTTACTGCGTCAGAAAGATTATCCAGGGGGCGAGTTTACCCTTGCTTTTGTAGGCTACGGTAATGAATCTGACCACACTGTTTTAGAACTAACCTACAACTGGGGTACAGACAAGTA
>JBGTCQ010000163.1:0-20381 GCA_041748755.1 Chroococcidiopsidaceae cyanobacterium | reverse complement strand
TGGTTGAATGTTTCAGGACGCACACCACATAATCGTTTAAAATCCTCTGGCTTCAAATGTTTGACTTGCTCGTAGATCATAGGGTTTCCTCCTTTAATCTACTTTTGCCATCTTTCTTTACCCTTTTGCAAGAACTCTAATGTCCTTCCAGTTAACTCGGACATCACCACCATCAATCAAATCCCCCATTTTGCTGCGAGACATCCCAAAGCCAGCTGAGGCGATCGCATCTAGCCGTAAAGAAGCCTTAATCTAGGACTAAGGCCAGTTAGAATAATAAACTATTTTTTAAAGTCCTCTTTTGAGGCTTGGCTTCGTTAGAGCTAAATAGCATTATAATCAGTTGAATTTGCTATAGGGGTGGGAAGAGATTTGAGATAATTGAGGAACTGACTTAGCTCAGATGAAGTCAATTGCTGACGTGATCGCTTACCATACGTCTGCTGTAAATAATTACGTCCTTGCTCCAAAGTCCAACGCAGTCGTTGCATTTCAACCAATATTAAGTCAGATACAGAAAGTTCAATAACCCTGCAATCAGTTTCCAGCAAGGAGCGTCCCCCTCCCAGTCATCAGATGGTCGGTGAGGCATACTCAAGCTAACTGTCACTAAACAGGGATTTTCAGGACGATAGCCAGATTCTAACCGTTTAACAAAAACAGGGTCAGTAATGTTAGCATCTGTCAACTGCTGTCCAGATGCTGTTACCAGTGTGCCTTTCCAAGTCATACCTCCGCGATACCTTGGTTTACTCTCCACAGTTAGTTCTATTGCATTTACAAGCTGTAGTGTACGTCGTTCATGAAAGGAGCGAGCTTGTAAATATGGCACAGTTACATACTTATTACAGTTATGGAGAATGGCGAGATAGTTTTCACAGTATTGAAGAACATCTGTTGGTTGAACTTGTCCTACTCGTTGCCATACTCCAGAAGCAATTGTGAAATTCTCACTCTCAAAACCAAAATCAGGCCCATCCTTCTCTAAAGGAATTGCTAAGATGTCCAGCAATGCAGGCTCCTCTCCATTTACGAGCCGCACACTTCTGGGAACACGACCATCTTGTGGGTACGAGCTAGATACAGGACGAATCCACTTTCCAGTAGCGGGGTTAATTCCAGCAATGCATCGTTGTTCTAGCTTCCAGGAGTTAGCAAGGCAGATGATCTGAGTCATAGAGGCTGACTGACAAGGCTTAAAGGGTCTCTAATATAGGATTCCCTAGAAGCTGGACAAATTAACAATTTACTTATATATCAATAAAATTGACCTTCAAGTTTTATTGGGAGAAGGTTTTCTAAGGGTTTTGTCAGTCAATCAGGCTATAGAGGTTTAGAGGTGGCAGATGTTTACATTTGCCCACTTGCTATTCAGATACTCTGCAACTAGGCGACGATGACAATGATGAGGCTTCGCCTCACTGCAAAGTAAACATCCACCATCTAGAATTTCTGGTGAAACTCGCTTTTCAATCTGGCGATCGCTCATCAGTTTCAAAAATTGTCTTTCATAATTTTCCCAATCGCCTTGTTTTTTTTTGTAAGCATCAAGGATATCTTTAGTCGGTGCTAAATCAAGAATATGAACATATTCTATATTGCCAATTTCTCGTAGAAAATACTCCAAGTCTGAGCGCTTAGTAAAGCCAGCTAACTGAGAAAGGTTATTTAGCCTTGTATCTATAATCCTTTTAACTCCGGCATTACTCAAAGTATCAAAAAACTTTTGAGCACTTTTTTGAGTAAAACCAATTGTAAATAAATTAACTAACCTGCTCATAATACCTTTCTTTCTTCTTTACATAAGCAATCTGCTCTCCCTGCTTTTTATAAGCTGCTCGAATAGCGTCCTCTCTTGATTGCCTATTAGGAGATTTTTCTAATACTGACTGCTCCTCAAAGAGTGACAATTGACGACTTTCAAGTATTTCCAACTGGTTCAATCCATACAAATCTAAAATTCTATTTTCAAGGTGTTGATGAGTTTCTAAGCTACCATTTTGCAAGATATGACTAATCTTTAATCTAGAGTTTCGCAAATGTTGGCAAACTAAAATTGCACGGTGACAGGTAATAGGATCTTTCTCCGCGCACATTAGAGCAATTTTGTATGTTTGTGCACCCTTTAGAACACGCTGAATTCCGGCTGAAAATAGCTCTGTAGCTGCAATTTTTTCGTATAGAGCTTTACCCTCAACATAACAGCTGGGGTCGCTAGACCTAGCTCCTAATTCACTCCCAAGGAATACGTAGCGAATTCTATTATCAAGTAAGGCTATTTTGAGAGCTGCCTGATTAAAATGAGGCAGATACCGACTATAGGGATGTGAACGCACATCTGCCAAAGCCGTCACCCCATGCTTTTGAAGGAGTTCAATAAACGCTTGGATACTGAGGTTAGAGTGTCCAACTGTAAAAAGTTCCATTCTCAGAACGTTATCTCCTAGATGCCATTATGTTAACACTGCTGAAGCTCCCCACTCTTTACATGTATCTTGTTAACTGGATGCGGTAGCGTTCTTTTTTCGTAACCATTACTTCCCCAACCTCTAAACGTCCTTTAGTGCGAATTGCAATTAAGTCGCCTGACTTAACTTGATAACTAGCTTGAGTAATGTCCTTCCAGTTGACTCGGACATCACCACCATCAATCAAATCCCCCATTTTGCTGCGAGACATCCCAAAGCCAGCTGAGGCGATCGCGTCTAGTCGTAAAGAAGCTTCCACTGTTGTCAATTCTTTCTTCTTGGGTTCTCGAATCTTCAGTTCGCCAAGATCAATTGGCTGCGTTTTAACTGGTACTGATCGCACTTGAATCAGATTCATCTGTAAAAATTCCACCAACTCTGGCACGACAATTGCCTGTGCTCCGCGTTCGCCTAGTACGATGATGTCGCCAATCTTGTCGCGGACAATCCCCGTACCCAGGATTGCACCCAAAAAGTCGCGGTGAGTAGCAGTATCAAAAAGAAAGTTACCAGCAATCTCCAAGACAACAACTGTAACTTGCGATTGATCTAGGGAAACTTCGGAGCGTGCTATAGCTAAACGTTGTCGTTCTGCTTGCGGATAGCCACCCCAAGCAACCAGTTGCACTTCGGTTAAACGACTGAACACCTGCCGAGTTTCAGCTAGTTCAGGAGGAGAGAGAAAATCCGTCAGCACAACTTCCCACGTTTTGATTGCCTGATCTGAGCGATCAATCACGCGAGCTACACTATCTCGATTTTCAACTGCTTTTAAAAGTTCTTCGCGTGGCAGCATTAGCTTCGTAGTTTATAAGTTATTAACCGTGTTATGTATGAAAGACAGACGTTGAATGTAACGCCTCTACACATCTCAAAATCTTTGAATATCAGGGATTGCAGCTAAATTTTAAACTTCAGCCGGATCAGTGTAGCCTTGGATATTCTCTGGTTCAAAGGAGCGAAGTATCCGGGTTGCCTGACGAGTTACAAGTTCAGAACCTTGAACTACAACCAAGTATTTACCTGCATCCAGACGATTGCGGTAAGGTAAAGCGTCACCGCTACCCAGCACTAAACCAACTCCACCACCGCTAAACAAAGCACCCATAGCACCAGCGCCAGCACCTAGTAGTCCACCGATTATGTGGTTACCAAATTCACCTGCCCAGGGAAAGATATACAAATGTGTAAGAACATTGAACATAAACCCAGCTACAAACCCAAACGGTACTAACCAGGAAGACAGTAGTTGTGATTGCTTTTTAGCTTGCTCGTTGGGGTCAATCAATCCAAATTCATCAGCACTCTTGTAGCCTTTGCCCAGGATACTTACTTTATCAGTTGGGATGCCCTCTTTTTCTAAAGCTAGGTAGGCGGCTTCTGCTTGGATGCGATCTGGTAATACAGCAACAAGGTAATTCATAGATTTAATAATCTTTGTCTAATAGGGAGGATTTTGCCCCACTCGGTATTTTGTGCCAAACTAAACTTGTCTTAGGTGGCAATGGGAGACAATATGTATTTAATTAATAAAGTAACAGTACCGAGCGTTACGCTTCGTCTGTCTTAATCAGGATTCGTGCCGTGTCAAGCAATTTCCGTTACCAACACAAAGTATCCCAGATAACAAAAAATTCTGCGCTCATGCTCTTGCGTTGACACCTTTACGGTTAAAATGACCTACTGCGGCAGCGAATGCTACGCGCGTAGGCAAAATTTTTCAATACAGGTAGGTTAATCTAAAATTCTGCCACACATGATCTGAGTTTTTGCTGGTATCGATAAATAATAGTTACTTAAGAGCGTTTCCTTCATCAGTTATAAAGTGTCATCACCTAACTTTAGTTACTAATTATGTCCAAAGTTCTTGTATCTGACCCAATTGACCAAGCTGGAATTGATATCCTCTCCCAAGTTGCTAGTGTTGATGTGAAACTGGGGTTATCACCGGAGGAATTGGTGCAGATTATTCCAGAGTACGATGCACTGATGATTCGCTCTGGTAGTCGTGTTACCAAGGAAATCATTGAGGCTGGAACCCAGTTAAAAATTATCGGTCGCGCAGGGGTGGGCGTTGATAATGTAGACGTAAACGCTGCGACACGTAAAGGAATTGTGGTTGTAAATTCTCCGGAAGGAAATACGATCGCGGCAGCAGAACACGCAGTAGCCATGATGCTGGCTTTATCGCGCTACATTCCTGATGCTAATTTTTCGGTCAAAAGCGGCAAGTGGGACCGGAAAAGCTTTATTGGGGCTGAGGTTTACAAAAAAACTCTAGGAGTTGTCGGCTTGGGCAAGATTGGTTCTCATGTTGCCAATGTTGCTAAGGCAATGGGGATGAAACTGCTGGCATACGACCCCTTTATCTCCACAGAACGAGCAGAACAACTAGGGTGTCGCTTGGTGGAAATGGATATGCTACTACAGGAAGCAGACTATATTACACTGCACATACCCAAGACACCAGAAACCACCCACCTGATAAACACCGCAGCGCTATCTAAGATGAAACCCACCGCCCGAATTATCAACTGTGCTAGAGGCGGCATTATTGACGAAGCAGCTTTGGCAGAAGCATTGAAAAACGGCAAAATTGCTGGTGCAGCCTTAGATGTGTATGAGGCGGAACCGCTAGGAGAGTCTGCCTTGAGGTCACTGGGGAAAGAGGCTATTTTGACTCCACACCTGGGAGCCTCTACTGCTGAAGCTCAAGTTAATGTGGCAATTGACGTTGCTGAACAAATTCGGGATGTACTGTTGGGACTACCGGCGCGATCGGCAGTAAACATTCCTGGATTTGGTCCTGACGTGCTGGAAGAACTCAGACCTTATATGCAACTAGCTGAAACACTAGGAAACTTGGTCGGTCAACTAGCTGGGGGACGAGTAGAGTCACTGAATGTCAGACTCCAAGGAGAACTGGCGACTAATAAAAGTCAGCCGTTAGTGGTGGCAGCGCTGAAAGGGCTACTTTCTCAAGCTTTGCGGGAACGAGTAAATTACGTCAATGCCAGCATTGAAGCTAAAGAGCGAGGAATTCGCGTGATTGAAACACGGGATGCCTCGGTGCGAGATTATGCTGGATCGCTGCACCTGGAAGCAAAGGGTTCGTTGGGTGAGCATTCGGTGACAGGCGCGTTGTTGGGTGATGGCGAAATCCGCCTTACAGACGTTGACGAGTTCCCGATTAATGTACCCCCCACTCAGCATATGGTGTTTACCCTGCACCGCGATATGCCAGGGATTATAGGCAAGCTCGGCTCACTACTAGGTAGTTTTAATGTCAATATTGCCAGTATGCAGGTAGGTCGCAAAATCGTGCGTGGCGATGCAGTGATGGCGTTGAGCATTGATGATCCTCTACCAGATGGAATTTTGGATGAGATTATCAAAGTACCTGGGATTCGGGATGCTTATACGGTGACTTTGTAAAAAGAGGACTTGGGTAGGGGGAGATAAGGGGACAAGGGGAAAGAAGAAAAAAACCGTAAGTCCTGCACGGTTTCAAGCGTGTGCACATTCAAACACGAGGGTTGTCCCCTTGCCCCCTCGCCTCTCATCCCGGACAAAGTCCCGCTTCGCTAACGCCCCTCGCCCCTTTTCAGTGAATTTTTGTATGGCAAACAGCTGGTGGGAACTGCAAATTCTTTGCGCTCCAGACTTGGAAGATTCTATCTTCTGGCGACTGGAAAATTTTGGTGTCCGGGGAACGGCTAGTGAGAAAAAAGGAGATCTTTGTCTGGTACGCGCTTACTTGCCTAAGCAGGAGCAGCAACTAGACTTGACAGGGCTATTGCTTTTGCTACGTCAGGATGCATCGGTGATGGGGCTACCGATACCAACAATTGATAGGATTTTAATTGATGAGGAAGATTGGGCGAGTAGCTGGAAGGAATACTGGCATCCTCAAGAAATTGGCACTCGCTTTTTAGTTAACCCAGCTTGGCTGCCGGTCCCACAATCAGAGCGTCTAATTCTCCGACTTGATCCAGGTGTTGCTTTTGGTACTGGCAACCATGCCACGACACAACTATGTTTAGAGTCTTTAGAAAGGCACGTAGTTGAAGGTGCGGTAGTTGCAGATATCGGTTGTGGCTCTGGCATTCTCTCAATTGGAGCACTGCTGCTGGGAGCAAGCAAGGTATATGCGGTAGATACTGATCCCTTGGCGGTGCAATCTACTCGCAGCAATCAGGAACTTAACCAGATTAGTTGCGATCGCCTGGTGGTTGAGCAGGGCAGTGTGGAGCGCTTATTGAAGTTGAAACCAGTCGATGGCATCGTCTGCAATATCTTGGCAGAGGTGATTATTAACTTAATCCCACAACTGAGGGCGATGGCGCTACCCACAACTTGGGGCATCCTTAGCGGCATTTTAGTTAACCAGGCACAATCCGTCACTGATACTTTAGAGCAAAATGGCTGGAGTGTTGCTAATTTCCAGCGGCAAAATGACTGGTGTTGTCTTAATATTCGCTGCTCTTAGCTGCCACTACTTAGGAGTTGCAGGGATTCCTAATAATCTAGGGCGATTTCAAATCCAGTTGCGATCGCAACCGTAGAAAACGGTTTGGCTTGCGCTTAAGTTTGATTGTTGTCTTTGGTGCCACTGCTGATAGTAATTTACTCAAAGACTGTGATTTTCTAGCTTAAAGTGGGAAACCTATGAGTAACACCTTAGAAGACTAACTGAAGATAGTGCTAGAGAGTGAACAACGAATCGAGCATCTACTAGTCATCGAAGACAACCAAGGCAAACGCACCATTGCGTTAGAGGCAGCTACCTGTTCAATTGGTCGCGACTCAACCAACTCCATTGTGCTTTACTCCCACTTGGTTTCGCGTCAGCATGCGATCTTAGTGCGGCTCACAATGCCCGAAACTGCTACTTACATGTTTCGGATTATGGATGGGAACTTACAGGGAAAGCCCAGTGCCAACGGCTTAATCGTTAATGGTCGCCGCTGCTTCTCTCACGATCTCCAACCTGGAGATGTGATTATGTTTGGCGGTGATGTTAGGGTCAGGTATTATGCCACTACCAACCAATCAGATGTAATTTTTTTGACATCAGCTAAGGCTGAAGATGTTTCTGGTTTCTTGGCAAACTTAATTAATCCTTTTCAATTGCTGGTTTCGTCAGATCCTAATTTTGAAAACTCTCATGAAGCGGCACTAGTGCGATTAGCTTCTTTTCCTGAACTTACTTCCAATCCAATTCTTGAGATTGACATGGCTGGAAATATCATGTATCTCAATCCAGCGGCAGTAATGGAGTTTCCAGGCATCCGAGAAGCTAGGCTCCAGCATCCAATCCTAGCGGGATTAGTGGCTAAAGCTCAGAACAGTAAGGAAGAAGTTTTTGTTCGTGAGGTTGAAATTGCTAACAAATTCTTTGAACAATCTGTACATTATATTGCCGAAAGCGATCTAATCAGAAGTTATGTTGTCGATGTTAGCGATCGCAAGCTGGTAGAAGCGGCACTAAAAAAGGCCCATAACGAGCTAGAAATCAGAGTAGAAGAACGTACCGCTGAACTAAGGAAAATTAACGAGCAATTACGAGGTGAAATTGTTGAACGCCAACGAGCAGAGGAGGCGTTGCGGGAAAGCGAGGAGCGACTACATGCCATCTTGGATAACTCTACAGCGCTAATCTACGTCAAAGACCTTCAAGGTCGATATATTTTAGTCAATGCCTGGTACGGTATCCTTTTTCACCTAGATAGAGAAGAGTTTAAAGGTAAAACCGACTACGATCTCTTCCCTAAGGAAATAGCTGACGTGTTACGGGTGAACGATCACAAGGTTCAAGAAGCTAAATCTCCCTTGGACTGGGAGGAGGTTGTCCTTCAAGATGACGGTCTACACACGTATCTTTCAATCAAGTTTCCCCTCTATGATGCTACGGGAGTTCCCTACGCAACTTGCGGTATCTCCACCGACATTACTGAGCGCAAGCAGGCAGAAGTTGCCCTACGCTCAAGCGTAGCAACAAATCGCGCCCTTCTAGACGCAATCCCAGATTCGATATTTCGGATCGGCAAAGATGGCATTTTTGTCAACTTCAAAGCGGCAAAGGAAAATAATTTGCCGATGCCTGCCAGTGAATTTATCGGTAAACACCTGTATGAAGTGTTGCCAACAGAGGTAGCTCAACCAGTTATGAACTGTGTGGAAAAAGCCCTCTCTACTGGCGAAGTCCAAATCTTTGAGTCCCAGTTGCTGGTGAATAACAATCTACTTGATTACGAGTTTCGGATCGCTGTTAGCGCTGAAGATGAAGTAGTGGCTATTGTCCGCGACATTACTGAACGTAAGCAAGCAGAAGCAGACATTCGCAGTGCTTTAGAAAAAGAGAAAGAACTCGGCGAACTCAAGTCCAGGTTTGTGACTATGGCATCTCACGAGTTCCGCACTCCCTTAGCCACAATTTTATCTTCTACAGAATTAATCGAACATTACAGCCATAAATGTAGTGAGGAGAAAAAACTCACCCATCTTCAGCGCATCCAAGCATCTGTAAAACAAATGAGTGGGTTATTAAATGATGTGCTGTTGCTTGGTAAAGCGGAAGCGGGCAAACTAGAGTTCAACCCAACATCGTTAGATGTCACAAAATTCTGCCGTGAGCTGGTGGAAGAGATGGCACTTACTGTTAGTAACCACATTACCTTTTGCACTCCGATTCAAGGCCTAACTACTTATATGGATGACAAACTACTGCGGCACATCCTCAGCAATTTGCTCTCAAATGCCATCAAGTATTCACCTCAAGGTGGCACTGTACATTTTGACTTAGTGTGTGAACAAGACAAAGCTGTTTTTCAGATTAAAGATCAGGGCATTGGTATTCCTGTAGCAGATCAAGACAAATTATTTAATTCTTTCCATAGAGCTAGTAACGTAGGCACAATTTCGGGTACAGGACTCGGACTAGCAATTGTCAAAAAGTCTGTGGATTTACACGGTGGCAAAATCACAGTGCAGAGTGAAGTTGGAGCTAGTACAACATTTACCGTTACGATTCCATTAACTAACTAGGTACAAATAAATGAAAAAGATTCTTGTGATTGAAGACGAGTCACCAGTGAGAGCTAATATTTTAGAACTTCTTGAGGCTGAGGATTACGATGTCGTCGGCGCAGAAAATGGCTTTATAGGTGCGATCTGGGCGCAAGAACATCTACCTGATTTAGTTATTTGCGATGTAATGATGCCTGAAGTCGATGGACACGAAGTCCTGAGTGCATTGAGTCAAGAGCCAACGACGGCAACAATTCCATTCATTTTTCTCACTGCTATGGCTGATAAAGCTGATATCCGTATGGGAATGGATTTAGGAGCAGATGATTATCTTACTAAGCCGTTTACAAGAGCGGAAATGTTAGGAGCGATCGCCTCTCGATTTGCCAAACAAGAAGCGATGACGCAGCAGTACACCAGCGAACACGAACGTGCGGAAGCGCTACAACAAAAAGTCCAAGAACTCCAGCAAGATGCCAATAATAAAGGCGAACTTTTAAAACAGATACAGCAGGAGTTACATAGTTCTGTACCTAAGCTAAATATAGCAATTCATATGTTGAAGAACCTCAAAACAGCAGGGCAACGCGATCGCTGCTTAAAGATTTTGCAAGAAACCTGTACTGACGAAATTCAACTGCTCAATCAAATGCCCAACGTAGAAGATTTTCTTACTAACGAAAATACTAAACTTCTGCGTCAACTCAATCAAGTTGAGTAGGCAAGGTATAAATAATTTGAGAGTACTGCCAATACGCTGGGTTAAGCCTTTAGATATAGCACTGCTAGTAACGGCTCTTCTGATGACTTTTACTAGTAATACGGTGCTCTTTTTTCATCTAGTCTTCGTTTTCCTGTCCATTGGAGCATTTTCTTGGCAGTTCCGAGCCTTTGTCTTACGTACAAGCTTTTGGGTAACGGTTACCACAGGCGAGGTACTGTCAGCAGTCTCTTCAGGTAAAACCCAGGCAGAGGAACTTATCGAGATTCCCTTGCTTACTATTATTCTTGTAACTGTCTTCATGATTGCAGGGCGGCGGGCAAAGGCACAAACACAAATTCAATCGCTAAACGTGGAACTTGAACAACAAATCATTGAACTTGCTGTGAGCAATAAAGAACTGGCAGACTACACTTACCAACTGAAGCAAACCCAATCCCAAATAATTCAGGCAGCGGTTGAACGTAAGCAAGCAGAGGAGATGTTACTCAGAGTGGAGGCTGCTGAGACGGCAAAACTTGAACTAGAAAAAGAAATCATTGAGCGTAGGCGGGCTGAGAAGGCGCTGAGGAAGAGTAAAGAAGATATTAGCAATGCCTTGGAAAAAGAAAAAGAACTCGGCGAACTTAAATCCCGTTTTGTAACTACAACATCTCACGAGTTCCGCACTCCCTTAGCCACAATTTTATCTTCTACAGAATTACTCGAACATTACAGCCATAAATGGAGTGAGGAGAAAAAACTTACCCATTTCCAGCGCATTCAAACATCTATTAAACACATGACAGGGTTATTAAATGATGTGCTGTTAATTGAGAAAGCAGAAGCGGACAAACTAGAGTTTCAGCCAACACCGCTCGCTCTTGCACAATTCTGCCGTGATTTAGTGGAAGAAATGCAACTGACTGCTAGTGACCATACAATTGCCTTTTGTAGCCAAGGTCAATATCCTAATACGTATATGGATGAAAAACTACTAAGGCACATCCTCAGCAATTTGCTCTCAAATGCCATCAAGTATTCATCCAAAGCTAGTATTGTACATTTTGACTTAATTTGTGAACAAGACAAAGCTGTTTTTCAGATTAAAGATCAGGGCATTGGTATTCCTGTAGCAGATCAAGACAAATTATTTAATTCTTTCCATAGAGCTAGTAATGTGGGCACAATTTCGGGTACAGGACTAGGGCTAGCAATTGTCAAAAAGTCTGTGGATTTACATGGGGGTAATATCACAGTTGATAGTGAAGTTGGGGTTGGCACAACATTTTCAGTGATGCTTCCGTTGAAAAAGTAGGGGTAAAAGAAGATATTCATTAAATTAAGGCTTTAAGAAGTGCCTGAAGTTTGAGTTGAATTTCTGCAATTTCCTTGTCTGGATCAGAACCAGCAACAATACCAGCACCTGCGTAAAGACTAGCGCGATCGCCGTCTATTAATGCCGAGCGGATGCCGACAATAAACTCGCTGTTACCTCGGTAGTCTACCCACCCAAGTGGTGCAGCGTATAACCCCCGTTCAAAGTTTTCATAGCAACGAATTTGTTCACAAGCGACATCTCTGGCGACACCAGCAACCGCTGGGGTAGGATGCAGTTCAGCCACAATTTCTAAAGGATGCACATTGGCAGGAACTTTCGCCTGGATGGGTGTCCATAAATGCTGGATATTTGACAGTTGCCGTAACCGTGGCGGTAGTAGATGCGGCACAATACCCAGATGCTGTAGACGTTGGGTAATGAAATCAATTACAACTTGATGTTCACGACTTTCCTTTTCACTACTCAATAAACGATTTGCTAAATCAGCATCCTCAACAGGTGTTTTTCCTCGTGGTGCTGAACCAGCTAGAGCATCTGTCATTAATTCTTGATTTTGAATCCTAATCAACCGTTCTGGGCTCGCACCAATAAAGTTTTGTCCCTTACCGTTACTTGTGGAAAAGATATAACAATTCGGATGAAGTATCCGTAAGTTGTTTAAGGATTGAAATAGGTTAAAAGGACGAACTGAAGTAATATCTAATGCATGTGCTATGACAATTTTATCCAGATGATTTGCGGAGATTAATTCTAAAGAAGAAAGAACTGAGCGTTTAAAGTTATTAATACCAGTTAGATTTTGCTTTATAAATTTTTGTTGATGAATTTTATTATTTGAACTATTTTCTAATAAGGTAATTTTTTCAATGGTTTGGCAAAACTGCTGGAATAGTATTTCCAGATTTACATCTGTATCGATTACTAAGTTGGCAACTAATACACAGCGATCGCTGTACCGAGCAACTTGCCAACGAGGTAGAAATACTGTAGCTGCTGGAAATGGGTAGTCTGCTTGGATATTTTCATCAAAAAAACCAAAAATACAGAAGAAGTGAGAGCCAGCAAAGGGATGATTGATATTGCCAATAGTAATTGTATCAGCAAGGCAAGATTTAATGAATTTTTGAGTATTGTTAAATCGCTTTTTACCTTCTACATTTAATTTTGCTACTGCATCAATAGCCGCGATCGCTTCTCCTTTACTTCTATTCTCATAGTAAAAAGTTAGTTGCCCTGGTTTTGCAATTTTCTCAAGTACAACCAATGGATCAACTGCTTTAATTTCAATTGATATACTGACAAATTGTGCCGAACGGGAGCAGTCAGCTTGACAGGCTAACAGAAATTGATATAGCTCCTTGTAGTCTAAAAGGAAATTGGCACGACACGGTGAAACTGTCATGGATGTAGAAATAGTAAATTTTTTTGAAGTTCTGTTCCTAAGTTGTGATTAAACGTGATGGTATTTCTAGAGGTAACACAATTAAGCAACCTTTAACCACTCATGCGGCTCTCCAGAATCAAGTTAGTTTTTATACCCCTTGTCCTGCCTAGATTCAGGCTGTAGGGTAACACCCTTGGGGACACGCCCACCTGGGGGTTCTGCAAGCAATACGAGGTACATGAATCGTTACAGTACACCACTACATTCACCATAGATTTAAGCAGGTTTAGGGACTGACTTTGTGTAAAGAATTGGTGCTGGCAAACGTGCTTTTACAGCTAGAGTGTCTGCTCTGATTCGGGACAGGTTCTCAAGGCTGTGAGATTTCAAAATCAGTAAAATGAATCACAATTTAACCAATCACATCTGATGACTACAAAGCTAATTTCATATCCCAATACTAAGTTATGGATGGCGGCAATTAAGCCCCCCATGTACAGCGTTGCTATTATGCCAATCTGGGTAGGAACTGCTGTTGCTTTTGCTGAAACTAAAATTCTTCATGGAGGAGTGTTTTTAACATTTTTAACCGCTGCTATTTGCATTCTTGCTTGGGAAAATCTTAGTAATGATGTATTTGATTCAGAAACTGGCATTGATCAAAACAAAGTACATTCTTTGGTTAACTTGACTGGAAATAAACCTTTAATTTTTTGGCTGGGGAATCTGTTTCTATGTTTGGGCTTATTGGGGATACTAGCGATCGCCTGGTGGCAACAAGACTTAACAGTGATTTGGTTAATCCTGATTTGTTGTGCGCTAGGCTACAGCTATCAAGGACCGCCCTTTCGTTTAGGTTACCAAGGTTTAGGAGAAATAATTTGCTTTTTTTGCTTCGGTCCCCTGGGAGTGATAGCAGCATACTATAGTCAAACCCAAACGTGGTCACAGAGCAGTTTAGCAGCCTCTGTTGTTGTCGGAATTGCGACTGCGATTATTTTGTTTTGCTCTCACTTTCACCAGGTTAAGGATGACTTAGCGGCGGGAAAGCGATCGCCAATTGTCCGGTTGGGCACAGCAACATCTGCCCAGTTGTTACCCTGGTTTGGTGGTAGCATTTATGCACTAACCGCCCTATTTGTAGTTTTGGGGATTTTCCCAGTTTGGACGTTGCTGAGTTGGGCGAGTTTGCCGTTTGCGATCAAATTATTTCGGCATGTCAAGCAATATCATAACCAGCCAGAAAAGGTAAGCAACTGTAAATTTATCGCTGTGTCAGTGCATTTCTGGAGTAGTTTACTGTTGGGATTGGGATTTATGCTTGCAGGTAGTTAATGCGATACCACTTTAAGTTTCGTCCTTATCGCCGTCGGTTTAAGCCACCGCTACAAACCAGTCATGGCAACTGGGATATCCGAGATGGCATTATTTTGTGCCTTAGCGATGAAACAGGTACTAGTAGTGGTGAGATTGCCCCGATTAGCTGGTTTGGCTCGGAAACAATGGAGCAAGCCCTAGATTTTTGCCACCAGCTGCCAGCAGAAATTACAGCCGAGACGATTTTCTCAGTTCCAGATAACTTACCTGCGTGTCAGTTTGGCTTTGAGTCAGCTTGGGAAGGGATAAGAGAGCAGGGGAGCAGGGGAGTTGGGGGAGCAGGGGAAGCAGGGGAAGCAGGGGAAGAGATTTTCTATCCCTCGCGCCTTACTTATAGTGGGTTGCTGCCAGCGGGAGAAGGGGCTTTAGAGGCGTGGC
Source organism: Chroococcidiopsidaceae cyanobacterium (assembly GCA_041748755.1). GTDB lineage: Bacteria > Cyanobacteriota > Cyanobacteriia > Cyanobacteriales > Chroococcidiopsidaceae > JAHHHE01. The sequence goes on along the minus strand of JBGTCQ010000163.1, from coordinate 5,703 downwards.
AGACATTGTGGAATCAGGGTTATCGCACGTTTAAATGGAAAATTGGTGTCTACCCGATACCGGATGAAATTGAAATTTTTCAGGCACTGATGCAGAACTTGCCAGCGTCAGCAAAACTGCGATTAGATGCTAACGGGGGACTTAGTTATCAGGATGCAAATTATTGGCTTTGGACTTGCGATCACCTACCTGGAGAAATTGAATTTATCGAACAACCTCTGCCTGTGGAGCAATTTCAGGAAATGCAGGAACTAAGTAGTAAATATAATACTGCGATCGCCTTGGATGAATCTGTTGCTACCCTTAAACAACTAAAAGTTTGTTATCAGCAAGGTTGGCGAGGTATTTTTGTAGTTAAGCCTTGCATTGCAGGTTCCCCATCCTGTCTCCGTCAATTTTGCCGCGAACACCAAATTGATATTGTTTTCTCATCAGTGTTTGAAACTACGGTTGGCAGGAAGGCTGCACTGAAGCTGGCAACTGAACTATCGCGTCACAGGGCTGTAGGATTTGGGATTAACCACTGGTTTGATGAAGATGAATGACTGGAGCAGCTATGCAAACAGCTTTAGATTATCTCAAAAAACGTGCCGCTGATGATTGGATCGGTTACGATAGCCGTCAATTTAATCAGATAGCTGAAGAATTGTACTCAGAATTAACTCAGCTGTTGCCTTATAATTCACCAAAAATTCTTCTAGCTGAACGTGAACCAGTGCGATTCTTAGCAGGTTTCATAGCGGCTTGTGCAGCTGGCTGTCCCGTTTTCCTTAGCAATCCCAACTGGATAAAACAGGAATGGGAACAAGTTTTTAATTTGGTGCAACCAGACTTAATTTTAGGGCATGGAGATTGGGGATTAGAACTTAGAAATTATCATGCCAGTCCCCAACCTGCCATTCTCAATCCTCAATGGATTATGATTCCTACTGGTGGTTCATCAGGTAAAATTCGGTTTGTCATCCACACTTGGGAAACATTAATGGCATCTGTGGGAGGTTTTCAGCAATATTTTAATTTGAATCAAATTAATTCATTTTGTGTATTGCCGCTGTATCATGTTAGCGGAATAATGCAATTTTTACGTTCTTTTACTACTGGTGGTTATTTAGTTGTTCTGCCATCTAAAGAATTTGAAACTAGCACAAAATCTAATATTGAATTATCTAAATTCTTTATATCTTTAGTGCCAACACAACTGCAACGTCTCCTCCAAAATCCGGCATCAGCTAGTTGGCTATCTCAATTTGAAACTGTATTATTAGGAGGTGCTCCAGCTTGGAATGAAATTTTAGAACAGGCAAGAAACTACGGCATTCGGTTAGCACCCACCTACGGCATGACAGAAACCGCTTCCCAAATAGCTACCCTCAAACCAGAAGATTTTCTCAAGGGTTACAACAGCTGTGGTCAAGTTTTACCCCATGCTAAAGTGACCATTTGTAGCCCCAAAAGTAGTTTAGGTGTAAATCAAACTGGAATTATTAGTATTCAGGCAAAATCTCTAGCATTAGGTTATTATCCAGAAGTCTTTAAAGAAGATAAATTACAATTAGATGACCTGGGTTTTTTCGATAATAAGGGTGACTTAAATATTGTAGGTCGTAGTAGCAACAAAATTATTAGTGGTGGCGAAAATATTTACCCATTTGAAGTGGAAGCGGCAATTAAAACAACTCATCTAGTTGATGATGTCTGTGTAATCGGCTTACCCGACAAACAATGGGGACAAGTAGTAACAGCTATTTACATTCCTAGCAATTTATCTATTACTACCAAAGCACTGCAAGCCGCCCTTGAGAATAAACTGAGTAGATTTAAACGTCCTAAACATTGGATTGCTGTTGAAAAATTACCACGTAATTGTCAAGGTAAAGTCAACTTTGAACAATTAAAGAAAATAGCTACAGCTTCACTCCAAATATCATTATAGACTCTCTATTCCTGCATTCTGGAGCGCCTGGAGTTTTTCTATTAACTACCCCATCGCTGGAGCCATTGAATCATCTCATCTGGCATCGCTTTTCTAGTTCTATTAATTGGCTCAATGCAGATGTGCTTGGTAACTGCCGTGGCAATCAATTGTGACACCGCAAGAATTTGATAAGCAATTTCAAATTTCTCACTAGCAAGCTGTTTAGGTATTAAATGAATAAATATTTCGTCACCGCAAAACATTGGGCGGAAAAAATCTACACTGGCATGAACAATAGGAATTGCAACATCTGGATTACTAAAAAATACCTTAAGATTTATCCCTGACGTGGCTAGTGATTCTTCATAAGCTTCATGACACATTGCCAAAATGTTGGTGAAGTAAACAACGCCAGCTGCATCGGTGTCCTGAAAGTAAATAATTCGTTTGAAAATAAATGACATCTGTGCTCTTTAAGCAACTATTCTAAAGAATGATTAAGGTGTGCAAGTAGAAACAGCAGACATCTAATATACAGGCATCCCAGCGACAAAAAGTTAACTTATGAACGCAGGCTAAGTAGTAAGAAGGCGATCGCAAAAGACTTTAGCCGTCAAACTAGCTTAAAATTTTGGTAATTTATTACAATAGCTTTTTTGATGCCGTGAGTAACATTAGTATCCTAACTTTACTAGCGATCGCTTGGGCATTTACTTCAGTACCTGTGGCTTACTCGCAGCATGTGGGTAATGAGGCATCAGTTCCTATTAAACAGCAGGTGGACGAAGTGGTATCGCATCTTGATGGGGCGATGGACACTTCGGCACAAGCAAAGGCTAAACCTAATGCACCTAACGTCCGCATTACAACTTGCAATTAGGTTGCATCTTTAACCTTAAACTGACTGCTCTGATGTCTTCTCGTTCTTAAGATTCAATGCCTTAGTTTTGGCATATTGTTTCTCCAGATCGATAATTGCTCGTTTGCGGGTAACACCCCAGCGATACCCTCCTAGTCCACCAGCTTTGGGTACCACCCGATGACACGGGATAACAAGGGCAATCGGGTTAGTTGCACAAGCACGAGCCACAGCCCGGACTGATGTTGGCTGCCCAATTGAGCAAGCAATGTCGCTATAGCTGGCAGTTGTGCCGATGGAAATTTCCTGAAGAGCCTGCCAAACCCGAAGCTGAAATGCCGTGGCTTTCACGTCGTAGGGTAGTTCAGGTAAAGGTAGATTGCCGCTTAGGTAGTCTACTAAAGCCTGAATCCACTCTTGCAGCTCGTCAGTACGGCACAGTGAGGCATAACGGAATTCTTGCAGGAGTTCGTCCTCAAGTTCTGCCACGGTTTCTCCTAGTCGAACACTACACAGTCCTCGTGCTGTTGCCGCAATGATTAGATAACCGAGAGGAGAGTTCACGATTGTGTAGTGAATCTTTTTTCCTCTGCCGTGTCGCTTATAGGTAGCAGGAGTCATTCCCAGTTGTGGCGTTTCATAGAGTCGGCTACTAGATCCATAGCCCACTTCATAAAGGGCGTGACTTATTTCTTCATCCTGATGAAGGTGCTGTTTCAGGCGCTGTGTGCGACGAGCAGTTCCATATTCAAAGGGAGTGATGCCAACGATCTGCTTGAATACTCGTTGCAAATGACTTGGACTCATCTCGACTTGAGCGCCAAGTTCCGCAAGCGTTGGAATGCGATCGCATTGTGCCTCAATGTAGCTACACGCTGCGAGTACCTTATCTCTAGCAGGGTTTGGAGCAGTTGCGTTGTGTGGTTGACATCGCTTGCAGGGACGAAAGCCCCCCTCTTCAGCTGCTTCTGGGGAGCTAAAAAAGGAAACTTGGCTGCGGCTTGGTTTGCGACTAGGGCAGGTGAGTCGGCAGTAGATACCTGTGGAATGTACGCCGTAGAACACTTCGCTATCAAAGCTAGATCGATCTAGGACTGCTTGCCACAGAGTTTCCTCGGAAGGTGTAGAGGTGGAGCGGCTGTTAGGTAGATATCGCATTAATCTATTCCTAGTTACAACACATTTATATGAGCCTACGACTTTGAGTCATCCTTGTTCAGGCTAGTCCCAGGCTAATCCTCCTGCTAAGACAATTTCTACCCGATACTTGCGATCAAAGTGCTAATGGGGTGAGGTGCGATTACTTTGCCTCAAATCATATTAGTTGTTCGCCAGTAGCGCTTGCTCAATCTAAGTTTATGTAGCCTTTAGAATAGAGAACAAAGCTTGTTGTCTTGCTCCAATGGAAGCGCGATCGCAAATGGTACGGACATCATCTAAACCCTTGACATTGGCAGAGTTTTTAAAGCTACCAGAAACGAAACCCGCCAGTGAGTACATTGATGATCAAATTATTCAGAAACCAATGCCACAAGGGAAACACAGCACGATTCGGGGTGAACTGGTTACGGCAATCAATGCAGTGATGAAACCTCAGCGAATCGCTCGTGCTTTTCTAGGATTGCGGTGTACATTTGGGGAACGCTCTACAGTACCAGATATATCCGTGTTTATTCAGAGCAGAGTTCCCCGTGATCAAAATGGCAAAATTGCTAACGTTTTCCTAGCGGCTCCTGATTGGACAATTGAGATTCTATCGCCCGACCAAAGCCAAACAAAAGTCACGAAAAACGTTTTGCACTGCCTGAATTATGGAACTCAAATGGGCTGGTTAATTGATCCAGATGAGCAAACTGTGTTCGTTTATCTTCCAAAGCAGCAGACGGAAGTATTTGATGAGCCAGATGAGCTGCTTCCTGTGCCATCCTTTGCTAGTGAGCTACAGCTTACAGTAAAAGAGTTGTTTGGTTGGCTACTGGATTGATTTGAGATAACGGTGTGGTAGAGAGATAGTGTTTATGCTTTAAGTACCTATTGCATCTTTCCTTCCATTTGGGCGATCGTTGTACTTGTGGTTCAGATCAGTTACTGGTGTATGTCACGGCATTGCCCATGTTAGACGATACAATGTCAATGTAAGTTGTTGCATTAACAATGTGTGCGGTTACATTGCCAATGTAAGTCGTTGCATTAACAATGTGTGCGGTTACATCATTAATGTTGGCTGTCACATCGCTAATGTGAAGGGTTGCATTCGCAATGAATACGGCAACAGCGCAAGTATCAGCTTTGCTAATTGTAATTGGTTGTCAATGCCGTAGCGATCGCATCTTTCCCTTAATATCAGTTGGGCGTAGCGTAGCCGCCGTAGGCATCGCCCCCTTACTCTAATCGCATCTGTCAAGAGTAACTGCACCCAGACTTTGCAAAGTAACTATCCTGATCAGGGTAATCGCCTGGATGGATTGTAAGTAACATTCTAGACAATCACCCAGAGAAGAGAGTCAGCCTAAAAAGAGCTAGAAAAGACTGATCGCATTACTCAATCTACATCTGTAAAAGATAGGACAGTGGATTCAATCAGATGCAAGACTTGAAGCACAGGTAGTAGGCTTAAGTAAATTGGTTAAAAATCGCTATGAAAACCCCATATTTATTTCTACTACTTCTACTAACAACGGCAACTGCTTGTAATTCGACTCGTGCTTCACTTGATGAGGACACACCGGAATTGTCGGCGCGTAGGCAAAGCCCGCCGCAGGCATCGCCCCAAGAATCTCCAACCACACCACAACTGGCAGCTAATCCGGGACAACCTAAAAATGTAGTGCGGACTGAACCTTTATCACCCGCACCAATTCGCATTACCGTAGCCGATTTACCTGAACCATTTGCTAGTGAAAGCGCCTCTAAGTCGCCCAATGTCGTA
>JBGTCQ010000162.1:0-38032 GCA_041748755.1 Chroococcidiopsidaceae cyanobacterium | reverse complement strand
TTAATTATCTAAAACTCGGATGAATTCGAGTGGTAAACCATCAGCATCTGCAATGAAGGCAACCTCGTACACGCGATCGCCAATCTGCTGTTGAGTCGGTTCCAAAAGCACCTTTAAAGGTTGGTACTGGTCTGGCTGCGTCTTTTGCACCTCAAGAAAACGCTCTTTCAAGGCTGTCAACCAGCTGGGCAACTCCGGCGCTGCATCTGTAATGTCAAACGACAAATGGTAGTACCCGACATAATGCTCATCTTCAAAACTATCAGGAGCGGGATGCGGTTGCGGAATTTGGATCAATTCAATGCGTCCGTCCAGTCCTTCCATCCAGCAAGCTAAAGTGTAGCCAGTGGTAAAGCGTTCACAGACAGTAAACCCTAGCTGTTCGTAAAAGGCGATCGCGCGATAAATATTGGCAGTGCGAATCGAGGCGTGATGCATAGCAGGGGAAGCAGGGGAAGCAGGGGGAGCAGGGGGAGCAGGGGGAGCAGGGGGAGAGAAATTAAGAATGAGTATTTATTAAGTGGTGTGAGAGGAAAACTGATTAAGTCTGGTGCTGTGGGCTTGATGATCGGCGCGATCGCCTTAATTTTATTCGGGTGCAGTAGTTTACGACATGCGTTGTTCCAGTCGGGAGCCTTTGACTTAGGAATTTATGACCAGGTTGTTTACTTAATCAGCCAAGGTCAGCCGCCTATCTCTTCTTTCCTGGGCTTTCATCACATGGGCAACCACGCAGCCTGGGCAGTCTATCCCCTGAGTTTACTGTACAAGATTTACCCAGACGTTCACTGGTTGCTAGCTGTGCAAGCCGGGGCGCTGGCAATAGGTGCTTTACCTACGTGGCATCTCGCCCGTCAAGCTGGGCTTACGGTGCGGCAAGCAGAAGCAATGGCAGTGGCGTACTTGCTGTACCCCTTAGTGTTTAATGTGAATCTGTTTGAGTTCCACCCGGAAGTTATGAGCCTACCCGTGTTTTTAGGAGCGGTTTTGGCGGCGCGGCTGGGTCGGATTTGGTGGTTTTGTTTAAGTATTATCTTTATTTTGGGGTGTAAGGCTGTTTTATCGCTAACAGTGGCAGCAATGGGAATCTGGCTACTTGTGTTTGAGCGGCGGCGGCTGTACGGCGCGATCGCCTTAATAGCTGGGAGCAGTTGGTTTCTAATTACGAGCCTTGTGATTATTCCGTTCTTCAGCGGCAGTGAGGCAGCAGCTGTAGGACGTTACAGTTATTTAGGCAACTCAGTTTTGGAGATTATCAGCAATCTGGTGCTGAAGCCAGGGTTGATATTTGGGAGGGTACTCTCGCTAGATACCCTGGAATATTTAGGACTGTTAGTTTTGCCAGTAATCTGGGGACTTGCACCTCAGCACCTGACTCCTCTGATAAGTGCTATTCCTACTCTAGTATTGAATATTCTCTCCGACAAACACGCGCAACGAGACTTAATTCACCAGTATTCTGTGCCAGTGCTGCCTTTTCTGTTGCTGGCTGTAATTTCAAGTCTTGCCGCTGGAAGGGGATGGTTGCGAAGTAGACGCGCGATCGCCCTATGGTCGTTACTGACTTTCTTAGGCTTGGCAAAGTATGGCTATTTTGGGACAAGATATTTGGATTCACTCGACACTTGGCAAGCAACGCGGGAAGCGATCGCTCAAATTCAAACCAAAGAAGGTGTTTTGACGACGCACAGTATTGCCCCGCATCTCACCCACCGCCGCTTAATTAAGTTTGTCGCGCGGTCGATACTACCTGCTGATTTAACCCAATTTGAGTATATATTGCTCGATGTGCATCACCCAGGCGAAACTACTACTCCGGAGGTAGCCGTCAGCTTAGTAAATCAACTCAAAAATGCTGAATTTCAACTGAGTTACGAGCGCGATGGCGTTTATTTGTTTGTCAAGAAGTCTTGAGCGAATACACTTACCAAGCAGCTATTTCATTCAACAACTTCATTAACTGGGAACCGATCTAAAAGCTGCATAGCACGATAGGCATTGCGCTGCAACGATTGTGGCAAATGGGGAACATGGGGAATCTGCGATAATAAATCCAACGTTCGGCGTAAAAGCCGCACTACATCGCCTTCATCCAAACTCGTATTAGCACAGAGTTCTGCCCATTCCACCCCCAGCGCCCATTGTTCCACCAAGGGAACTAAGTCATACTCCAACCAAATGGGGAACGCAACATTGTAGCGGCGTTGTAGCTGGAACAACTGACGACGAGTAGAGCGCAGTCCAGCTAAAGCGGATTCTACTTCAGTTGACAGGACGTAGCGAACCCAACTATCTGGACGCGGCGTTTCAGTTACCAAAGCAGCTATTGCCGCTGCCAAGTGGTGCGGGTCTAGGTTGTCAACTTCACCCTTTGCTAATGCTAAACCCAGCCATAGCTCATTATCTCCTCGAATTGCAGCCGCAATTTGTCCTAAAGGTGTGGGAACCAAGTCATTTAAACAACCAAACTGCTGCAAAATCTCTATCAGGTAGAGAAATTCCTGCCAGTGGCGTTGAGACTGCTGATTCAACTCCATTTCACGATCTGCTATCTCTGCTTCAAGCTGTAAGCTCCGCTTCTGGCGCTTCAGGAGGGCAGCCGGATTGTTAAATTGATGCAGGGGATGAGCCTCTAATTGCGCTTCTACAGCTGCCGTCCGCTCGGTTTGGGCTGTGACTTCTGGTGCTGTATACAGGGCTGTTGCGTCGGGAATTTTTGCGGCGATCGCGGCTGTTTCTTCGTTACCACGCCGAGACTGACCAGGCTTTAGGGGCATCTCAATTGGTGGCAGCAAGTCACTTTGAATATCCAGGCGTGGCAATTCTGCGTATAAATCCACTACGTCAATTGTCATCACCACATACCAACGGTTATCTCGCCCCAAGCAAACTAGGTAAGGAGATTGACCAGCTCCCGGTGCTTTAGTGACTAATACAGCAGGTATCGGTGTTGCCGTTGGCACGTTCTTACCCCGAAGACCAAGCAGTGTACCCGACATGGCAAAGCTAAGAGTCATGCCCAATTGCTCAAGTCGCGCTGCTTGGGCTTGCTCTGACAATGTTTTCAACAGCTGGCGTTCAACTTTCAGACGTTGGCGCAATTTTTCGTAACTATGCAGTTGCCCTGGATCAACATCCTGCAACTGAGCTTGAATTTGGGCTAATTGTGCCTGAAGTTCCTGTAGTGCCTCGTATTGTGGCTTCAAATACAGCGTTGCTAGATACTGAGCAAAGCTGCGTTCCAACAGTTCCCTAGCTTCCTCCAAGGTATACGTTTGCAGTAAATTTAACACCATGCCATAGCTAGGCGTGAATTGGCTTACTAATGGATCTGCGCCAGATGTTGCTAGATAGGCAGCTTCTTTAGCGCCTTCAAATGGTGTTTGCAGTGTCACTATATAGCCGCGTTCATCCATCCCCCGGCGACCAGCACGCCCCGCCATCTGCAAAAACTCCGAAGCATTCAGCAGCCGATGTCCCCTGTCAGTACGCTTGGAAAGGCTAGAAATCACTGTTGTCCGAGCGGGCATATTAATCCCAGCTGCCAGCGTCTCAGTGGCAAAAACGACTTTAATCAGCCCCTGTTGGAACAGTTCTTCCACCAAACCCTTCCAGGCAGGTAAAATCCCCGCGTGGTGGGCGGCAATGCCACGGTACAACGGTTCAACTTGTCCAGAACGACCTGCTTCTGGATTCCGCCTTAAGAATTCGTCAATTTGGAGTCGCAGTTGTTCTGCCTCTGCTTTGTTTATCAAGGACAGAGTTCCCAGATCCGCCACTGCTTTATCACATCCCCGGCGACTGAATATAAAATAAATCGCTGGTAGCATATCCCTAGAACTCAATTGCGTTATGGTATACACCAAACCTGGAGCTTCTGGTCTAGGTCCGCTTTTACGGTCGCCACTACCACGCTTGGGCTTCAATCTGGGGTTAATTTTTGTTTTGTCGCTATCAAGTAGGGGAAATAGCCCTTTGGGATGACAAAAGTAAAATTCTAGGGGTACGGGGCGAAAGCTGGAATAAATTAGTTCTGTTGGGCCATGAACCTGATTAATCCAGTCCGTCAACTGATCGCTATTAGCAATAGTCGCTGAAAGAGCCACTAACTGAATTTCAGGTGGGCAATAGATGATTGATTCTTCCCAAACTGTACCCCGCTGGCGATCGTTCATGTAGTGGCACTCATCCAGCACTACAACCTCTACACCCACTAAGGAAGTGCCGACTTCTCCTTTGGGCGTGCCGTAGAGCATATTGCGGAAAATTTCCGTCGTCATCACCAGGATCGGCGCTTCTCGGTTGATCGATGCATCGCCAGTCAAAAGACCAACTTGATCGCTCCCAAAGAGTTCGCGGAAGTCACGCAGTTTTTGATTCGAGAGCGCTTTTAAGGGAGTAGTATAAAGCACTCTTTTCCCTCTAGCGAGGGCGTGATAGATCGCGTATTCCCCGATTAAAGTTTTCCCGGAACCAGTAGGCGCACATACAACAACTGAGCGATCTGCTTGAAGGGCTGCGATCGCATCCAGTTGAAATTGATCCAACTCAAATGGAAATATGGTCTTTAGATCAAGTTCTGGAACCAGTTGGGAGTTCACTCAATAATAAATTTCCAGGCTTATCAGAATAACTAAACAGTTCGTCAAGGTCTACATTGATTGTATGCCGAATCACCGCCTTCTTGATATAGAGCAACGCCTCTATTTACCAAGTTCTTGCGATCGCTTTGCAGCAGCTACCACGGCTGCAATTAAAGCTGCCCGAAACCCCGCACGCTCTAACTGAGTGACTCCAGCAATTGTCGTCCCACCAGGGCTAGTAACGCGGTCTTTTAGTTCTGCTGGATGCATTTTTGTTTCTTGCAATAGTTGTGATGTCCCTCGTACTGTAGCGAGTGCCAATTGGGTAGCGATCGCCCTAGGTAAACCAGCGGCCACACCGCCATCAGCTAACGCTTCCACCATAATCGCCACATACGCTGGTCCCGACCCCGATAGCCCCGTCACTGCATCCATTAGCGTCTCTGGTACTTCAACCACTTCCCCCACCGCAGAAAACAATTGCTGTGCTATTTTTTGATGGCTTTCCTGGGCATAAGAACCTGAAGAAATTGCGGTAATTCCTGCTCCCACAGTTGCCGGGGTATTAGGCATTGCCCTGATAATGGGCAGCTGCGGAAAAGCTGCTTCCAATTGTTTCAACGCCACACCCGCCAAAATTGAAATGACCAGGGGTGGGGAGCCAGCTACTTTACTAAGGACAGCTGCTAATTCTGCTGCAATCTCCTCAAACGTTTGCGGCTTAACCGCTAACAAAAAGACGGATGTATTTGAAGCAACCTCCTGATTATCGCGCGTTACTTGAACGCTGTATTGCTGCTTTAAAAAATCCCGACGTTGTTGCGATTTTTCGCTTACTACAATTTCCGCTGGCTGATAAATTTTTTGAGCAATTAAGCGGGATAATAGCGCTTCTCCCATTACCCCGCCACCGATCATACCAAACTTAATAGACTTATCCATAGCTATTAGCTATTAGCTTTCAGTAATTTCAGCGTTATATTTAGGACTTTGAATCAATCCCTAATTTCTCGCTGCTAAAATCGGCTTGACTGCTGACTACTGACGACTAAGTGCTAGCTTGAATGAGCTATTCTAGTGGATTCTGGTGTCCAAACAGGAGTAGGAGCTGTAGTTAATTGAGTACGCACTTGGGTTTGCGGTACTTCATGCACAACACCTGACTGAGTAGTAACTTGAACACAGATAGGAGTAAATAGAAAAATACTTTCTCCAACTCGCTCTTGGTGACCATCGATGGCGTAGGTGCCACCCGCGACAAAGTCCACTGCTCTTTGTGCCTGATCCGGGTCCATCATCGTCAGGTTTAGCACCACTGACTTTCGCTCCCGCAATGCTTGAATTGCTTGCGGCATTTCTTCAAAGGAGCGTGGCTCCATTACTATTACTTCGTAAATACTGTTAGCAGGTCCGGGCATACCAATCACATTATTCATTGTTGACCCGACTCCTGTATCTGTTGTTACGGTAATTCTTTCGCGTGCCCGACGACGCTGACGAATATCTTCCTCTGGTGTTGGTTGGGGATGTTCTTGCTCGTAAACATTGCGATAGCCATCCCCATCTTCTTCATACTCGTACTCGTATTCAACTGGATCATTCAGTCCAACAAAATCTCGCAGCTTCGAGAAAATATTGTTCACTGTTTACTCTCCTTGCGACTCACACGTATAGTTAACTGGGAAACACGATTTTGATCAAGTGGAAATGCAACGCTTAGGATGACAAGTCAAAATTTTCGTTTTTGATAGCCGATAATCACATGATTAGCAATCATGTTAAAACTAATAGTCCAAGCTACAAATGAAAATCTTCTCCCCTGGGAGCAGTTCGCTCTTTGCGTCGAATTAATAGTATCTCTTTTGCCAGTAAATTCAACTAAATTTTGTTATTGCAGATTGAGCGGATAATATGGTGGGAACAACTTTGCTGTAAGTGATCAAAGTCACATCTTAAGTTAACAAAGACCATACCAGAAGAAGCGCAGCAATCCAGTATTTCCCCCAAAATCACTATCTAGCTGTGCCACAACAAATTTTTACTTGAATTTAGCCCCCATACTATAGAGTTATGCGATCGCCCTTGCTACTCTTGTCACTGTAGGGAAGCCTCACTATTCAACGCAGATCTTTCTCCAAACAAAACTCGTCCTAACCGCACCATCGTCGCTCCTGCTTGAACTGCAAGCTTGTAGTCGTCCGACATTCCCATTGAAAGGTGCTGCATTTGAAGATGAGACCAATTCTGCTGCTGAATTTTAGCAGCAAGTTCGCGGGTGCTATCAAAAACACTGAGGATTTCTGATTCACTCAACCCTAAAGGCGGAATTGTCATCAAACCTTGAATTTGGAGATTCCGGCATTGATTGAGTTCAGGTAGATTAGCCAGAAGTTCAGGCACAGTCCAACCCGATTTATTGGGATCACTTACAACTTTTACCTGTAGACACATCTGAGGCTTGTAAGACAGAGGTTGAGCCAGTTGGTCTAATCGCTGTGCTAATTTCAAACTATCTAACGAATGAATCAACTGAAATTGTTCTAAAGCTTTTTTTGCTTTATTGCTTTGCAAACGTCCCAGGAAGTGCCACGTAATATCGGTTAAATCTTGGAGTTGAGCTTGTTTGAACTCAGCTTCTTGGACACGACTTTCGCCAAAATCCCGCACTCCAGCGGCATAGGCTTCTCGCATTGCTGTTACAGATACTTGTTTGGTAACGGCAATCAATTTGACTGTAGCTGGAATTTGTTGACGAACTCTGGTGATATGTTCAGCAATCGAACTAGTCATTGGAACGTGCGTTGCAAAATCTTCTGAAGCTGTTCGTAATCCTGGTATTGACCGCTGCGGCGAAGTATACGTAAGCGATTTTCCAACATCAGGCGACCTTCAGAACGGCTGACCGGCTGAAATTTAAGACCTGTAGCTTCAGTTGTTACCAAGAAAAATAGGCGTTGAGCATATAAGGTAGTGAACAGTTCCTGGTGTTCCTCAACAAGACAGATTCTGTAAAGTAGACCGAACGTTGGATGGTTTAAGTAATTTTCTGTACTCATCAAATATTGACGCTGCGAACACCTCTCTTTTTTAAAAGAGTGCCAGATTACAGAGCATGATAGCTTGATTCAGGAGAAATAAATGATGCAGGAGCTACACTAGATATCCTATAGCAAAGTATTAATTTATATTGCCTTTGTTGCAGCTACTGTCTAGTTGAGCAAATTAAAAGTGCAGTTGCGATCGCATAATCTTGATCGTGGCTCAAACTTAACTGCCAGTCACCTCCTCCCCAAGCTGCTACCACTGCTCTAGCTCTCCCGTGTAGATGTACAGATGGCGCACCACTAAGTTCACGCCGAATTTCAATGTCAGTGTAGCCTACACCCCGCCATCCAGTTCCCAGCGCCTTGGCAACAGCTTCCTTAGCCGCCCAGCGTCCAGCTAGTTGATTAATGGAGGAAACGAGGGGATTCCTGCTTGCTTGAATGTACCCACAATCCCGTTGTTCAGCGCTCGTGTACACGCGCTGTAAGAAGCGATCGCCAAAGCGATTAAGTGCTGCTTGAATCCGAGGGATATAAACAATATCCGTTCCCAATCGCATCATTATTTAGTATTTTGTAGTGCTGCAATTTGTGCCTGTGCTTTGTGTAGGGATTCATGCCATTCTCTTTCAGGATCGCTATCTGCAACAATTCCGGCTCCGACTTGACCCCATACTATTGACCTAGCTGGATCATTCTCAGAGGGTGAGTTAGCAAGTAAAAGGGTGCGGATCAAGATATTCAAGTCTAGATTACCCCGCCAATCTAAATAGCCACAGGAGCCGTAGAATAAGCTGCGGCGCACAGGTTCCAACTCTTCAATAATCTCCATGCAGCGGACTTTCGGGCAGCCTGTAATCGTGCCACCAGGGAACATCGCCCGAATCAAGTCAACAGCATCGCAATCTGGTCGTAAGGTGCCAGTAATGTTGCTGACGAGGTGCATGACGTGGCTATAGCGTTCAATTGTCAGCAATTCGTTGACGGCAACAGTTCCCCATTCACACACCCGCCCTAAGTCATTGCGTTCAAGATCCACAAGCATAGTATGTTCGGCTCGTTCCTTGGGATTGGAGATTAGCTCTTGCGCCAGTTGGTGATCTTGCTCTGGGGTGGTGCCGCGCGATCGCGTTCCCGCGATCGGTCGTGTCTGAGCAAGACTGCAATGCAACTGTACTAGCCTTTCAGGAGAACAGCTAACAACATCACCCCAAGGCGTTTGCCAATAGCTAGCAAAAGGAGACGGGTTAATTTGCTGCAAGGCGCGATAAATTGCCCAGCTTGAAGCCTCTGTGTAAGCCTCAAACCGCAGGGAAAGATTAGCCTGAAAGATATCCCCAGCCTGAATATACTTTTTGGCACGGCGTACAGTTGTTTCGTATTCGGGTTGGGAGGTGAGGAAGAGGGCAGGGGGAGCAGGGGGAGCAGGGGGGGCAGGGGGGGCAGGGGGGGCAGTCTCCAGGTGATGCTGCAACGTATCTAGCTGCATCGGAGCACTGGCGGCTAGCCACAGAACTTGCTCCCAGTGATCTAGAACGGCAAAACACTCTGGTTCGTACCAGAAAGCGACGGGGAATGGCAGCGGATCAGATTTAAGGAAAGGAAGTCGTTCAATCTCCCAAGCGATGTCGTAGCCCAACCAGCCCAACCAGCCGCCAGTGAATGGAAGAGAGTAGGGAGTAAGTAAATTCCTCGCCCCTCGCCCCGGACAAAGTCCCGCTAACGCTAAGAGCTTCGCTTCGCTAGCGCTAACGCCACTCGCCCCTCGAAGTAGTTGCTGGAGAAAGGGTAAGACTTTTCCTAATGGTGGTGTCCACAGTCGGGGACAGCCATTGACTACGCGGGGAGCGCCTGCACAGATGGAATATCGAGTTAAGCTCTTTTGGTCAGGGAGCGTTGGGTATGGGCTTTCTAGCAGAGTAGCTACCGTTGGATTAGGTTCGCGGCGAAATAGAGCAGCAAAAACTTCGGAGCCGGTGCGACTTGCTAAAGGAAGTAATCGCCAATACCATTGCATCTCTTTGACACCCTCACCGCTTATCCCTCACCGCCCCAAAGCAGCCGCGCTCCCCAAAGCGCTCCTAGACTTACCAGACTAATCCAGTCTCTTGTTTTGAGACGTAACTGGTGCCACTGCACTCGATGCTTGTTTGGACTGGTAAAACCTCGCACCATCATGGCATTAGCCATTTGCTCCGCGCGTAACAAAAGATTTTCCAGCAGCCGTTCTGCTACCATCAGCCAGACTCGCAGTGAGCCTTTCAAGCCTAGTTTTTTCCAATTAATAGCGCGTGTCCGTACCGAGCGGACTAAATTCTGCACTTCCTCCAAAACCAAGGGAATAAATCGCAAGGACAAAGTTAAAGTCAGAGCTATTTCGGTAACAGGCCAGTTTAGCCGTCGCAACGGTCGCATTAAGCTCTCAATTCCAGCGGTAATTTCCTCTGGTGCAGTTGTGAGTAAATACAGGTTGGTGCTGTAGATTAAGGTAAACAAAATCGTACTTAAGCGCACCGCTAGATCAAGGGAGCGGCGAGTAACCGTAACTGGTCCTTTTTGGAACAGTATGTATTGGTAGTCTGAAGGTGGATAGTTTTGAGTTGTGGATTCTGTTGACGTAGAATTCAAAACTAGGAACTCAGAATCGCTACGTGGTAAGCGAGATTGGTGGTCTACGCCGAGTGTATCAGGGCTAATGGCTCCCAAGACAAGGATAAAAAACGAGAGCATCAATAGCCAGACCATTTGCTGCCGCCATACCCGCAAAGGGATGCCAGTTGTTAAAGTAACAACAACCAGTAGTACCACCAACAAAACACGCAGTTCGGAATTTGCCAGAATTGGAACTGCCAAAAAGCTCATTAACCAAGCTAGTTTCACTCTTGGGTCAAGTCTATGCAGCCAAGTAATTGGTTGTTCAAGGTACAGTCCTAGTGGCAGCGATCGCAATAAATCCATTTTTATTAAGAGGGGCTAGGGACTAGGGGCTGGGGACTAGGGAAATCCCTTTGACGAAAAAGCTCTTGATTTGTATAAAGATGCCTTAAATCTGATTGGCTATGCCTCTCGACCTAAATATTTTTTTCTTAATCCGAGTTTAAAAATACCTTTCTTGAACCTTTTTTGGGGCTGGTATTTTTCTTTATTTCCCTAGCCCCTAGCCTCTAGTCCCTAGTCCCTCTATCAATGACTACTATCAAACGCGGGTGGCTCGATTAGCACTACTGCCACTTTCTACCACCTCACGGGCTTTTTTACTGCGCCAAAATAACCGAATTGGGGTGCCGATAAAGCCCAACTGTTGCCGGAATTGTCGCTCGATATAGCGTCGGTAGTTGTCATTGAAGCGTTTGGCATCATTGACAAACAAAGCGATCGCGGGTGGTTTGCTACTAACTTGGGTACCGTAGTAGATTTTGCCCTGCCGTCCTTGGCGGGTAGTGGGAGGAGAATGCCACCTGACGGCTTCTTCAAGCACTTCATTAGTTACAGCGGTGCTGACTCGGCGTTTGTGTGCTTCGGCTGCTCTGTCAACAAGCTCTAGAATCTTTTCCACCCGCTGACCATTCAAGGCACTAACAAATATTGATTCCGCCCAATCGATAAAATGTAGCTTTTCCTTGAGGTGTTTTTCGTGTTCGTAGATTGTGTAAGAGTCTTTTTCTACTAGATCCCACTTATTAACTACCACCACACAGGCGCGTCCTTCATCCGCAATCAGCCCAGCTAATTTTTGGTCTTGTTCTGTGACTCCATCTAGTGCGTCTATTACTAACAAAACCACATCAGTGCGTCGGATTGCCTTAAAAGCACGGTTAATTCCGAAAAATTCCGGCCCGTACTCTACGCTTTTCTTTTTCCGAATTCCGGCTGTATCAATCAAGCGGTAAGTTTTCCCAGCTCGTTCTATCAGGGTATCAATGGTGTCGCGGGTGGTGCCGGATATGGGGCTAACGATCGCCCGATTTTCGCCAACGAAGGCGTTTAACAAGCTAGACTTACCGACGTTGGGTCGTCCAATAATTGCTACTTTAGTTTCTTCTGTTTCAGGAATTTCTGCGACTAGTGGTAAGTGAGTAATCAAAACATCTAGTAACTCGCCAGTGCCACTGCCATGAATGCCGGAGACGGGGAAGGGTTCGCCTAATCCCAGTTCCCAAAACTGAGCAGCTTGAGCTAAACCTTGTTCTGGAGATTCACATTTATTTACTGCTAGTAGTAGCGGTACTGGTTGTTGACGCAACCACTCGGCAATTGCTTCATCTGCTGGTAGGGGTCCCGTTTGACCATCCACTACAAAAATAGCTGCACTCGCTTCTGAGAGTGCCAAAGCTGCTTGTTGCCGAATTAACGGTAAAAATTCGGTGTCGTCGTCAAATACTAACCCGCCTGTATCGACAACTAAAAAATCGCGATCGCGCCAGAAAGCCGAGAGATATGTGCGATCGCGTGTCACACCCGGTTCTTCGTATACAATCGCTTCTTTTACACCGGCGAGGCGATTAGCCAGCGTCGATTTGCCCACATTCGGGCGGCCGATAATAGCAACAATAGGCAGAGTCATAACTAAATTCCAGCTTCAACAGCTGGGCAATAAAAGCTTTAAGTCTTCATTCTAGATAGTTTTTGCTAAGTATTCGTTATGCCTAGCTCTCGACATAGCACTTGGGGCGGTTCTAAATCAAAATCCCAAGTCCACAGCAACCCGGTGGGCGCAAGCAAAACCCGAAAACGCCACCGCATTTAACCCTTGGCCAGGAAACGTACTATCCCCCACGCAATAAAGCCCTGGCACAGCTGTTCGATTAAACGGCATTCCTAACAACCCCATTAACTTGCGCCGAGGTATTGGTCCATAAGTGCCATCCTCACGACCTAAAAAACGTCGGTGTGATCGCGGCGTTCCTATTGACATATAGTCCAGCCCTGCATCCAAGCCTGGAAAAATTTTCTCCAGCCGCTCAATGATCCGTCCAGCGGCAAGTTCCTTCTTTTGTTCGTACTCGCTGGACGAAAAACCTTGCCAATCTGCAACCCAGCTGGGCGTAAAAGTATGAATGATGTGATGTCCAGCTGGTGCTAAATCGGGATCTAACAACGTCGGAATTGACACAAAAATAGTCCCCGCCGCAGCCTCCATTTTTTCCCAGTGTTCCAACAAAATGTGGTGACACTCTGTACCCAAGGGCAGCACTTCTGCCTTTACCCCCAAGTGCAAACTCAGAAAGCTAGGCGACTTCTGGTAGCGTTGCTGCCACTTCCTTTCCGCATTTGGCATCGCAGCAGCTGGAAGTAACTTCTCGAATGTATCCCAGCGTGTAGCATTAGAAATAATTCGATCCGCCCGATAGACTTTTCCAGAAGCTAGTTGGACACCTACCGCTCGATTATTTTCTGTGAGAATTTTCGTCACTTTGGACTGATACTGAATTTGCCCTCCAGCCTTTTCCAGTCCCTCTACTAGTTTCTGTGCGATTTGACCCACACCGCCTTTGGGGTAGTTGATTCCGCCATAGTGTCGGTCAGAAAAAACCATCCCGGCGTTGATCATTGGTGTCATATCGGCTGGGACAACTGACCAGCAGTAGCACTCCATATCAATAAATTTCAACAGTTGGCGATCGCTGATATACCGCCGCGCCACGTCTCCGGCATTCTGAGGCAGGTACTTTACTAGACCGAGACAAGCTAGCGGATGCTGGAAAAATGCCCGTGCCAAATATCTCGGTTCTTCCAGTGATAGCAATTCCATCCGATTCAGGCAGTTGAAAACTTTCCAGCACTCATCATAAAATCGGCGGATACCCTGGTGTTCATGAGGAAAATAAGCCGTTAGTTCTTGCAAGAATTTCTTATAATCCTGATGAACTTTCAAGTCTAACCCCTGAGGCAGGTGATAGTGAATTTGCACTGGGTCAGGAATTGTTTCCAGGCATACATTCACGGCATCAAGCGCCCTGGTGAGCAGGTTAGTAGTGCCTTGAGTGCCAAACCCAAAAATCATTGATGCCCCGACATCAAATCGATACCCTTCTCGCTCGAAGTATCCGGCGCTGCCACCAGGAATTATGTAGCTCTCCAGAACCAGTACCTTAACGCCCTTTGCCGCTAGCTGAGTCGCACTCACCAGTCCCCCAATACCGGAACCGATGACAATAACATCAAAACCAGAGGCTAGGGATTGGAATGAGCTAGAAGTGGCATGCATAAAGTCGGTAATTTCAGGGAATTCTCTGGATGTATAGTGTAGCTTCTACTGTTAAGGACTACAAACTAAAGGTTTTCTTACCTCTCACCTTCCTAAAAAAAAGGGATCAGCCTGCTACTGCTGACCAATCCCAATTGCCGATATAGAGAGGAGAACACTGAAAAACAATATAAGCTCAGTTGAAAATATTTGTCAATAGCTAATGAAAATTATTTTCAACAAGTTCAAAATGTTACCTAAGTAATGCTCAAGCTGTACGCTTTTTGAGAGTATGATGATTCAGACCTTAGGCGATCGCCCCACCAGACTATGACGCTGCAATTGCGTGTCTATGTTCCCCCCCACCCCTTAATCAAGCACTGGCTGGGAGTCGCCCGTGATGCTGCCACGCCTTCTGTCCTTTTTCGTAGCGCCATGACGGAACTAGGACGCTGGCTCACGTATGAAGCAGTTCGAGACTGGCTGCCCACTGAAGATATAATGGTGCAAACTCCTTTGGCTCCCTGTGCTGCAACTCTAATCAATCCAGAGGTGCCGATCGCAGTAGTACCAATTCTGCGGGCAGGGTTAGGCTTATTAGAAGGAGCGCAAACTGTGCTGCCTTTGGTGTCAGTTTACCATCTTGGCTTGGTACGGGATGAGAAAACGCTTTTAACGAGTTGTTACCTAAACAAATTACCAGAACGGTTTGACCCCCAAACACGGGTTTTAATTCCTGAGCCGATGTTGGCAACTGGAGGCTCGATTATGACTGCAATGGCAGAATTACAAGCTCGTGGGGCTGATCCAGCTTTAATACGAATTATTTCTGTAGTAGCGGCTCCCCCAGCTTTGCAAAAACTAAGTACGGCTTATCCTGGTTTAGTCATATATACCGCAACCATCGACGAAGGGGTAAATGATCGCGGCTTTATTGTGCCTGGGTTGGGGGATGCAGGCGATCGCACTTTTGGCACTTAATTTCAATTGCCAGGACATCAATATTCCTAACCCAACAAGTTATTGATACCCTACTCTTTTATCAGAGCGATTTGTTGCCATCCAATATTAAATTGGAATCAGCTAGAATTAGCAGTTAATTTAGAAAAATTGCAGCGTTTCTTTAAGGCGGTAATAACATGAATCAGCGTGATGGATTTGGAGGCGGATTTATCGCAGGGACAATTGTAGGCGGTGTAGTAGGTGGTGTTATTGGAGCTATTCTTGCTTCTCAAACTGCTAAAGAATTGGCAGCGGACGTAGAACCAGGGCGCAATAGCAACTCATCAGACGCTAACAATAGCAAAAGAAAGCGGCGACAGTTTAAAGCATTTTCCTCTGAACAAAGTATTGAAGCTACACGTCGCAGTTTGGAAGATAAAATTGCTCAGTTGAATGAGACGATTGACGAAGTGCGCTTGACTTTGGGGGAAGTTAATGGGCAACCTCAGGTAAACACCGAGCGATCGCTGCGCGAAGATCTAACGCGCTGATGCCCTTCGCTTACCAGATAACCGTAAGCCATTCCAGCATTCCAAATTAGTGGTTGCTCACGCTGCCCCGATCTTCCCTATGTGAGATCCGAAAAGGATTGATATCAGCTAAATTAAAAACAATTCTCTACCACTATTAAAATTTAGCAGGATCATTCATCGCATGAATTCAATCGCGCTGCTGGCCACTACGCTGGCTACTTTTATCACCATTTATACGTATCTGATAATCATTCGGGTACTCTTAACCTGGTTTCCCAACATCAGCTGGTATAACCAACCCTTCTCAACTTTGAGCCAGTTGACAGATCCTTATCTAAATTTGTTTCGCTCAATTATTCCGCCATTGGGTGGCATTGACATCTCTCCAATCTTGGCTATTCTTCTACTTCAGTTGGTGGGCAGTCTCGTTGGTGGGTTGTCACCAGGTTTTGTTTAAAATTGGGGAAAATACCTGCGTATTTAAGCGCAGGTAGCTACTCCCTAGTTTTAGATAATTACAGCAAACTAATAGCGCATTACCGCCGGACTTGAGCGCTAAAACCAGCTGCCTTAAATTGCTTCAGCTTCAGGGGTAAAGGCTGATTTGCCGGAACCGAAATTCTCAGTTGAAAATCACTAACGCCTAGTGGTATTTCTGCAATTGAACCAAGGCGAGTGCGGTTTTGCATTACCGAGTCATTGTTGGCATCATAAATGCGACCAAAAATATCAGCATCGTATACAAGCTTGCCAGAGTTGTTTTCAGCTTTGCCAGTGACAATAAAGCAGTTAGCAGTCATTGTAGTACCGCTGGTGACTGCTCCTTGGGCAAGTTCCTCTGGACATTCCTGATAAGATAGGTCGGATAATTTAATTTGAGTCAGCGCTAAAGCAGGGGGAGTAAATACCCAGGTGATTATCCCCACGAAGCAGGTTAGCACAATGACAACAGCTCGACGCATAAACTGCACGATGATATATCAGTAAGGGCAACCTCAGCTTACCCCAAATGTAGTTATTATTGAACTTTTGTCATAATTAGGGAAACTAGCCTTAAAGTGCTATTGATTATGAAACCAGCTGAGATCAAAGCAGTTTTGCAAGCAGCCTTTAATGGCTGTGACGTAGCCAACTGTCCTCTCACTGATAGTCAAAAACAAATACTGCTACAGATGGTCGCAGAACTGGTGCGGGGATTGGAGTTGGATAGCAGCACTCTAGAATCAGATACTGCTAATCCTTTAGACGAACTTACCACCGATCAACGCTGCCGCTTTCTGGAGTTCGTCAAGGAACAGGAGCAACAAAATCGTCCCTGGAAAATTCAATTACTGAATGATTGGCTACACGATCGCGACTCTGGACAAGTGCAATTTGTGCGCGATCGCTACGGGACACAATGGCTCAATCGCATCAAGCCAATTCATTTTGCTCAGTATGCAAATGACGGAGAAGAAGCATTAAAGCTGAAAATAGGGGATCATATTGAGATCTCGAATAGTTTGTGGGAGTGGGTGCAAGAAACTGGTCCTTGTAGCCGCGAATGGTTTACCTGCACTGTGATTAGTGTCAATGAAACTGGTGAGGACAATTACGCCTCTACCAATTGCATCATCCGCTTCGTTAACGGTGCTGAATACGAGATTCAAGGCATGTACCAGTGGAATCGCTATAACTGGCGCTGGACTGGAGAGTAGAAGGGCAGGGAGAGCAGGGGGAGCAGGGGGAGATGAGGAATTAAATATTTCTTCTTCTCTTTCCTATCTCCTTGCTTCTAACGTCTCACTTCCTCAAATGTTGTTGCAGAGATTGGCGCATCACATCTATAGGAACAGATTGCTGCAACCAAATTTGTAGAGCAGCTGCGCCTTGTTGAACTAGCATTTCCAACCCATCGATAGTAATTGCATTGAGTTTTTCAGCCTGTCTTAGAAACTGTGTGGGCTTGGGAGTATAAATTAGGTCGTAGACAACGGCTTTATGCGGCAGATACGCCATTGCATCTATATTTAGGGGCGATGACTCAACGTGGGGATGCATCCCGATTGGGGTTGTATTTACTAGCAAGGTTGCTTGAGGAATTAGCCGCGATAGGTCTTCCCAGGTGTGTATTTGCAAGTTAACGGTTAGAGGTGAGTTAATCCAGCTGGTTGAAAATTCCTGTAACTTCATTTGGTTTCGACCAACGACATGAATCTCTGCACAACCTAATTCCGCACAGCCTGCTACAACTGCCCTTGCTGCTCCGCCGTTACCTAAAATTAGGGCTACTGTCTGGCTCCAATCTTGGTTATAAGTTCGTAGAGGGGCGAGAAATCCCGCAACATCTGTGTTTGTCCCAGCCCAAAGGCAGTCATCGGTACGCCAAACAGTATTGACGGCTCCCACGGCTTGAGCAACTGGTGAAACTTCTGATAAAAAAGGCAATATCGCTTGTTTGTGAGGAATTGTAACGTTGAAGCCTTTTAAGCCAATGGCGGCAAAGCCGTTGACTGCTACCTCTAAATCTTCTAGTTTTACTGGCATTGGAAGATAGACATAATCTAGTTTCATCTGCGCGATCGCGGCATTGTGCATTACTGGTGATAGAGAATGTTCAATCGGATGCCCAATTACTCCTAAGAGTTTTGTTTTGCCCGTAATCACTGATTTTTAACCTTGAAGAATTTTGCCCGCAGATGCACGCAGATAAACGCAGATCAGATTTGATTGTAGATGAGTTGCTAGTAGCCTTCTGATAGATATAAATAAGTTAAGATTGATTAAGATACTTAAAGTTTTATAACCATGCAGGCAACCGCAGCCTCTTCTACAATTCCGATTCCTGGTAAATACTGGCAGTGGCGAGGGCAGTCGATCTACTATGTACAAGCGAAAGCGCGTAGGCATAGCCCGTCGCAGGCATCGCCTCAACGCCCACCTCTGCTTTTGGTGCATGGGTTTGGTGCTTCCACAGACCACTGGCGGAAGAATATCACTGAACTTTGTCACGATTTTGAAGTTTTTGCGATTGACCTCTTGGGTTTTGGACGTTCGGCAAAACCTAACTGGCAGTACAGCGGGGACTTGTGGCGAGATCAGCTTGATGACTTCATCACTGAAGTTATTGGTCAGCCAACTGTGTTAGCAGGTAACTCCTTGGGGGGTTATGTCTGCTTGTGTGTTGCTGGTCAGTGCAATAATGCAGCAGGGTTAGTGTTACTCAATAGTGCTGGTCCTTTTGCCGATGCCGATTCCCCTGAACCCGATCCTTTACAATCTGAAGTCCAGCCCCCTAAACAGCCTAATTCCTGGCAAAAATTATTAGGTGAGGCGGCTAAATGGATTTTTCAGCAGCCTTGGGCGCGGTTTCTGATATTTCAGTATGTGCGGCAACCTTGGGTGATTCGGCAAACTTTGGAAAAAGTTTATCTTGACAAGAGCGCAATTACAGATCAATTAGTAGAGGAAATTCAGCGCCCTGCGTGTGATCCTGGTGCTGCGGAAGTATTTGCTTCGGTGTTTAGCACACCTCAAGGCGAAAAAGTTGATGTTTTGCTAAAACAATTAAAGTGTCCTTTGTTGCTGCTTTGGGGTGAAGGCGATCCTTGGATGAATGCTAGAGAGCGATCGCAGAAGTTCCGGCAATATTATCCGCAGTTACAAGAATACTTCCTCCGGGCTGGTCATTGTCCCCATGATGAAGTACCAGAGCAAGTCAACTCGCTGCTGCGATCATGGGTATTATCTTTGCCAGCTTCTCAGGAGGTTGGATGAGATTGTGCCAGACTATTGTGACCAAATAGTGCTGGTATGGCTAAATCTGATAACAAACAATCAATCTATGCGAAAGATCGCAGTGAATGGCGCAAATGGCTAGAGAAGAATCATGCGACCTCATCCGATGTCTGGCTTATCTACTATAAAACAGGGAGCGGCAAACCCTCTGTTTCCTACGATGAGGCTGTGGAAGAAGCTCTTTGCTTTGGCTGGATTGACAGTCGAGTAAACACGTTGGACGATGAGCGGTATAGGCAAGTTTTCTCTTCTAGAAAACCCAAGAGTTCATGGTCAAAACTAAATAAGCAGCGCGTTGAACAACTGATCCAAAATGGCTTAATGACCGCAGCTGGTCTTGAGAAAATCGCAGATGCGAAGAAAAATGGTTCGTGGAGCGCGTTGGATGCCATTGAAGATTTACAACTATCAGCAGATATTGTGGCAGCCTTAGAATCCAATAAGACGGCATCCGATAATTTCATGGCATTTAGCAATTCATCCAAGAAGAATATCGTGCGGTGGATTGAAAGTGCAAGACGACCTGAGACAAGACTGAGACGAATTGAAGAAACTGTAACGTTAGCAGCGCAGAATCTAAAGGCATATCCTTATCGCCAATAATGGCAGCACTTATTGTGACCAAAACTGCGTGATAGAGCGTCGAGAACAAGCACTAATATAAACAGCCAAAAACATAAGCCCCAGACAAATAGCTAAAATCAAGCTGTACTGAGGTTTGAGCGTTTACCTAGCCTCCCCACCTCAGATATAAATATTAATAACTGAGGTGGCAAACAGTCACAAGACGATGTTGCTTATCAAGAACTACCAGTTCCACATCAGTGGGTTTTCGTCAAGATGATCGGTGACAATCCTCCCAATAGCATCAATTTCTTGGAGATCCTGGGCAGAAAGTTGAATATCTGCGGCTTTGGCATTTGCTGCTGCTTGTTCAGCATTTCTGGCACCGACGATCGCCTGAGTTTGGGGTTGAGCAATTAACCAGGCGATCGCTAAATTGCCAAGGAATGTATGATGCCGTTCAGCAATCGGACGCAGTTTTTCTAAAGCTTGTTGCGCCCGTTCGTAATTTTCGCCTTGGAAAAGCTTGTTTTTGGCACGGTTATCTGCTGGATCGAATTTATGATCAGAACCAAATTTTCCAGTCAACAATCCCTGAGCTAAAGGAGAGTAGGCCAGAATTGAAATATTGTTCTCAATGCAATAAGGCATAGCATCGCGTTCTACTTGCCGCCAGAACAAGGAGTAAGGAGGCTGGAGGCTATCAATGCGTCCGTAAAGAGATGCTTCTTCAAGCTGATCGCGGGAAAAATTAGAAACACCAATTGCGCGAATCTTACCTTGTTGTTTTAACTGATTTAGAGCGCTCATTGTTTCAGCAATCGGGACAATTTCACTGTTAAATGCTCCAGTTGGCCAGTGAATTTGGTAAAGGTCGATGTAGTCTGTTTTTAGGTTTTTTAGAGAGCGATCGCAAGCCTCAAGCACTTGGTCATATTTCAAATGATTGGCAAAAACTTTAGTTGCGTAAATAGCCTTGTCTCGCACATCGGATAACGCTTGAGCGACAATTTGCTCAGAATGTCCTTCACCGTAGACTTCAGCAGTGTCAATTGTAGTAATACCAGCCTCAAACGCCGTCCGAATCGCTTTGATGGTTTCTGCGTCCTCAATTCCTACCCACATTTTTTTCCCAGCTTGCCAAGTCCCCATAAGTAGGGGCGTAATCTGGACATCCGATGTGCCTAAGCGTCGTTTCATGCCTAACTCCTAACTTGTGTTGCCTTTATCTACTCTATTCGTTGTGTCCTAAAGCGGAGATTGCCCTAACGCCTTCGGCAACACATAACTAATCTGCGTTAATCAGAGCGCTTCCCATGTTTCAAGGCTATCAGAGCGGTAATATAGGTGTTGCTCAATTAGGGATTTCTGCCATTTAATCTATGCCCAATGCTCATGTAATCGGATTGGGAAAATCCGGTATTGCCGCTGCACGACTATTAAAACTGGAAGGTTGGGGAGTGACGATGAGCGATCGCAGCACGAACGTATCACTCCACCAACAGCAACAACAGCTAGAGCAAGAGGGAATCACAGTTCATCTAGGTGCTTCCTTAGAGTTGGACATCCCAGATTTACCTCAGTTGGTTGTCGTAAGTCCTGGCGTTCCTTGGGATTCAGCCACATTAGTCGCAGCGCGAGTACAGAGTATTGAAACGATTGGAGAAATGGAACTGGCTTGGCGACATCTCCAATCTTGTCCTTGGGTGGCAATTACTGGCACTAATGGCAAAACTACTACTACTGCTTTAATCGCCGCGATTTTTCAAACAGCTGGATTAAACGCCCCAGCTTGCGGCAATATTGGTTATGCCGCCTGCGATTTAGCTTTAGAGAATTTAAATAACTCTAAAACTCAAAACTCCCTAGATTGGATAATTGCCGAAATTAGCAGCTATCAAATCGAGTCCTCCCCGTCAATTGCTCCCAGAATTGGAATTTGGACGACTTTTACACCGGATCACCTCAGTCGTCATCAAACTTTAGAACACTACTTCGACATTAAAGCGCATTTACTCCGCCAGTCTCAGCAGCAAGTGTTGAATGGTGATGATGCTTACTTAAGCCAACTGGGTGTTAATTCCTGGAAGTTAGACGCTTGTTGGACAAGTATTAAAGGTAAAGCTCATTTAATTGGCAATCCAGAGCGGGGAGCTTACATTGAGGATGGCTGGGTAGTAGCTCAGGGTGAGCGGATTGTGGCGGTGTCGGCTTTACGGATGGTAGGGGAACACAATCACCAAAATCTACTGATGGCGGTGGCGGCGGCGCGGTTGGCGGGGATTTCAAAAGATGCAATAGCCCAAGCGATCGCCAACTTTCCTGGTGTTCCGCATCGCCTGGAACATATCTGTACATATCTTGGAATCGACTTCATCAATGACAGCAAAGCCACTAATTACGATGCTGCTCAAGTTGGGTTAGCTTCTGTTAATAGTCCAGTTATTCTGATTGCTGGCGGTGAAGCTAAAGCCGGAGATGACAGCGGTTGGCTACAAACAATTCAAGCCAAAGCAGCAGCTGTATTACTCATTGGTAATGCAGCAACAGCCTTTGCTACACGACTAGAACAAAGCGGCTATTCCAGTTACGAAATTGTGGAAACAATGGAGCAGTCTGTACCTCAAGCCGCCCAATTAGCTAAACACTATCAGGCTCGTGTTGTTTTGCTATCTCCTGCTTGTGCCAGTTTTGACCAATACCAGAATTTTGAGCAACGCGGCGATCATTTTCGTCAACTCTGTCAGGAGTTAATGTAATGAGTACGGCGATCGCTTGCTTCTTTTGAGGTTAAGTCATAAAGCTATCTGCTGATAAATGCGCTCGCCTGATGGAGCAACACACTAAGCCTATTTGTTTAAAACTATAGGGATTATTTCCCTCACTTTTTGTATTCTTAACTTTCCTGGTTTGTCTCGATTCTTTGCTTGAGTGCTTCCTCCGCTAGAAAGACATTTTCTGTGATTGGTACACCTTCTTTGGTTACCATTGGTCCATACCATGTCGCTTCTAAGTCAGGAGTACGGCGACTATACAGTACACGCAAAGGCTCAACATTCTCCCGATGAGCAAGTGCATAAGCTATTAATTCTTTGTTAGTCATTTCTTCAAAATTCGGCTGCATCTAAAAACCTCCAGAGTCCATCATGGGGGACAATAATTTGAAGTTCCTCGCCTGCAAAAACAAACACAACCCCAGTTTGGTCATCAAAACGGAATAGCTCAATGTTCCGGTAGCTATTAGACAATATCTGACAGACTTGCAGACAGGTTGTAGTTGACCATATAAGTGCGAAATGTGGTTTTAAGACACAAGGCGTTGCTTAATATAAATTTCAGTAATTTTTCGCAGGCTTTAACTCATAAGCATTTGCCAAAATACTTAGAAAGGTTGTTGTCTTAATAGAGCAAACTAATGACAAATTCGCAATTAGATCAGTTTTACACTATTGTTCGGTCAGATAAAGCACTGCAAGATCGGCTTCGGATACAGGTTAATCTAGCAACAGTGTGTAGGCTAGCAGTTCAACTAGGGTTAGAGTATGGTTACAGCTTCACTACCAAGGAAGTCGAAGCCACAATATACAACCAGACGCAGCCTTGGGACACGAGCCGTGTTTTTGATACGAAAACAAGCAGTTCCCAAAAGAACTTAAATTAGGCAGCATATTTTATTTTGTGTCCATAATTTCCGCAGTGAATTTGAATAATTTCGGAAATTATTGTTGCCAGTGTGTAGCTTTAACCAGAATTGCTACATGCCTTAATACTTTGGATGTGGAAAATCCTCTGAATTCTTACATTAATGTAGCTATTCTTTAGTATCGATCAGGAGAGAACACATGTCAGTCAACATATTTGATGCGGGCTACTATGCAAGCGTTAATCCAGATTTGGCCCAAAATGGCGTAATTACCAATGAGCAGTTACAAGCACACCTCTTAAACTCTGGACTAAATGAGGGAAGGGCGTTCTCACCGTTTGTTGACCTCAATTTTTATCGCTCTAGCTACTCAGACTTAGCGCAAAACGGTGTAACTACCAATCGAGCAGCCTTTGATCATCTACAGAACAATGGTGTAGCTGAAGGTCGCCGCTTTTCACCATTTGTTGACATCAACCACTATTTGAATGCCCACACCGATTTGAGGCAAGCTTTCGGAAGTGACCTTGAGCAGGCATTTGGGCATCTTACAACTGGCGGTGTAACAGAGCCACGGCAGTTTTCCGTATCCTTTGACCCCGCTTACTACAGGTCTATCCACCCAAACGACTTAGGCCAGCTTAACTGGAACAATGTTAATCTGTTGGAGCACTTCAAAGGTTCTGGTCTTAATGAAGGACGTGCATCGTCACAATTTCTAGATATTAAATACTACCTTAACAACAGTCCTGACTTGCAGGCATTGGGCTTTGACTTCCAGAGAGCGTATTACCACTTCGTAAGTTCGGGCTTTGCAGAAGGACGTTATGGCACTCCGAATGGTTATCCAAGTGTGGTAAGGGACTTTAGACTAGGTACAGCTGTTCAAGCGGCTGATCAGACAGACGCTGAAAATTATTTGAAGCAGGGTTATACCTATATTACGAATGGAAATGTTCAGGCAGCCTTCGAGAGTTATAACAAAGCTTTAAGCATAAATTCTAATTATGCAGATGCTTACTATGGTAGAGGTTATGCTCAGCACGATTTAGGACATTATCAAGAAGCAATAGAAGATTATTCTCAGGCTATTCATATTAACCCTAATCATGGTGATGCTCATCTAAACCGAGGTTTTACTCGTTCTGTAATAGGAGATACTCAAGGCGCAGTTAAAGACGCTGAAAAGGCAGCGGAAATTTTTCTAAAACAAAGCGATATAGACAGATACAACCGAGCCAAAGACTTTATTGCACATAACAAAGCTTTAAAAGCAGTCTATGGTGAGTCTTTAAATATGCAGGCTCAATTACAATTAGAAGCAGAGCAATTGTACAGCACTGGTAATATTTTTGCCAGCTCAGGTAATTTTCAGCAAGCTCTCAACAGCTATGACCAAGCAATAGCTCTTGATAAGAGTAATCCAATGTATTTTAATAACCGTGCATCAACACTAAAAAGACTGGGACGGATGCAAGATGCACTAGCTCAGTATCATGAACTTGTTAAACTGCATCCTAGTTATGGTAAAGCTTATCTATCAATGGCAAGTACCCATATTGAACTAAATGCTTACTTGGAAGCAGTAAATAGTTACAAGAAATTTTTGTCAGCCTATGAGTCGGATGAATTTAGTTTTAATCCAATACTGGGAGGAGTAAATCAAGCTGTCAAAGGACAAAGTGAATTGGAAACAATTTTATTCACTTCAATAAATTACTTATTACTTGAGCAACAAGAAAAAGCCATAAAAGCATTTAATGAAGCAATGTCTCCATTTATGGCAATCCATGAGCTAACTTGCCAGTAGCATACAGGAGTTATTCATCTTCGCCAACATCTTCCCCCCGCCCCGTATTCTTCAACTGGGTTGGATCAGCTAAGATAACTAGGCACAAGTGAACCGTAACAGCATAGGGAAACACCGGTGGAAATCCGGGGCTGTGCCGCAGCTGTAAACGAGGCTGTAGGGATATATTTCAAGAACGCCTTGGCGTACATGGATTACTCCTACTTCAGTCGCCGTTAGCCAGAACGCCTAGATGTTACTCGCTCACGCTATTTCCTGCGTCGCACAGGGAAGGAGCTTCAACTTAAATGCCGATCAACACATTAAATTTAACAGGGCTGGAATACTCATCACAGCCGCTTAAATTGCCGTTGCCACTACACCGCCCTTTGTTGATGATTGGTCATGGCACAAAAGACCAACAAGGGCAGCAGAGCTTTCTGGATTTTGTCGCCGCCTACCAAGCCCTGGATACATCTCGGCCTGTTCTGCCTTGTTTTCTAGAACTTACTGGTCCCACAATCCAAGAAGGAGTTGATCAGTGTGTGGCACAGGGTTACACCGACCTCTCAGTGCTACCGATTCTGTTGTTTGCAGCGCGGCACAACAAGTTTGATGTCACAAATGAGCTAGATAGAGCGCGATCGCGGCATCCCCAAGTTAAGTTTCACTACGGTCGTCATTTTGGCATTACACCAGGGATTATCGAATTGTGGCGATCGCGCCTCAGAGAACTAGACCAACCCCAATCTCGTTCCGACACCGTTCTGCTGTTTGTGGGTCGTGGTTCCAGCGATCCAGATGCCAATGGTGATGTTTGCAAAATTGCCCGAATTTTGTGGGAAGGTAGCGGTTATTCTACTGTTGAAACCTGCTTTATCGGCATTACCCACCCCCGCTTGGAAGATGGCTTTCGCCGCGCTCGACTCTACCAACCTAAACAAATCATTGTTCTGCCCTACTTTCTGTTTACTGGTCTTTTAGTCAAAAAGATATTCGACATTACTGCCCAACAACAAAAGCAACACCCAGATATTTTGATGACCTGTTTACCAGAAATGGGTCTTCATCCTCAACTGTTTTCTGTACTACGAGAGCGGGAAATTGAAACTCAGCTGGGTCAAGTACAGATGAATTGTGAAATGTGCAAATTCCGGCTAGCCGCTGGAGGAAATGGTAACGGCCACGAGCATGGACATCACCATAGTCACGACCACTCTCATGCCACTGTAGACCCTTACGCAGATGTAGCGCAGTACCATCAAAAAATCTGGCAAGTTCCGTAGCAAAAGTTATGAGTTATGAGTTATGAGTTAATTCAAAACTCATAATTCTGGAAAAATGTCCCAAGAATTTGCCATTGGTGAGAAAGTCCGAGTGGTGGCGCTGCCGCCCTACGTCAAAACAGCTGAACCGATGCCAATGCTGCGTCCTCCTGATGTAATTCACATCGGTGAAGAGGGTGTGGTAATTGATCGGCGACCAGGAGGATATTGGGGTGTTCGCTTTACTAAGGGGTCCTTTCTGATGGATAGCCAGTACATTGAGGCAGTAGCGACCCCGAAACCAGACCAACCTTCTGCTGCACATTTAGAGCAGACACCGCCAGAATAGGAGCAATAAGTAATGTAAACTTGTGTTAAGTTAAGCGCGCATTTTGCATGATGATATCGCGTCGTACCTTTCTTGGTATTGTATTTACCTGCTGTTTTGCCATCCTCGCCTGTGCCCCAGCAGCGATCGCTCTTGGCGGTAAGATTCCCCTTGCGAATCAACCCGCTTCTGAATTTACGCTGCCTACAAACACTGGCGACGGCGAAGTTTCGCTCTCCGACTTTCGTGGCAAGTGGGTAGTTCTCTACTTTTATCCCCAAGATTTCACCGCTGGTTGCACTTTAGAAGCGCGTCGGTTTCAGCAAGACCTACCAAAGTACGTTGCAAAAAATACCCAAATTATTGGTATTAGTGCTGATTCTGTTGATTCCCATGCCCAATTCTGTGATGCGGAAAATCTGAAATTTCCGCTATTAGCTGATATCACTGGCGAAGTGAGTAAAGCTTACGGCTCTTGGCTGGGACATGTATCCA
Organism: Chroococcidiopsidaceae cyanobacterium; assembly: GCA_041748755.1. Classification (GTDB taxonomy): domain Bacteria; phylum Cyanobacteriota; class Cyanobacteriia; order Cyanobacteriales; family Chroococcidiopsidaceae; genus JAHHHE01. Next base: position 10,882 of record JBGTCQ010000162.1, on the reverse strand, counting down.
CCCGCGATAGTTTTCTCATTGACCCAAATGGTATTCTGCGGGAAACCTTTGTCAAGGTCAATCCAGCCATCCACAGCACAGAAGTTTTAGCTCGTCTCGAAGACTTACAGGCGATCGCCTCTTAGTAGAGCAGAGCGTAAAAAAGCTAGGACGATAATTTTAATTTTTCATCTGCATCTCAGCATAAGCTGCATAAACTCCCTGGACGTTATACCAGTTAAGAAAGATTCGGGCAATTTCCAAAGCTAGCTGAGGTTTGCCTTGATTAATCAGCCATTGTAAGAATGGAGCCAGGGTACGTTCGTTGAGGCGTCCACTAAGCGAAAGAATGCCCCAAAGGAGGCGATGCAACCAAGTCATTTGAATCATCATTCGCACTTCCCAGATCGGGTGCTTTTGGTAGAACAGCACGCCCATCCGCCCGCGTTGAATTTCTTTGTCAATCAAATTAGGAATTTGCTCCAAGGAAAAGGGTGGATGCCAGTGATAGCCTACAGCAGCTGGACATTTAATTAATTTCAAGCCTAGCTGTTTTAACCGGACACCTAGTTCCAAATCTTCCCAACCATAGAGTTGAAAGCGAGTGTCGAATAGCCCAGCTTGAAGCAGCCAGTGGCGAGCGATCGCTACATTTCCCGTTGCAAAATAAGCTGCTGAAAAATCCGTCAACTTGTAAGGTTCAGCTGTGGGATTATCGAAGTTACAGGTATTAATCACTTGACCATAAGTAAAAACGCGATTACTCTCGTTATCCAACTGTCCTTGAGTTAAGGCATCAGCATGCGCTTGGAGAAAATTTGGGGTAACGATTAAATCACTATCAATAAAAATGATTGTGTCGCCGACTGAGCTTTCCACGCCGAGATTTCGAGCAGCAGCTGGCCCTTGATGGTCTTGAGTGAGCGATCGCACCTGGGGATCAGCAGAGTGTGCTTGCAACCAAGCCAATGTGCCATCTGTTGAACCGTCATCTACTAAGACAATTTCGTAGCCAGTGACAACACTTGGATTACTTAAATGCTGATTTAAGAGTGCTTTCAAGCACTTTTCTAGAATCGGTTGGCGATTATAAGTTGGAATGACAACGCTAAAAAACACTGCTTCCCCCGGAGTAACAATTTTGAATTATTTTGATCATCAAGAGCTGATCCGAAACGCATTTGGGAGCTAGCTTACTCCCCACTACGCCTAAAAGGAAGATGAATCTGTGCTATTCCTGACAAGAATGAGCCTGGATTAGTTGCATAATAATGACTCGTTGTTTTGCCAAATAGAGAAATCAATGGGTCGTGCTACCAAAGTTGTACTGGCATATTCCGGTGGAGTTGATACTTCCGTCTGCATTCCTTACCTTAAACAGGAATGGGGCGTTGAAGAGGTAATTACGCTAGCAGCAGATTTAGGTCAGGGAGATGAATTAGAGCCAGTTCGAGAGAAAGCCCTTAAATCAGGTGCGAGTAAATCGCTCGTAGTGGATGCCAACGAATACTTTGTCAAAGATTACGCCTTTCCGGCAATTCAGGCAAATGCCATTTATGAAAATCGTTATCCCCTCTCTACTGCTTTGGCGCGTCCTCTAATTGCTAAACTATTGGTAGAGGCAGCTGAGGAATACGGTGCGGATGCAGTAGCTCATGGTTGTACTGGCAAGGGCAACGATCAAGTGAGGTTTGATGTGGCGATCGCTGCCCTCAACCCTAATTTGAAAGTGCTAGCTCCTGCAAGGGAGTGGGGGATGAGTCGTGAGGAAACAATTGCATATGGTGAGCGCTTTGGCATCCCTTCGCCAGTGAAAAAATCGAGTCCCTACAGTATTGACCGTAACTTGCTCGGTCGCAGTATTGAGGCAGGACCACTTGAAGATCCTAATGTAGAGCCTCAAGAAGAAATTTATCTATTGACGAAAGCGATCGCAGATACCCCAGATCAGCCAGAGTACGTTGAAATTAGCTTTGAGAAAGGTATTCCTACCACCCTCAACGGCGAAGTAATCCCCCCAGTCAAACTCATAGCGCAACTCAATCAACTAGTTGGGAACCACGGAGTTGGGCGAATTGATATGGTTGAAAACCGCTTAGTGGGGATCAAATCGCGGGAAATTTATGAAGTTCCGGCTCTATCAGTTTTAATTCAAGCACACCGCGACCTAGAGAGCCTAACTTTGACAGCAGATGTTACTCACTACAAGCGTGGAATCGAAGAAACTTACAGCCAGATAGTCTACAACGGTCTGTGGTATAGTCCCCTCAAAGCTGCTCTAGACGCTTTTATTCAGCAGACCCAAGAGCGAGTATCTGGCACAGTAAGAGTCAAACTCTTTAAGGGTAATGCCATTATTGTGGGTCGTTGGTCAGATAAGTCCCTTTATACTCCTGATTTAGCTACCTACGGAGCCGACGATCAATTTGACCACAAGGCAGCTGAGGGCTTTATCTACGTTTGGGGTCTACCCACGCGAATTTGGTCACAGCAGGCTAGGGACTAGGGGCTAGGGGCTAGGGACTAGGGCTAGAATCTCCCCCTGCTCCCCCTGCTTTCATTTGGCGAGATTCTAGCCATAGGGGTACAACAATCCAGGCAATAACAATCAGCAAAGCCACAAGTGTAAATTGACCGGCTACAGCGACTAATTGTTCTAGAGACACAATCCGTCCCAAAAAGAAAGATAATGTTACCATTACGGAGGCCCAAACAATTGCCCCTGCTAGGTTGTACAAAAAGAATTTTCCGTAGGACATTTCGGATATCCCAGCTAGTAGCCCTGCCAAAATCCGTAGTAACGCAATAAAGCGACCAAAAAAAACCGCCTTTCCGGCGTTTTCGCTAAATTTGTTTTTACTTTCCTCCAGTCGCTCCTCTGGAATCCGCAAAAAGCGACCAAGTTTGAGTAGAAAGGGCCACCCCATATATCTCCCAATCCAATAACCGCAAGTACCGCCTATAACTGCCCCCAGAATAGCACTAGTAAGAACAAACCAATAATTCAGTTGACCACTGCCAGCAAGAAACCCTCCTACTAGAGTCACGGTTTCACCAGGGAGGGGAATGCCGAGGTTTTCTAACAAAATTCCCATAAAAATTGCCCAATAACCATATTGATGGGCAATTTCCTGGATTTTTTCCAGTGATATAAACTCAAGAGACATTCAACACAGCCTTAACAAAATTTTATCTTTGCATCCATCTTGGCGTGATTCGCAGAAAGGTGTCAATGAACTCGATCCGCCGTTGTGAATTGGTAGGAGCGTGAATTGGTAGGAGCAACGTTGAACACTTTGTCAATCCAAAGCACAATACGCAAGTGTGAGCGATGTTTGATGTTACCTTGCTTTAGCCCAAAAGCTTATACGGTTTACCTGTAAACTAGCTGAGACAGGACTTACGCATAGTCCCATGAACCCCTTTTTAAGGAGGTCAACAGTTTTCCGCTTTATTGCCGTGGGCTAGGGGAGATCAAAGGAGGAGCAACAAGAGGGCGTAAGTTCTATGGGAGATCACAGCCCCCCTTTACACAAACTTCATAAAGGTCAGGGTTTTTGATAAAGATTAGATGAAGGTTTCGGAATCTACTGAAATCATTATGTATCAGTGTTTATATTGAGAGCATTAAAGGGAGGGTTACTGCATTGTGCCATGGACACTAAGAAAACAACTGCTTGCTAAAATAGAGATTTTTGTTAATTCAGTATAGTTACTACTACGCATAAGTTACAATACTAACTTAGTATCAGACTGTTGGGGAAATTTTCCCTAGCCTAAAACAGAGGAAACGCTAAGTTTATTTATTATTTAGTTGTGTAATGCTGGTTTGAAACCTGCATAGGTCATGCAATTTATAGCTTTACTCAAATTAAGTGTTTGAGTGCATAACCTTTCAATTTACCTGAGTTTTTTTATTACATATACACTCGGTCGTAGAAAATACTTATTTTACTTTTTACTTATATTGCTTGCTGTATGTACCCAAGCCTTCTGAGTATGTCCAGAAATTGCTTTTTTTAAAGGTGGAATGTATTAATTATTTCGCTTTCTCTCACTTGTGTTAAATGTCCCAACTACCAGTGAAAATCATGGTCACACAAGAATTACAACTAATTGTGCTTCAACCTCAGGGAAACTTAGACTTACAGAGTGGTAAGGTTCTGGAGAAACAGCTGGCTAGCCTAGTACCCCAGCCTCACGACCTTTGGGTTTTTGATCTTGCCCAAGTAGATTTTATGGATAGTTCTGGCTTAGTCGCCCTAGTAACAGGGTTAAAGGCGGCGCGTAACAGCCGATGTCGTTTGGTACTTTGCAATTTGCAAGCCCCTGTACAGTTAGTTTTTGAACTAACCCAGTTGGATTCAGTGTTTGAAATTTTTGAGAGTTATGATGCCGTTCTGACAACGGTTAACACTCCTATATTAGCCGTCTGAAATTATCAATAGGCAGAGAGTGGACAACTAATAAGCTAATAATGCAAGGGCAAAAACTGATAGACTTGCCGGATTGATATTACACGAACTGTCATCGGTGAGTCAGCAATTCTTGTCCTACTTGAATCCACCCTAAATAAACCTTTAGACATTATTGAAAGTTGTATAGGCATTATCAACCTGGAGTACGAATAATTCTCCTTGTAGCTCCCCCCTAATTTTTGAGAAAGAGGGGTATGGGAGGAGCTTTGCCTAAGTCCTTTACTCCTCAGCCTCAGTTGATTCTGATAAGTCTGAAGTTTCTTCAGTGACTTCCTGCTTGGTTGTCAGATAGCGGATTACTTCGTCACTCAATCGCATCGCCCGTTCTAGAGGCGCTACCACTTTTCCGGGAGCCTGGTAGTTCATCTGAACATAAATGCCGTCTCGTTGCTTGTTAATTTCATAGGACAGACGACGTTTGCCACGACGCTGAATTTGGATTTCTGTGGCTCCTTGTTCCTGGATCAAGTTCTGATATTTGCTAACTGCCTGCTCTACCTGTTCATCTCCTAGATCAGGTCGCAAGATGTACATTGTTTCGTAAACGATCTGCATGGGTTTCAATCTCCTTATGGACAAAATGGCTGCTTCGAGTCAAGTTAGATGCCAATTAATGGGAATCAACTTTATATGAGGCAACAAGGAATTACAATCTTAGCAGTCTGTTATCCTACTCGCATAGCAGATTCTTTGGATCGAAACCAAATTGAGTAGTTAGGAATTAGCTGTCAGTAGCTAAGGGCGTGGGGTTAGATTGCCCGTAACGGTCAAGTAACTAGCTTTAACTTATAGAAAAATAGCAAATCGGATATCTAAAGCACTTTATGGCGCAGCGCTACGTCCGAGTTCAAAATCAAGAAAGACGGATTTATTATGGTTTACTGCAACTTAGTCAGGATATTCAGGTGCTAGATGCTCCGCCGTGGTTGCAAGGACAACCTACAGATTTGTGTTTAGAACCAGATAGTTATCAAATACTTGCCCCCTGCGCTCCCTCCAAAATCATTGCTGTAGGGAAGAATTATGCAGAGCATGCTGCTGAAATGGGAACAGCAGTGCCTCAAGAGCCGCTACTATTCTTCAAGCCGCCTACATCGGTTATTTCCACTGCAACAGAAATTCAGTATCCTCCTCAAGCTTCTCGGGTAGATTACGAGGGAGAGTTAGCGCTAGTGATTGGCGATCGCACGTTTGACTGTACACCAGAGCAAGCGCAGACTAAAATTTGGGGCTACACCATTGCTAACGATGTAACGGCACGAGATTTACAGCGGCGGGATAGCCAATGGACACGAGCTAAAGGGTTTGATACATTCTGTCCAATAGGACCGTGGATTGTCCGGCAATTGAATCCAGGAGCCAGGTTGCAGACTTTTCTCAATGATGATGCCCAGGCGGTACAATCTGCCTGTATCGATCAGATGGTGTTTTCGCCAGATGTACTCGTGTCCTATATCAGCCAAGTAATGACACTGCTGCCAGGAGATGTAGTGCTGACTGGAACACCTATGGGTGTAGGACCAATCCAAGTGGGCGATCGCATCCGCATTGAAATTGAAGGCATTGGTCGCCTCGAAAACACCGTAGTATCTAGGCAACCAACAGTAATGCCTCGCTACAACAATTAGGGAACCTGCATTCGAACTGCGTCAGAAATCGCCGGAATTTCAGCGTAGCGCCCTAATATTGACTGAGCAACGGCATAAACAACTGCTGCTACTATACCCAGAAATAGGGTGTTAGCTAACGTCTCTATAGCAAAGCCAGCGCCAGGAACAGGTCGTAAAATTTGCATAAAAATGCTAAATAGAAATATTACAATATCCAAAAGGATCGCTTGCATTGTGTTGAAACGAATGAAGTGACTGATGTTTTCGTTTCTAATCACTAATAGAAATAAAGCAAAGAAGATAATCAGTCCGACGAAGGGTATGCTGTTGTAAATTTGCGCCAATTGAATAAGCGGCAAAAAAACTGCTCCTACGGCTGGAAATTGGTTAAATAAATTGCTGCCGAAAACTACCCCATCAACTAGGGGAAGCAAATACGGTAGGGAAGCAAAAATCCTGTCTGAAGCTGTTGCAGAACCCCGCCAAGTCATTATTGCGCTCTCCTAAATGTGATCCGTGGTAATTACTTTTTTGTCCTATGCTCAGGATAGCGCAACTGTTAGGGTATCTCTAACCTGTCTCAACCTGACAGAGCTATAGAGTCTTGCTTAATGTAGTTGATATTAAGTTCAAATCATTGAATATTGGCAATCCGAAAGCCCATCAGACACTGATACTGGTCTGGCTGTTGAGCGGTAAGTTTACGAATTGCATGACCGCAGTGAAGTTGACCTCCACGCCAGCGGGGTTTCCCACTTTGGTCGGCGAGTAAACAGCTTTGGCAAACGTGCTGAGGGGCAAGGATCTGTTCGTCCATTAAAATCACTAACATCCACTGCCTCCGGTAAATCTCAATTTACTTAAGTTCATTTTATGTTATGTATTAAATATAGTTATAAGAATAAACACAGAGCTTAATATGGTAGTTGGTCAGCTGGGTGTAAGTAGGTTTAAACCCCCTACTGGCTGACGCTCGATAGTACCTGAGCCACAAAAGTGGCAGGCAATGCACAGCATGTCTTTGAGTGAACAATGGGAGCAAACGAGGGTGCTGCAAGGATTGAGCAAACAGCGCTATCATAATTAGCGCGAAACTAAGACTTACTAAAATAACCACGTCAGCCAAGAGAAACTCTTCTGGAATATTACTAGGCATAAATAAAGTGACTCGAACACACTCAGACTTTCTCGCCCAAACTGATCCTGCCATTGCAGATTTAATCCACGCAGAACTCCAGCGGCAACGTGACCATTTGGAATTGATTGCAAGTGAAAACTTTACTTCTGCTGCCGTGCTAGCTGCCCAAGGCTCTGTACTGACTAATAAGTATGCTGAGGGTTTACCTGGTAAGCGCTACTATGGCGGTTGCGAGTATGTAGACAAAATTGAACAACTGGCTATTGACCGCGCCAAGCAGCTGTTTGGGGCAGCTCATGCAAATGTGCAGCCTCATTCTGGAGCGCAAGCAAACTTTGCAGTGTTCCTGACTTTGCTAGAGCCAGGAGACACGATTATGGGAATGGATTTGTCCCACGGTGGACACCTAACTCATGGTTCACCAGTGAATGTGTCGGGTAAGTGGTTCAAGGTTTGTCACTACGGCGTTAGTCCCGAAACGGAACAGTTAGATTATGAGTCTATCCGGAAGTTGGCGCTGCAACATCGGCCAAAGCTGTTGATTTGTGGTTATTCTGCTTATCCGCGTATGATTGACTTTGAAAAATTCAGAGGCATAGCAGATGAAATTGGGGCATACCTGTTAGCAGATATCGCCCACATTGCTGGTTTAGTTGCTACTGGTCTGCACCCTAGCCCGATTCCATATTGCGATGTTGTGACTACAACAACTCACAAAACTCTGCGTGGTCCCAGGGGTGGGTTAATCATGACCCGCGACCCGGAATTGGGCAAAAAGCTGGATAAGTCTGTTTTTCCTGGCACTCAAGGGGGACCGCTGGAACACGTTATTGCTGGAAAGGCGGTAGCTTTTGGTGAAGCACTGAAGCCAGAGTTTAAAGTTTATTCTGCTCAAGTAATTGAAAATGCTCGTGCCTTAGCAACCCAACTGCAAAAAAGAAACTTTAAGATTGTATCAAATGGCACAGACAATCATTTAATGCTGGTCGATCTGCGTTGCATTGAGATGACGGGCAAGCAAGCGGATCAGTTAGTAAGCGGTGTTAATATTACTGCGAACAAGAATACAGTTCCCTTTGATCCACAATCCCCGTTTGTTACTAGCGGTTTGCGGCTTGGCTCACCAGCAATGACGACACGCGGCATGGGTGGGGTTGAGTTTACGGAAATTGCTAATATAATTGCCGATCGCTTGCTGCATCCAGATGATGAAGCAATAGCACAAGATTGTCGGCATCGGGTAGCGGCATTGTGCGATTGCTTTCCTTTGTATCCTCACCTGACAATTCCGGTACCAGCTCTAGCTTAAATAATAGTTTTGAGTTTTGAATTAAAGAGTGCAGAAGTCAAGAGTAATCAATTCATTTCTTCTTTTAACTTAAAACTCAAAACTATTTTTACTAGCCCCTAATAAAATGTCTGCTGAAATTATTTGTGTTGGAACCGAGTTACTCTTAGGGAATATTCTTAACAAAAATGCCCAATTTTTAGCTATTCAGTTAGCAGGTCTGGGAATCCCTCACTATTATCAAACGGTAGTAGGGGATAACCCCCAACGGCTGAAGCACGTAATAAAACTTGCTATTGAGAGAACGCAAGTTCTAATTTTCACTGGCGGTCTTGGTCCGACACCTGATGATTTGACGACTGAAACCCTTGCCGACTTTTTTGGCGTACCTTTAGTAGAACGCCCGGAAATTCTAGAAGATATTGCCCGGAAATACGCTCAGCGCGGTCGGGAAATGACACCCAGCAACCGCAAGCAAGCTTTAATTCCTAAAGGAGCAGAAGTTTTACCCAACCCATCTGGAACAGCGCCTGGAATTATTTGGCAACCCCACCCTGGGTTAGTTATTCTCACCTTTCCCGGCGTGCCATCTGAAATGCAGCGGATGTGGCAAGAAACAGCGGTACCTTTTCTAAAAAGCCAAGGCTTCGGCAAAGAAATTATTTATAGTCGGATATTAAAGTTCTGGGGTATTGCGGAATCAGCTTTAGCTGAAAAGGTGTCCAATTTTCTCAATCTGCCCAACCCAACGGTTGCGCCTTATGCAAGTCTTGGGGAAGTGAAGCTGCGAATCACGGCCATTGCTGGGTCAGAAGCAGAAGCACAGCAAATGATTGCGCCAGTAGAAACAGAACTGCAACAAATTGGCGGTCTGGACTATTACGGCGCAGATGACGACACCCTAGCATCAGTGGTAGGTCAGTTGTTGCTTGATAAGAGTGAAACGCTAAGTGTTGCAGAATCCTGCACTGGAGGGGGACTGGGGCAGATGCTGACCGATGTGGCTGGTAGTTCCGGTTATTTTTTAGGTGGGATAATTTCTTATGACAACTCTGTGAAATCTCTACTGGGGGTCAAGCCAGAAGACTTGGCACAGCTAGGTGCAGTAAGTGCTACTGTGGCAGAGCAAATGGCAGATGGGGTAAGAATGCGCCTCTCTACTACTTGGGGATTGAGTATTACTGGTATTGCTGGACCGACTGGTGGTACCGCTAATAAACCTGTTGGGTTGGTATATATTGGGATAGCGGCAAAGGGTGAAGTGCAAAGTTTTGAGCATCGGTTTGGAGCAGCACGCAGTCGGTCGTTGATTCGTCACGTCAGCGCCTGTACAGCGCTAGATCATTTGCGGCGCAAGTTGTTGACTAGAAATAGCTAATCCGCCTTGCTCTAAGCGATAGTAAAGGTTTATTTTAACTAGAACCTAGTCTCTGGTTAGATGAGTTTATGAGTTGCTATTGTGATAATCTTAATATAAGTAAGAGTTAATGTCCTAAACTTTGGACTTAAGTGGTTTAGTAATGGTGCTTGCAAGGCAAAATCAAGCACTGATGCCATGCCAAAACAACGGGTGTCTCAGTCAAATTACCCACGCAGGATGCCTGAGGAATATGGAGCGCTTTAAGATTATCTAGCGATCGCCAAGCGCTAAAAGAACAAATACTGGGGTCTGACTCCGTGGTGCAAGATTCCGTTTTTTCAGTTGTCGTTGAAAAATCCAGGTAGTATTGTAGGAGCAATCGGTTCAATGGACTACGTAGAGAAGGTACTGGAGAAGCTAAAGGAATGGGCGCGCAAGTTGATTGAAACTTTGCTAGGTCCAGAAGCTGAACCTGAACCAGAACCGATTCCTATTCCTGTTAATGATACGCGCCGTCGCCGATAGTCTGCTTTTGTGGATGCTGCGTCGCATTTTATTAATGTTTTAGTATTGCACGGACCAAACCTGAACTTGCTAGGAAAGCGAGAACCAGGGATTTATGGTTCGGTAACTTTGGCTGAAATTAATCGCTTGTTGGCAGACGAAGCACAAAAGTTACAGGCGAATATTTTGGCCGTGCAATCAAATCATGAAGGCGTGTTGGTTGATGCTATTCACGCCGCTATTGGGGAACATCAAGGAATTTTAATCAATGCTGGGGCGTATACTCATACGAGTGTGGCAATTCGAGATGCGATCGCGGCAGTGAATATTCCCACTGTTGAGGTTCATTTAAGCAACATTTACCAGCGCGAAGCCTTCCGACATCATTCTTACATTGCAGCAGTGGCGATCGGACAAATTAGTGGCTTCGGTTCTGAGAGTTACCGACTTGGTTTGCAGGCATTGATTTATTATTTGAGGCAGTGAGATGAGAAGTATGCGCTACTCACTCTCTAGTCGATTTCG
>JBGTCQ010000161.1:0-23241 GCA_041748755.1 Chroococcidiopsidaceae cyanobacterium | reverse complement strand
GGTTGAATGTTTCAGGACGCACACCACATAATCGTTTAAAATCCTCTGGCTTCAAATGTTTGACTTGCTCGTAGATCATAGGGTTTCCTCCTTTAATCTACTTTTGCCATCTTTCTTTACCCTTTTGCAAGAACTCTATTACTTATGCACTCAACCCAATTTTAAATTTTCGCTCTGGCTGACAAAGATTTAGGTGAAACTTTATTGAAACTTTATCAAATTTGCCAACGTCGGAATAATTAAGCAGAAGTTACTTTCCTGTTTTTAAACAGTATCTACGTGGGTGTTGTATCTGAGGTTTCCAAGCATGACTCTAATTCGTGACCTTGTGCAAAAGGCTCTGAAAACTGGTTATCTAACGCTTGAAGCAGAAGAACAACTGCGCGTCTTGCTGGCAACCCGCTATGAGTTAGAAGATTTTAAGGCTTTTATGAGCTTGCAGGAAGCCGCCATGACTGGTCAAGTTAAGCAAGAATCGCGTGAGCAACTGAGATATATGGCCGTTGAGCGATGTTAATCATTACCTAAGCTCTTCCGCCCAAAGTCGAGAGGATGAAATGTAGCTAGCTATCGCCGTTTAATATCCGCATCGCGATCGCCTTCATCTCCAAAATCATCGTCATCCTCAAATCCCCAATCATCTTCATCTTGGGCCCTATCTGGCAGACGATCAAGCGGCGTACTTACACGCGAGTCAGCATCGGAGAACTCATTACCTAAGTCTGTCTTAGCTTCCCGATAACTGTAGGAGTAGACCGATCCAGCTCGGTAGCCGCTCTTGGGTTCATTGTTGACTTCATAGTTTTGATTTCTCACAGTATCAGAACTAAGCGGTGTTTCCTTACTATCTTCCTCAAAGTCCCAATCATCATTGGAATTACTGTCCCAATCATCTGCGCCCTTATTGGGGGTTGAATCTGTGTCTAGTTTTGAGGGACGACTTGCAGCAGTGTTAGGAGCAACGCTTGGCTGAGCGTTAAATCCTACATTCTCGTCATTCTCAGCGGTATCTGGCTGGGAATAGGGCGGTTTGATCACGCGATAGTCCGCGTCGTAGACTGACTCAGTTTTGCCTACGCCAGAATTGCTAGGCTCCTGATAACTGTAAGAGGATGAGCCAGCTTGATAGTTACTTTTGGGGGCGCTGCTGACATCATTTGGCGAATTAGACTGCGTTTTGTCAGTATCTTCCTCAAAGCCCCAATCATCGTCATTAGTGCTTGAATCACTGATCCAATCATTAGCAAGATTACGGGGGGTTGAGTCTGGAGCTGGTTTCGTCGCGGGACGACTTGCTGCGGCATTGTGTGCTTGGCGTTGAGCGCTGGAACGAGATGGGGGAGGAGCTTTGCGGCGCGGGGAGGGCGAACGGGTAAAATAATTTGCTAATTTAAACAAGCCAGTGATGAATAAAGCCGTGACTGCTCCAGCAGCTACGCTCAGTAAAATCCAGATTGCCAGCGGTAGCGCTTGAGTTTTCGCCCCTAAAAATACTAGCGGCAGGACTGGAGACCAGTTTTGCCCCAGCAAAAGTGTCAGTCCTCCCAGAACTACCAATAACAGAAATAGTCGAATAACAGGCATAGTTAATTGGGATGAGGGGGCAGGGGCGGCTGGGGAAGCTGGGGAGGATTGTTACAAATATTGTCTAGATGTACACTCTCTCCATGCTTCTCTACTCCGCCTGCTCTAAGTAGCTCTCTTTCTATTTTGGCGTTAACCACGCCCTTGCCACCGCTGGATAGGAATGCAATCAATATCTAGCTGATCTAAAGTGCGGGCTACCACAAAGTCAACTAAATCTTCAACAGTTTGAGGGTTATGATACCAGGCAGGAATCGCCGGGACAATTCTAGCTCCGGCTTCTGCCAGAGTTATTAAGTTACGCAGGTGAATCAGGCTAAAAGGAGTTTCACGGGGTACAATAACCAGTTTCCGCCCTTCTTTTAACTGAACATCCGCTGAGCGCTCCAGTAAATCTGAACTCAGCCCACAAGCAAGCTTTGCTACAGTGCTCATACTGCATGGAATCACAACCATCCCCAGAGTGCGGTAGGAACCACTAGCAATATTGGCTCCGACATCGCCCCAGGGGTGACAACGTAGTTTGCCCTTAGTTTCGACTCCAGCTTGCTGCCGCCAGAATTGCTCTTGTTGGATTGGCTCTATGGGCATTCGGGTATTTTGCTCAGACTGCCAAACCATGTAGGTTGATTTGGAAGCAACAAGTTCAATAGTGTAATCCGCGTCTAGCAGAAATTTTAGAGCGCGGACAGCGTAGATTAGACCTGATGCCCCAGACACTCCTACAATTAAGGGTTGTGGTGTTTGATGAGATAGTTGAGTGTTATTGGACACGCGGTTAGAAGTTGGGGGACTCCTCATCATCAGTATAAGATTCAGAATTCAACTCAATTAATTCTGAGTTAATCTCTATATCGTCGTTATCATCAGGTTGTTGCTCCTCGTTAACAGTCACCAAGTCAATTTGCTGACGGTAGTAATCGACACTTTTAACTTGGACAGCTACGCGATCGCCTAAGCGATAAGAAGCACGGTTTTTGCGACCAAACAGCGCCTGTTGCCGCGCGCGATACTCATACCAGTCATCTTTAAGCGAACTAACGTGTACTAGCCCTTCCACCCGGAGAAGCTTACCAGTGGCAGCCTGGACTTCAATTTCGACAAAGAACCCATAAGACTGCACACCAGTTATCAGCCCCTGAAAAACTTCGCCTGTGCGCTGTTTCATCAGCTGCGCTTTTTGCAGCCCTACCAAATCGTCTTCGGCATCCAGCGCTGCTTTCTCCTGCTCATTGAGGCGAAGAATAACCTTTGCTAATTCAATTTCCAGTTCCTGATGGATCTCTGGAGGTAGGACGTTCCAACTGATCTCACTGTGACAGGAACTATGGCGCAGGTTAACTCGCTCTTTTGCCCTTGTAGTCCGGCGATCGCGCCCCTGCTCAAATAATATCTGTAATACCCGTTGTACCAGCAAATCTGGGTAACGCCGCAAGGGGGAACTACAGCGGGTATAGCTCTCGTTCGCCAGCCCAAAGTGAAACCCCGACGTAGCGCTGAAAAGGGCATTCTTCAATGTTCCCTGCAACAAATAAGTTAAAACTTGCTCAGAAGGCGAGAGGGCAAACTGCTCAGTAAAGCGTTTGAAGTCAGAAGGCTTGACAACTTCTTCCTCGTTCAATCGCAGTTCTACTCCCAAATTGCTGGACAATTTGATCATCTCCTGAACCTCCTCCGGTTCGGGAGCCAATTGGACGCGGTAAATCGCCGGAATCCCCAGCGCTAGCAGATGGTTTGCCACCGCCTGATTCGCCAAGATCACTAACTCCGTCAACAGCGATTTTCCTGAAGGCAATAGCTTTGCTTCATGCGCTTTCAAGTCGGGCACGAGTGCTCCTAGCACTCCCTCATCGTAATATGGGTATTGGCGTTGCGGCAGTTTTAGTTCAAAGCTTCCCCGCTGTTGCCGCTGTTCTCTTACCGCTTGACTCAAGGCTGATAGTTGCTCTAGCTTCTCAACCACTGCACTCAAACCCTGGCTATCTTCTAGCTGACCACTGAGAATCTTTTCTACTTCTTGTTCACTTAGTTCGTGGTCAACTTGAATGACGCTGGGTTGAATCTCAAACTCTAAAAGTGTACCAGTGGCTGAGTCGACGGTGAGTAACACTGAAATTGCTAAGCGATCGCTCCCCGGCAACAACGAGCAGCGCTGTTCCACCTCTTCTGGCAACAGGGGCAGCACTGTTTCTCCTAGATAGACACAGTTACCCCGCTTGCGGCTTTCCCGCTCCAGCGGCGAGTCTGGTAAGACGTAGTAAGCAACATCGGATATATGAACACCCAGCTGCCACTGTCCGGCTGCGGTTTTTTCTAAGGTGAAGGCGTTTTCGGCGATTGGGTAGGAGGAGGCAACGCTATCTTCAGTGCAAGTAAGGGTGAGCAGCGATCGCAAATCCAGCCGCTTCTTCAACTCCGCTTTACTCACTTGAGTGGGTAAGCTTGCCGCTGCTTCCAGTACAGTGGCGCTAAAGGTACGAGGCAGGTCGTGCTTGCAGCACACGAGATCTACAGCAGAAGCGGCTTCAGCATCACTGCCCAATATCTGCACTACTCTACCAATCGGTGGAGATTGTCCTAGAGGGTAGCGCTGGATTTCGATGTGGACAAGGTGCTCGCTTGCTTCAGCTAAGTTTTTTTCATCTGGCAAAAGTTCAATTTCAAATAGCAGCCGATCATCTAAGGGGACAGCCCGGAAGCCCTTAGAGTTTTGCTTGAGCCGCGCCAGTAAACTTTGATTCGAGCGTTCTAGAACTAGCCGCACTTCTCCTTCTGGGCTGCGACGGCGGCTACCTTCTTTCGTCATTTTTACGAGAACGCGATCGCCATTCCAGGCGTTGCTCAGATGGCTTTCACGGATATATATATCCTCTGATCCCTCCGCTTCTTGAATCGCAAAGCAAAAGCCTTTACTGGAACAGCGGAGTTTTGCTTCAATAACATCTTCTTCTTGCACTCGGCGATACTTGCCGCGATCCTTAACCACAAGTCCAATTTTTTCGAGTACGTCCAAGGCAATATGTAGTTTTTGCAGACAACTCTCATCTTGGCAATCAAGTTTCTTTTCCAGTACTTTGGCAGCAACTAATTTGTCATTAGTAAAATTGGTAAGCAGTGTAGCGATTGAAAATTCCATTTAGCGAACCGGCCTCCGGTCAGAAAATCGTCCTTGTTGTATCGAGATAGTAGCTATATCCACGCACTTGCATAGATGGCGGTTGGAGTAAGCTCGTGATCCGGAAGGCGCGATCGCCCTATGGAACTCCGTTATACTGCCCAACCCAATAAATGCGGTTTTGCTACCCTCATCCTCAGCTCGACCGCTTTTGTGTTTTGTGCCTTGGTAGTGCAGGTTGAACACAAGCGCGACACCAACTCACCCAATTCATAAAAGGAGCCTCAAGGTTTATCCAAACCACAGCGGCTTAATCAACGCTTCTCATCCAAAAGAAAGACTACACCTTGCTCACAAATGTCTTAAAACCTAATATTAAGCAGCACTATGAGCAAGACTGTAGATGTTTAATTGTCCAGTTGAAGCTACTATTAAGCCGTTAGACTTTAGATTGTTGAGCTAGCAAAACTGCCACTAAACCTAATTGCCCTATTTGTAGAATTGGAACCACTTAGGTCAGTAGCGAGGCAGGTCGTGAGGGTGCTTCGTCCTTATTAGGATTCTAACTAAGAAGCGTACTGCAAGAAAACGACTCCTGAAAATAATTCTAACAACTAGGATATTAAATAGTATAGGCTTCACACCGCAGATGGTTGAGGTGTGGTGCCGAATCCAGCTTTTAGATACAGGCTTACTTAAGCTGCAACGGAGCGGCCTCGTTATTCAATAGATATTAAAGTTGTGGGCGTATTATGTTGGCTCAATTCCAAGCTCGCTATCCTACAGGTAGTCTGATTTCTGAATTACTTAGCATTCATCAAGGAAAATTCGTTGTTCGTGTTTCGGCTCAAGTCGAAGGTGTGACACGTGCAACTGGTATGGCAGCCGCAGAAACACCGGAGTTAGCAGAAGATAGAGCAAGAGTTCGAGCGCTAGCAGTTTTGATAATTGACCCTCACAGTAAGAAACTGCCAGAGGCTACAACTGACGGCACAATGTCGGAGCAAGCAATCCAAATAAATTCAGTGAGTTTATCAGAGCCAGTCACTCAGATGAACCACCAAGCTACTACAAAATTAGAGTCGAATCCAACATATTTGTCTGTTTTGCCAGCGTCACCTTTAGTAGAATCAACGCCTGACTTAGGAGCTTCTGATCAAAAGAACGACCACTTGATGGCTCCTACTTCTGCAAACCAAGAATCTATTGCCTTTGATGAGATCTCATCCATTCAACAAACCGACAATAGTAATCCACCAATTCTCTTTAGCAATGTAACGCCACTAGTACCCCGCAGCCATAACATTCAAGATGCCACAGCGCTAGGTAAGATAGCTGAAACAAAAATGCTTACGACGAGTGAACCAATTGATTTATCTGATCTAATCACTCGTACCAACGTAGAAATCAAACGATTAGGCTGGAATAATCAGAAAGGGCGTGAATATTTGGAACGGAAATACAACAAGCGATCGCGTCAACACCTTGACGATGAGGAACTATTAGAATTCCTCCATTATCTAGAATCCCTACCTTCTCCCTAAAATGAGGAGACGTGCAGGACTTGCGGGTTTTTCTTCTTTCCCCTTGTCCCCTTGTCTCCCCCTCCCCTTGTCCTCTTCTCTTCTCCCTTAGCCGACAACCGCCATCGGTCTACTGCCAACGGCATGACGATCAATTACCTGGTCGATCAATCCGTAATCCTTGGCTTCATCTGGAGACATAAAGAAGTCTCGGTCGGTATCTTGTTCAATCCGCTCCAGGGGCTGACCAGTGTGTTCAGCTAGATACTGGTTAAGCTGCCGCTTGTGGTACAGGATTTCCTTTGCCTGAATTGCAATATCGGTTGCTTGTCCCTGCGCTCCTCCTAGTGGTTGGTGGATCATAATTCGAGAATGTGGCAGACTCATTCGCTTACCCTTAGCACCAGCACTAAGGAGGAAAGCCCCCATACTCGCCGCTAGCCCTGTACAAATAGTGCAGACATCGGGGCGGATATGCTTCATGGTGTCAAAAATGCCCATTCCAGCTGATACAGAACCACCAGGAGAGTTGATGTAAACGTAAATGTCTTTTTCCGCGTCTTCAGCATCTAAAAACAGCAGTTGGGCAACAATCAAGTTAGCTAAGTTGGCATCAATTTGTTGCCCTAAAAAAATTATACGCTCCCGTAGCAGTCGGGAATAGATATCAAAGGCGCGTTCGCCTCGACCAGATTGTTCAATAACGATAGGAATCATGCAGCCTAGTTGTTTTTGTAACTTTCCTTAATTTTATCCATTTTCTAGAAGGCTAGGGACTACAGAAGTGAGTCGCTTCGCTCTAGTTATAAATTTTAAGTTTTGAATTAAAACTTCGTGCGAACACACTGCAATACGCCTCTACTGACTGCGATAGACTGGGCAAAGACGGCAACTATACCTGTGCCATGAATAATCGCCTTGCCCAATCCCAAAGTCTTTACCTACGAAAACACGCACTAAACCCTATTGATTGGTGGTCTTGGTCTGAAGAAGCCCTAGAAAAGGCAAAAATTGAGAACAAGCCTATATTCCTCTCGATTGGCTACTCCAGCTGCCATTGGTGCACGGTCATGGAAGGAGAAGCTTTTTCAGATCCCGCTGTTGCGGAATACATGAACGCCAACTTTCTGCCGATCAAAGTAGACCGGGAAGAACGACCAGACCTGGATAGTATTTATATGCAAGCGTTGCAGATGATTTCTGGTCAGGGCGGTTGGCCTTTAAACATTTTTCTTTCAGCTGATGATTTGGTGCCGTTTTACGGTGGTACCTATTTTCCCTTAGAGCCACGTTACGGACGACCTGGATTTCTGCAAGTACTGCGATCGCTGCGCCACTATTACGATACAGAAAAACCGGATTTGATGGAGCGTAAAGCAGTAATTCTCGATGCTATCAGGCAGAGTACTGTGCTACCAACGACACATCCGTTGAATGACGATTTACTGCGGCAGGGAGTGGAAACAAATACGGGTATAATTACTGCCCGTGATTATGGCACTAGTTTTCCGATGATTCCCTATGCTGAATTAGCTTTGCGGGGCATCCGGTTCAATCCTCAGTACGACGCGAAAGAAGCTTGTATCCAGCGCGGCTTAGATTTAGCATTGGGCGGCATATATGACCATGTAGGCGGGGGCTTTCACCGCTACACTGTTGACCCCACCTGGACAGTACCGCACTTTGAAAAAATGCTGTATGACAACGGTCAGATTGTCGAGTATCTAGCAAATCTCTGGAGTGCTGGCGTACAGGAACCTGCATTTGAGAATGCGATCGCAGATACTGTCCAATGGCTCCAGCGCGAAATGACTGCTTCTGAGGGTTACTTCTATGCTTCTCAGGATGCTGATAGTTTTACCAATCCAGCTGAAGCAGAGCCAGAGGAAGGAGCGTTTTATGTGTGGAATTATAGCGAACTCCAACAACTGCTTACTCCAGATGAATTAGCCCAACTCCAAGAACAGTTTACAGTCACCTCTAATGGTAATTTTGAAGGTCATAACGTCTTACAACGCCGTCATCCGGGTCAACTGAGCAACATCCTAGAAACTGCACTGGCAAAGCTATTTGAAGCCCGCTATGGTGCAAAACTTGATACTCTGCAAACCTTTGAGCCAGCGCGTAACAACCAGGAAGCAAAAACTAATAACTGGCTCGGTCGGATTCCACCAGTGACAGATACTAAGATGATTGTTGCCTGGAATAGCTTGATGATTTCCGGTCTAGCAAGGGCTTATGCAGTATTTAGACAAGAGAAGTATCTAAGCCTTGCTCTCCAAGCAGTTAATTTTATCCTCAAAAACCAATGGGTAGACGAGCGTTTCCACCGACTTAATTATGAAGGTAAACCTGCTGTATTGGCGCAGTCTGAAGATTATGCCTTGTTTATCAAAGCGCTGCTTGATTTGCACCAATGTATAGTTACTGATCCTCTAGCGCCCACTAATCAAACCGATTGGTTGCAACAGGCGATCGCAGTCCAAGCAGAATTTGATGAATTCTTGTGGAGTGTAGAACTAGGTGGATATTACAACACAGCTAGTGATGCAGGTAGTGACTTAATTGTGCGGGAGCGTAGCTATGCCGATAATGCCACCCCTGCTGCTAATGGAGTTGCTTTAGCTAATCTTGTCCGCCTGTCCTTATTCACAGAAGATCTCACCTATCTTGATCGAGCAGAACTTGGGTTACAAGCTTTTAGTAGTGTGATGCATAGCTCTCCCCAAGCTTGTCCCAGCCTATTTACAGCTTTAGATTGGTATCGTTACTGCACCCTGATTCGCACATCAGGCACTCAACTAGACGAAGTTATTCAACAGTATTTGCCTGCCGCTGTCGTTGCCACAGCTACTGTACCAGAAGGGACAGTAGGATTAGTCTGCCAAGGTCTAAGTTGTCTTTCTCCGGCTCATAGCCGCGACGAGTTGTGGGAACAAATCCAGCAAAGTCAGAGACGAAGGAGTAGTTTTGGAATTGACATGACATTCAGGTAAACCAAGATAGACAAACGCTTGTGGCTCACCGAAAAGGGGCGAGGGGCGAGGGACGAGGAGCGAGGGAAGAGCGAGGGGTTCTGATCCAAACAATTTAGACCACATCAGTCTGGCGACAATATCAACCTGAGCCTACTTAGAAAGTAAAGGTGGTTCGGACTGTTCCTACATAGATCGTGTCGCTGTTTTTGTCATGTTCCGGATTGGTGATTACTAACAAACCTGGGGTAATGGCAAGATTGTCAGTGGCTTGAAAGCGGTAGAAAACCTCTAGATGCAAGGAAGTATCTTGATCCTTGAAGGTACTCAAATCATTTCTGATCGCTTTAGGCGGTTGACCAATTACAATACCAGCCAAGTTGTCTTTTTTCCCAAGGTCTGGGAATGCTAAAGTCACTGCATAGTTTAAGATTTTTGCTTCTGGGTTGCGTGAAAGGTCTTCGGCTCTTGCTTCAATTAAACCAACCCACCCGCCTAGAGTAAAAGCAGGACTTACTTGAAAAGTTGCTTCAAACCCATAAGAATTGGCAATTACGCGATTACTTTCCCGATCAAAAGGATCGTTAGCTAGCTGACTTCCAGTTCCTGTGTTGAGATTGTTGTAAGAGCGCACATAAGTTAAACCAAGTTCAATGTCTTCATTGGGTTCAAAGTTTAACTGGACAATAGCGCCGTAGCGACTTCCAGTAATTCCCGATCCAGGTTCATCAGCATCGTTAGCTATAAAACCCAACCTCAAACTGGCAGCATCACTCAATTCGTATCTTAAACCTACCCCTGAACCAAAGCTTTGGCGGTAAATAGGATTGCGCCGTCCGAAGCGAGAAATAGCGCCACGACTACTACTACTAAATAGGGGATTAAGTGTGTCGGTAAAGTCATTGAGTTCTCCACCGACGATCTCGATGTAAACCCTTACTTGTTCACCAATCGGAAAGCGATATTCCAGGCGACTGAGTTCTAATTTATTGTCACTATCACCTGTAAATCCCAAGCGAGCCATGTCGGTTCCCGTGGCATCATTAAATTCAGAAGTGTTTTGAGCTTGCAGACGGATGCTCAGTTGATCTCTTTCCCTGAAGCTAGTATTGATGTTCAAACGCACGCGATCGCTTAAGATCAGATTCGGATCAACCCCCTCACCACTGTTATCGGTGTCACCACCATGAGCACCGCTGAGAGCAAAGATGATTTCTCCTGTTAGCTTGGTGGTAGTTGAAAACTGTTGCGCTGCCAACTGGGTTGTTTGGAACTTCAGATTTTCGGTTCGTCTCTGCAAGCTGGCTAATTCTGGAGCAAATTCAGTTTGCAACCGCCTCAATGTGGTTAAATCTTCTTTATTCACCCCATTAGTAGTAGCCGTAGTAATCAGTTTGTTAACCTCGTCTAAGCATAAGTTTAAGCTCATGGCGAATTCGGAGCGAGTTAGAATGCGATCGCCTCGATATAGGCTATTGGGATAACTGGGAATGCAATTGTAGCGTTCTACCAAAGATTTCAGGGCTTGAAAAGCCCAGTCAGTGTCGCTGACATTAGCTAATGTATTTTGATTTTGAGCTTTTTGTGCTAAATAAACCTTAGTTTGGTTAATATCGGCAGACATCCGAGCAGTTGCCAGAGTTCTATTAGCCTGGACTAGAATTGCAACTAGAGTTACTGTCAGCCATAAGATATTGCAGAGGACTTTTGCCATTATTAACCCTCATTACTTCTAGGGTTATAAATATTTCAAGCCTAGAAGATTTTGGCTGTTGATCTCTCCAACCCTTAACCCCTGCCAAGGGCGTTATTTCGACAATATATTTTCTTCTCGACCACCGAAGAGGCAAGCGGTAGGACCATTACCGTTTAACATCGTTTCAGGAGATCCTACTTCCACCAGCCGACCATTTTCTAAGTACCAAATTTCATCAACTGCGACTAGACGTTCAGCGCGGTGAGTGATTAGTAAAACTGTACCCCGATATTCAGCTAACACCCGATCAATAATGGCAGTAGCTTGAGCATCTAAGTTGGCATCCACTTCATCGAGTAGCAGTAAGGGCGGATTACCCAAAATAGCTCGTGCTAAGGTAATACGTTGGCGTTGCCCAGCTGATAAACCGACTCCACCTTCTGAGACGCGAGTTTCTTCACCTTGAGGTAACTCTGCCAGCACTTGATCAATTCCACACAGCTGCCAGACTCTGGTGATTTCCTCAATTGGAGCATTCCGCCAACGATACTGGAGATTTTTCGCCACACTGCCGCGTAGTAGGGGTAAATCTGGTCCAGCCATACCGATCGCTCGCCGAATTGAGGCTAGACTATGAGTTGCCAAGTCTTGTCCATCCAAGCGAATAACACCCTCATCGGGGTCAATGAGACGGGCGGCTAAAGAAAGTAATGTAGACTTACCAGCACCATTGGGACCGACTAGAGCAATAATCTTACCAGGTTCAGCGATCGCACTCACTTCATGCAAAACTCCCGCTAAGCTGACTGAATCAAATTCTAAACGCCCTGGTCCCAATTTTAAGTTAGGCGCGTTTGGCACTTCCGCCACTAAAGAAGGTGTTTTCAAAAATTCCTCAACCTTTTGCAGCGCCACCCGCGAATTGTGCCAGTATTCTTGCACCCTTCCTAAGTCTCGTAAGGGAGGAACCAATAGTCCCACAACCGTCATTGCTCCTACAACAGTGCCTGGAGTTGCTCTAAGCGCTGCCACTTCACTCGCCCCCACTAGCAATGCCGCTCCCGAAGCTAGGGCAGCTGTTGCTTCAGTCACGCCGCGCAATTTACCAGCTACCACCGCCCTGGCTATCATTGCCTGCTCAAGACGACGACTCTGGCGGGCGATACGCTTTTTCTCGCGCTGAGATTGCCCAAAAATTTGGACAACAGCAATAGCAGCCACTTTTTCATTAATGTTTGCGGCTAGGTAACTGAGGCGACGACGAGCTTCTCTGGCTACAGGTTGCATCCGCCGACTTAGTGTGCAAGAACTTAATGCGCCAATAGTTAGAATAATGCCCACTGTCAAAGCCAAGCGAGCGTTGATGAAATATAGGGCTAGTAAGGCTGCTACTGAGGTGGTAACGGTGACTGCGAGGCGAGATAGACCTAAGCTTACCCACTGGCGGATAGCAGTCAAATCACCCACAAAGCGCAGCATTACTCCACCTTGACTGCGACTCTGCAAAGCGCGAGGAGCGAGTGAAGTCAAGTGATCGTACAAAGTCATCCGGACATCGTAGGCATAGCTTTGCCCCATCCGTTCCGCATCAGTTCGCTCTGCCATTCTGAGTAAAGCGATCACAACTGCCGCCGCTACTAAACCTAAACCAATCCACAACGCCATTTTGTTGTCAGGATTGACTGCTGCTATCAGCTCGTCAAAGGCTAGTTCCACTAGTAGCGCATTAGCTACAGTGGCGCTAGCTTGAGCAAAACCGTTGATAATCAAACGGACAAGCAGCCAGATGCGATCGCCACTTACCGCACGAGGAATCTGCATCATACTGATACAGCAATCTTAGTTTCCCAACCAAGCGCTGCTAGGATAGCAGGATGGCGCAGCATCTCCAAATCCAGCACAGGTAGACTTGTTGCTTTCTCTGCTTCACGAGTTGCTAACGGAGAGGTTGTTACTGTACCGCTAACAGCGAGGACAGGCAGTTTGTAGCGACGCAGCCATTCTACTCCGCCAGCTGCTCCTAACGCACTTCCAGCCGCAAAGATAATTCCATCAATAGCCTTAAAGAAGCTAAGTGAGGAGACAAGGTGTGATGTCTCATCCTGGTATATACCATCTGCTATCTCTAATACAATTACGTCCACACTTTCAGCCGCTAGGTGACTAGTGAGAGTTGCCATAATTTCTTGAACTTCTTTAGGGGTGGCTCGATAGGTAGAAGGAAAGCCAACGCAGGTAAAATCCAGAACTGGGCTAGCTCCAGCATCGCTCATCAGCCAAACGTCTCCGCCTGCACCAGTTCCCGTAATCTTGGCTGCTCCAACTTTCAATCCAGATGTCACTAACCCCTTGATTAAGTTAGCGGCTGTTGTTGTCTTACCAGCGTTCATGCAAGCACCAACTACAGCCAGGGTGAAAGGACGTTGTCCAATATAAGTGGTTGGCTGCCAAGCCCAATCAGCAAGGTTGAACGGTTGCCCCTTAGTATTACCGAGTAGACCAATAGGAGTTATAGCAGTGGGAAGATTCATTTTGACATGCTGAGATAGTACCTGAGCTGCCAATCCGCCAGCCGCTGCTAAATGGCACGGTGACAAATCTGCGGGAATCTCAGCTTCAAACTGATCAGGAGCGTAGCGATTACCGTAGCAAACCACTATCTCATCGCCAGGAAACAGACTGGCTTTGCGACCGGTTGCTAGCTCAAGCTGCTTATGCTGACCAATTTGTTCTACTCGCGCTAGTAATAAGTCTCCAGATTGAGGGGTGATTCCTGTGATAAGTGTAGCGATCGCATCAAAATTTACGTGACGAGTGGTGTACGATGCCTTTACTTGAGCTAGACGCTGGGGTTGTAAATGAGAAATATTCATCACAAGTTCCTCTGAATAATAGGCAGGTAAGTGCTGCTCGACCTAATACTTTTGATCTTGGCGAACCTACATGAATTAGCATTAAAGGTTTGATGAGAGTTTTCTCATCGAAAATCAGGCATTTCAACAACGGATTGAATCGCAGGTAATTCTCCTCATCACCCCTGATCCCTTCATACTCGAAGGCGATAGCCCACGCCTCTCACTGTTTCAATCAGGTTGCCGCCTAGCTTCTTACGTAAATAACCTACATAGACATCAACGATATTAGAACCAGGGTCATAGTCGTAACCCCAGCCGTGACTAAGTAGCTGCTCTCGGCTCATCAATTGTTTGGGATGACGGAGGAATGTTTCTACTAATCTAAATTCTCGCGCTGATAACTCGACTTGGCGATCGCCTACTCGACAAGAGCGGGTACGCAAGTCAAGGATAATATTGCCTACTTTTAATCCCATTTCCTCTTTATCTCTGGGCAAGCGATCGCGCAACCGCGCCCGTACCCGAGCCAGCAGTTCTTCAAACCGAAACGGCTTAGTCACGTAGTCATCTGCTCCACCCTCCAGACCAGCAACTTTATCGCTGACATCATCACGAGCGGTAAGAATAATGATCGGCAATTGTTCCCCCTGACCTCTTAGTTCTTCCAGTACCGCCCAACCATCTTTACCAGGAAGCCCTATATCAAGGATCAGGAGGTCAAAATTCTTGCTATTAGCCATAAGAGCTGCTTCATTACCATCCTTGGCTACTGTGGTAGTTAAGCCATTAGCCTGTAGACCTTTTTTCAAGAAAGCGGCGATCCGGGGTTCGTCCTCGGCAATTAAAATCCGGTTCATAGAGTTTTAGCTCCCGCAGGAGGATCGAGCGGCAGGATGATTGTGAAAGTAGAACCACCACCGGGTCGGCTAAAGATTTTCACTTGCCCGCCGTGAGCTGCCGCGATCGTTTGCACAATTGCCAATCCTAAACCAGCTCCTTCAGAGCGACGGCGACTGTCAGAGCCTCGTGCAAACCGCTCAAAAATCCGTTCTTGTTCAGCAAGGTCAATACCAACTCCAGTATCACGCACCCAGAGATGGGCGCAGTGCCTAGTCACAACAGAGCCAATGGCGATCGCATCTCCATCTGTAGTGTGTTGGGTAGCGTTCTGAGCCAGATTCATCATCGCCTGAGTGATTCGCTGACGGTCAACTACAATCAAGCCTGACCCTTTGTTCTCCATCCGCCAGTTGCGATTAGCTAAGGCTGTAATTTTGGTGTAAAGTTCCTCAGTCAACAGACCAATATCTACGGTTTCCAAAATTAAAAAATTAGGTTGCTCTGCCTTAGCCAGTAGTAGGAGGTCATTGACAAAGCGACTCATGCGATCTAGCTCATCAGTAACTAATTCTACGGTTTCACGCTGCTCTTCGGGGTCGTCGCCCAGTAGTTCTAGATGCCCTCGGATGATGGTAATAGGCGTTCGTAGTTCATGACCAGCATCATTAATGAAGTCTCGTTGACCAGCGAACGCAGTCTGGAGCCGATTCAGCATTTCGTTGAAGGTAATGGTTAGTTCAGCAATTTCGTCTGAGCCTTGGACAGGAATGCGTCGAGTCAGGTCAGACTCGCTAATAGAGCGGGCAGTTTCCTTGAGTAAGCGCAGGGGAGCCAGTACCCGTCCAGCCGCTACCCAAGCCAGCACCAAAGTCACGGCTAGAACAACTACAGTTACTTCAATAACTGCTATGACAGCCTCATCAACTTCGTGAAGTTCGCCAGCAGTGGATTGGGCTACCACAAAAACTCCTCGCGTTTTCCCCTTAATCACTGGTTCAGCTAAGTACAGAATAATACCATCTGGGGTAACTACCTCGTTTCCCTCAGGCTTAGTCAGGGTCGCCCAGTAGTTTACCAGTTTTGAATCCCGGCTTAGAGAGTCGGGAAGCGCTCTAGGACTGGATCTGTAGAGTTGACCGTTCAATAGCGTGATCAGAAACTCATCATCGTCGGGGACGTTGCGGTTGAGAAATATTTCAAAGATAGAAGTGACATCATCCTCAAACAATTGACCAGTTTCGGGGTTCCTTCCCTTGGTCAATTTTCGAAACTCCTCCACCTCCTGTACGAGAGACTTTTCAATCCGCCTTTCTACCCGGTCAAAAAGGACATGACGAAATACCACTATCGATACAATGGCGGAAACAGCCATTAGCACAACGTACCAGGTAAGGATACGTGTTCGCAGTCCAAATAAAACTCGGTGCCCTGCTTGAGAGCGGTTGGTCTTCATATTAGGGGAGCGACAAGTAACGCGGCCAAAAACTCGCATTCAGCCTGTAATGCTTACTGTTACACTTTATACTCCCCCTCCTCAAGAAAGCTCCCTTTTTTAAGGGCTAGGAGACGCTTTAGGTATTGGTTGACTTGGTGGCAACCGCTCAATTGTAATCAGTGCTTCCATGACTGATTTTACAATCGGAGCAGCAACGGTGGAGCCGAAAGCAACTCCTTTGGTCGGCTCATCTACCACCGCTAATACTACATAGCGGGGAGCTTCTACTGGCAAGATACCAACAAAACTAGTGATTTTAGCACCGCTAAAGTAGCCGCCAGTGGGACTAGCCTTTTGAGCAGTGCCGGTTTTGCCAGCAATGCGATACCCCGGAATTTGCGCTGCTTTCCCCGTCCCTTGCGTAACTACTGTTTCCATCATCTCGACCACAGTCTGCGTCGTCTTGGGTGAGAAAATTGCTCGCGGTGCTGGGATCGAAGGCTGCCAGTGCATTTGACCTTTGGTATCAACTAGCCCCCGAACTACATGGGGCGTTACTAATTTACCGCCATTGGCTAAAGCGCCGTGCATTTGTACCAGCTGGATAGGTGTCAGAGAGAACCCCTGACCAAACGCAGTAGTCGCAGGTTCAATGGGGGAAGCGATGAACTCCTTTTGACTTTTAAGCTGACCAAGTGCTTCAAAGGGTAAATCTATCCCAACAGTTTTTCCCAGTCCTAATTGTTTCAGCCGATTGTAGTACACTTCTGGCTTTACTCGTTGCATGACTTGCACCATGCCAACGTTGCTGGAATATTGCAAAATTCCAGTCACAGAGAGCGAGGTGCGGTCTTCAGGTTCGGCATTTCTGATTGGCCAGCCACCGACTTTAATTACGTCGGGGTCACCAAAAATGCTATTAGGTTTGACTGCGCCAGTTTCTAGGGCGATCGCCACATTCAAAGGCTTAAATGTTGAACCTGGTTCATAAAGATCCGCCAAGGCCCAATTTTTAAACGCTTTCATGTCGGATTTATAGTACTCATTGGGATCGTAGGAAGGTTCCGAAACCATAGTGAGTAACGAACCATCCCGCGCATCCATGACAATGACACTCCCGCGCTTGGCACTGAACTTTTGCATTTGCTGCCTTAAACTGAGGCGGGCTGCGCGTTGCAGACGACTATCAATCGTTAGTTGTAGCCGCAGGTCATCAACGTGCAGAAATTGCTTTGGAACGCGATCGCTCATCAATGCCCCGTTTCCCATTTTGCTCAGCTGTACTGTCTGTACAGAGCGTTCGAGCAATTTCTTCTGGCTATACTCCACACCGGCTTGGCCGCGACGATCAAGGTCAACGTAACCTACTACGTCTGCA
The DNA here is from genome assembly GCA_041748755.1 of Chroococcidiopsidaceae cyanobacterium. Taxonomy (GTDB): domain Bacteria; phylum Cyanobacteriota; class Cyanobacteriia; order Cyanobacteriales; family Chroococcidiopsidaceae; genus JAHHHE01. Next base: position 5,840 of record JBGTCQ010000161.1, on the reverse strand, counting down.
ACTAAATTTTGTTGAGGGTAGAGACGTGAATACTCTTGAATCAACTCTAAGCCATTGAGCCGCAGGGCTGAAATTCGCTTAGCAATTTCTTCTGATAAGGCAGGAGAAATCCGAATGCCGCTGTTGCGGGTGTTGAACTGCCGCAGGAGTTCAGCAGACGGACGATTGAGAATTACAGTCAGCTTGGTAGCGATTACTTCTTTAGACTCTTTAAACAGTTTTGGATGCGCGTACAGGCTATAAACAGGTTGATCGATCGCTAACACATTGTTATTACGCTCCACCACTGGACGGCGGGGGATAAATGGGCGTAGATTGACCATCTGCTGTTGTCGCGCCTTTGCCCGTAGCCCTGCTCCCTGAACAAGTTGCAGCTGATACAAGTTCACAATCAGCCCTAAACCAGCAGCGAACAATAAGCCCCAAACAAGCAGCAGCCGAAAGTAGGGGGAGCGTCTAAGCGGGTACAATGTCTGCTTCCCCATTCCGTAAAAACGCTTTTTTCTGCGCCCTCTCTCTAAGCGAAACACTGAGGTACGCTGTTTACGTTTAAAGCTAGAAGAAGGAGGAACCGGGGGAGGCATAATAGTTTTGAGTTTTGAGTTTTGAAAATGAGTTAATGCAAAACTCAGATTCTAATAGCCTAGTGGGATCGGGGTTAGTTGCTCAGTTTTGACAGATGGCTTGATGGTAGAGAGTACCGGACCAGTAGTGTAATTGGGACGCTGAGGTGCTGGTTGCAGGAAAATCGCCAAAACCGGGTTAGGTGTCACCAAATTTGTAATTGGTTGTTCGGCTTGCGATGCCATTTTGTTTTTCAGCACCTCACTGGTAGTCGTCAGTTGCCGCTCATGGCGTTGCAAAATATCTAGCTTGCGATATGAATTACTCCACATTTTTTGTGAATAAACCGTCCAGCTATAAACCGACAGCATCGTTGCCACTAACAAAAACATGACAATAGAGGAGGGGCGCTGCAAGGTGGACAAGCGTAGTAACCACATCGGAGTAGATCGTGACTTTAGTTGAATCGGGACGGTTTGACTATTGGGCTTGAGATGGTATGGGATGACATCTGGAGTAAGTGCAGCCACTCTTGCTTTCGCTGGAACTTTACGTCTGTGGGTAGAAACATCTGATTTTGAAGCAACCATAAACTTCTATATGAATTGATTTACCAGCCATCAGTCATCAAAGTGACTTCGGGTTTGAAATTAATTACAAATCTAAAGTCAATTGACTGCTGACCGCAAGATACCGCCCTCATCGTATCATCAAGACTGCTGTGGAGTTAAACGCAGTTTGAATATATTTAAAGGTGGCAGATAATTACAAAACCATAGCCTCTCCTGCCCCTTGGCCCCCTCATTTCTCAAGGAACCCCGAAATCTTTAGATGGTAAGAACTCCTAACGGTGGTCTAGCGTCCACTAGGTAGTCCTTAATTTAGTAAAGCTACACCTTTAGAGAGAAGATGTTGATTGCTGGACATTTTATCATGTGCCTTTAAATCTAGGGAATCCAGAAAATAACGCTTAAAGTCCAAACTTGATGTATGCCAGCTGAGTGGCGTAATCTTACCACTTTGTTTACTTAGCTCTGAATAAATTTTTACTGGAAACCCAAAATCTAACTGTAGAGTTCGCGCTTCTTTGTAAAATTAAACAAATGCGGTATCGTAATCAACGAGTTGCTTATTATTACCACAATTGGTGAAAGAGGAGTCATGAAGAAAAAAATCGTTAGTTTGGCTTTGGTACTAGGCTTGTTTACACTTTTAGGAGCTTGCGACCAAACTGGTGGCGATGCCGGTACGACTGATATTAGCCCGTCCCCGGCAGAATCACCTGTAACTCCTCCATCTCCCTAAGAGCTAAAGTATTTAGGCGAGAAACCTGCTGCTTAAAATTTAGTAATTATTCCTCTCCTCCAAAAACTAAAAATTTTGGGTATAGGTTATGTAGGCAAATTGTCTGGATGTTACCTTGTCTTTCAAAAAGTATTTTGAGGAGAGAATTTTTTGCTTGCTGATTACGGGTATTTTGTCAGCAATGTGCAGAATCATTTTCGCCTGAATTAGGATGAGGGGCAAATGAGCAAAGGAAATTCATGTTATTTAAACTCATTCGCTTACTTAGCTTGAATACTAGCGTTGGCATTATGTTAGGGTTGATGCCAGTTTGCGTTGAGTCTGCCGTCTCATTGCCGCCGCCCGAAGAGATACCTGAAGAAGTGTGGCGGACGGAGATTATTATAGAAGCGCGATCGCCTGTTGATGGTAAGCCCCTTACTGCTGCTGAGTATGCCGAATTGCAAGCCCAACTGCAAGAGCGTCCAATTGCCCAACCGCTCAACTCCAAACTGGAACAAAATATTATCCTGCTCCGTCTCCGCCGAGTGATTCGCACGATTTTACCTTTTCTACCGATTTGACGGGCAATCTTCCCTCTTTTAATCATCTCCTTTCAGCATTAATTCCGTTAGCGAAGTGGCACCTCAAGGCAGATAATAGCTTGAGTCAACAGTCAGTTAAAGCTTAAGATCCTGCAAAGCCTGGAACTTAAGAGAATTATTACCTGGACTAGAAACGCTTAGTCAACTAGAAGGAATAAGGCCTCTGTGGAGTCCGGAGGCGTGACTCTTGATGTCTTGTGTCTGGTAAATCTAAGTCTCGCCACAAATCTTTTGTAATTTTTGCCTCCGCATGGGGCTTTTCTTTCTCTCGCCCCTACTTGAGCAATATTCATCCTCAAGACTGACTTCGCGGTTGGTCTGAGGTACTATTAAGTTTAACTTTACAAAGAGTCTGCAAATAAATGTAAAGACTATGTATGAGTATGAAGATAAAATTCAACTAATTTATTCCAGATAGGTAGCTTCATGACTATGACCATTGCCCCAGATCAGGTTGAGCGCATTGTTGGGAATCGGCATCACGATCCCTTTGAAGTGCTGGGTTCCCATCCGATAGAGCAGGATGGCAAAACCGTCTGGGTAGTGCGAGCCTACCTGCCAAATGCTAGTGCCGTCTGGGTGGTTCGTCCTGAAGAACGGCTAGAATACCCGATGCAATCGGTGCATGATGCCCACTTTTTTGAATGCACAATTGATACTCCAGAACTGGCAAATTATCAACTACGAATTCAAGAAGGCGAACACGAGTACGTTATATATGATCCTTATGCATTCCGTTCTCCCCGGCTAACGGACTTTGACCTACATTTATTTTCCGAAGGAAATCATCATCGGATTTACGAAAAATTAGGGGCGCACGCGACAGAAATAAACGGTGTTAAAGGTGTTTATTTTGCTGTTTGGGCCCCTAATGCACGTAATGTTTCTGTGTTAGGCGATTTTAACTATTGGGATGGGCGTAAAAATCAGATGCGCAGAGGTTCTACAGGTGTTTGGGAATTATTTATTCCCCAACTGGGAGTGGGCGATCGCTATAAGTATGAAATTAAAAACCAGGACGGTCACCTTTACGAAAAATCTGATCCCTACGGTTTCCAGCAAGAAGTCCGTCCCAAAACAGCCTCGATTGTCACTGATTTAAATGCTTATAGCTGGAACGACGCAGACTGGATGGAGCAGCGCCGCCATACTGATGCCTTGTCTCAGCCAATTTCAGTTTACGAAGTGCATTTAGGTTCCTGGCTCCACGCCTCCTCAGATGAACCAGCGATTCTGCCTAATGGTGAAGAACCTGTAGTTGTCGTCTCAGAACTCCAACCAGGAGCGCGGTTCCTTACGTATCGGGAACTTGCAGCCAAGCTAATTCCTTACGTTAAAGAACTGGGATACACCCATATTGAACTACTACCGATCGCCGAGCATCCTTTTGATGGCTCCTGGGGTTATCAGGTGACTGGCTACTATGCCCCCACATCTCGATATGGCAGCGCCACAGACTTGATGTATTTCATCGATCAATGCCATGAAAACGGCATTGGGGTACTTGTCGATTGGGTTCCCGGACACTTCCCTAAAGATGGTCATGGCTTAGCTTACTTCGATGGCTCTCACCTTTACGAACACGCCGATCCCCGTAAAGGCGAACATAAAGAGTGGGGTACGCTGGTATTTAACTACAACCGCCACGAAGTCAGAAATTTCTTGGTGTCTAACGCCCTATTTTGGTTTGACAAGTACCACATTGACGGAATTCGAGTAGATGCAGTTGCCTCAATGCTCTACCTCGACTACTGCCGTAAAGAAGGCGAGTGGCTTCCCAACCAGTATGGAGGCAGAGAAAATCTGGAAGCGGCTGATTTCCTGCGTCAGGCAAACTATGTCATTTTCAGCTACTTCCCTGGCATCCTTTCAATTGCGGAAGAATCTACCTCATGGCCGATGGTGTCCTGGCCTACGTATATGGGCGGACTAGGCTTTAATTTGAAGTGGAATATGGGCTGGATGCACGATATGCTGGACTACTTTAGCATGGACCCTTGGTTCCGCCAGTTCCACCAGAACAACATCACGTTTAGTATGTGGTACAACCACAGCGAGAACTTCATGCTAGCCCTGTCTCACGATGAAGTGGTGCATGGTAAGAGCAATTTGATTGGCAAGATGCCAGGGGATACTTGGCAGAAGTTAGCAAATATTCGCTGTTTGTTCTCTTATATGTTTACTCACCCAGGCAAAAAAACGTTGTTCATGGGTATGGAGTTTGGGCAGTGGAGTGAGTGGAATGTTTGGGCTGACTTGGAGTGGCATTTGTTGGAGTATGCGCCACACCAACAACTGAAGCAGTTTATGGGGGATCTTAATCATCTCTACCGCCGGGAACCAGCTTTGTACACTCAAGATTTTGCTGAACCAGGGTTTGAGTGGATTGACTGTAGCGACAACCGCCATAGTGTAGTTGCTTTCCTTCGCAGATCCAAGGATTCAGAAGAATTCGTAATCGTAGTTTGCAACTTCACGCCGCAGCCGCATTCACACTACCGCATTGGAGTACCGGAACTGGGATTTTATACAGAATTGTTCAATAGTGATGCCCGCGAGTACGGTGGTAGCAATATGGGTAATCTTGGTGGTAAATGGACAGATGAATGGTCCTACCATAATCGTCCCTACTCGATTGATCTGTGTATACCTCCTCTAGGAACGCTGATTTTGAAGCTGGATCGGGACAAGACTACGGCGGCAATTGGGTAGTAATTCTTTCACGGAAACTGATGGGGTTAGCTAATATGATGTATCCAAACTAGATAGCGATGGCAGCGCCAAGGGCGACTGCCCGTCCGTCGCTACGCGCGGACATCGCCCCCTTCACCTTTCACTGTCATTGATCTTTTCGGTTCTTTTCAAGCACAGGTCGAATAATTTCCGGTTGTTGCTGCAATTCTTCCTCTGTTTTGGGTGGGGGAGATATTGCTCAGAAACTCTTAGGAAGCACATGATGGCAGTAGACTGGAACAAACTAAAAACTCGATACCTCCAAGATGATGTACCGACTCGACTCGGAGGAATTGCCTCAAATCTGGCTCGGATCAAGTCATTAGTTCGGAGTGGAAGCAATGAACAAATCGCTGAACATTTAATCCGAGAGAGCCAATTTTTCATTGAGTGGACAGCACCCGGTACAGATTTGAAGATAGCGGTTGAACTAGTTGAACTTCAACAGCTACTTGGCTACTGGCACTATCATTGGTCTCTACTATGGTCAACTCCAGGAGAGCGGTTAGAAGTTGCCGAGCAAGCTCAAGTGTGGTCTGATCGCATCCTCAAATACTCAGGGCTATTAACAAAATAGCAACGCCCTTGGTGGTAAATGGACAGATGAGTGGTCCTACCATAATTGTCCCTACTCGATTGATCTGTGTATACCTC
>JBGTCQ010000160.1:0-27988 GCA_041748755.1 Chroococcidiopsidaceae cyanobacterium | reverse complement strand
ATTGGTGCGCTGCCTACTTTGGAAGCACCGACTTTTTCAGACATCTACTAGTGCAACCGAAATGGTGAAAGTGCCGCAGGCGCTGTTGGAGTGTTGGACTGACCTACTGTGCTATGCCGCCTAATTGGATAAAGTCGAACTGAGATATTTCTATCATTTGAAATTTTGAGCAAATAGTGTGCTTATTAGATGCTTACAGCAATTTTGCTAAACATCTTTAACTGCTTCATCTTGCTTGATCATACCCTTGTGGCTAATTCTGCTTTGGGTGACGCAGGAGCGCGGGATTGAAAGGACTATTGCTACATAGAGCACCCAAAATATATCGTTCTGAGTTAGGATGTTAGCTGAGGCTTGTGCATCTATTAGCATTTGTGTTAGATACACCAATAAAAGAAGAGGTTCTGCTGTTTTAGTCGAGCGTAACCACTTTACCCCTTGTATAAAAGCTATAATGAATCCGAGTAAAAATACTGCTACTCCCAGAAGGCCTAAATCAAGCCATACATCCAAGATACCATTATGAGAGTTGGGTGCATTCCATTCTATCTGCCATATATCCGCAGACTCACCATCTAAACCTAACCAAAAAGCACCGTACCCGTACCCTAGTAGAGGGCGCTCTTGAATCTTACCTATTACAGCTGCCCATAAAGGTGTGCGTCCAGTAAGTGTAGTGTCTTTGCCGAGAGCGGCCAGCAAGGTTTCAAAATTATCTACAAGCCATACACTTATAATTCCACCCACGTTTACCGCAACGATCACAAAGGGCAGCATTACAGTGTAGTTCCATCTCAATGCTTTGTAGATAGGCAAGAGAATCAGAAGGCTTAGAAAGATTACCAAGCCTGTTTTCGTTTGCGAAAGCAAAAGAAGACCGACCGAAAGACCTATACCAGCCCATAAAAGCCAACGGTACTTGTGGTTGCTAGGAGCTAGTAGCAGAAGGACTACTGCATTTAAAGCCATAAGGCGACCTAGGAGATTTTTATGTCGGTACACACCTCGCCAGGGACTACCAATAAGGTGGGTGCCCTGGACTCCATAGACTGGCAACGTCAACGTAAACACTACACTAAGTATTGCTCCTATGCTAAATGTCCAAGCTATTATGCGTAGCAGCTGACTTGGACTATAGCGTGTAGCTAAGTACGTCCCAATCAAGGTTGTGCCAACCAAAGCCACACTACGGCGTAGAGAAATCTGGGGGGCAACAGACCAAAAAATTGATAGTAGAACAATTCCTATCAGTAGCAGCAGAAGTTTGTTTCTCGTAATAATATAAATAAATTTTTTCCACTGCCTAAGAGCCAACAAGAGGGCAATTATATAGATTGCAAACCATAAAAGCTGGAGAGTAAGGTTGCCATTGAGGTTATCCTGTGCATCTCCACTTTTCTTGCTCAAAACCTGTAGTATGGCTCCTGAACACAGTTGGAGCACTAGAAAAACAAATATGTACTCGATGGATTCCTTAAGCTTAGATAAGCTAATTTTCAAAACGCACTCTCCTATATAATCGCAGTAGAACCCATGCTCTTAAAGTCAGTGCTTTCTCAGGTAAGACTCGTAACCCTTCCAAAACTCCCAGTTCTAAAAGAGTAGTCGCCATAATATAGTTGTTCGCTCCCAAATTAGCATGCCAAAGTTTATTGATAGTCTAGTAATTAGGCATTTGTTGACTGGAACTTGTACTCAGTTTTTATTGGTATTGGAATATTTTGAGCTAATTTGCAAATATGCATTGGGTTTTAACCCCCTTGTTTTGTTGCTTCAAGTACCTCCTCATATTTTAATGCAATCAATTTGTACATCACGATTTTAGGCAATGATAGAAAGCTTTCAGTCTAATCTCTAGCCTCTCCAGCGGCGAAACAGTTGATAAATAACTTTTGACTGTTTTTGTTGTCTCAATTTCAACGCCTCCGGCTTTCCAAGAAATACCAAGACCCTGAGAAAACAAGTTATTTGCGCGTTTGGCTAGAACTGGCCAGTTCTTCCGCAAATAATAAGCAGTCAGGATTGAGATATTGACCTTTAGGTGTTGGTTGTTATCCCTGGCACTATATCGGTTATTGTCATGCACTCTTAGAAGGGTTAGTTGCTCATCTAGAAAGTAGCCTTTACCAAGCGCCAATGCTGTAAGTTTCAGGTAGTAATCGCTAATTGTTACGCCACTACCTTCAGGCATTGGTAGAATTAATTGCAGCAGTCCACGAGTAAAGCAGAGGCTAGAGGTTGCGGGACTATAAAAAGGCTGCTGAATACCTTTTTTAATTAAAGCTCTAAAGTCACATTGCCGCGAACCGCTCTCACGGCTTAGCTTAATAAATGCACCTGTATGGGCATCCACAAATCTCAGACGATGAAAGCACCAACCAATATCTTGATATTGCCTAAATACACTTACAACCTCTGCAATTTTTTCAGGCAAAAAGATATCATCAGAGTCAAGCATGCAGATAATCTCTCCCCTACTTGCCGCAAACCCTGCGTTAAAGGCCGAGGCCTGTCCCCCATTATCCTTTAGTACTGGAATAATCCGTTCTTTGTAGCTACCAATAATCTTTCGCGAGTTATCGGTAGAACCGTCATCCACTACAATAACCTCAATACAAGGGTAGGTTTGTTTTAAGGAACTGTCAATGGCTTCGCCTAAAAAATGCCCATAGTTATAGTTATTGATAATAATGCTGACTAACGGAAGCCTTTCGTTAGCATGGCTCACTAGATTACTCCTTTAAATCTGCTAGTCATCCTACATTAACCAGGAATAAAATAATTTCTTAGTGACTTAGTAAAAAATAATTCAGAAAAATAGCTTATACAAGCTTAACAAAAATTTTAAATAATTAAGGTAGTTTGTACTGATTTCCGGTTGTATATGTTAAATGGTAGCCACTATATTCGAAAATACTGCGTAAAGCTGTTCAATAGAATGAAGACGCTTGTAACCTTCAAAATCGCGTTTTGTCTGCTCGACGATGTCCAACTCGGACTGATAACCTAGTTGATGCAAAGCTTCAATGCCTTGCAACGTGTCGCCCTCATTAATGGCTAAGCCTAAACTAAATTCACAGACTCTTTTTCCCATACAGAAGTTATTGCTTACAACAACCAATTTTTTGAAAATTGCTGCCTTAGTTAAAATATTACTACTGCTAGGAAAGTTGTTATACACAGCAAACAGGATATTACATACATAAACCAACGAATTGAATTGAGGTCCATCAGGAATTCGTTCAAAGTAGAAAAAGCAATTATGCGGAGATGACTTGACAATACTCTGAATTTTTATTAGTTCTTGAGGAAGAAAAGAACTTTCACCCAATTTACCAGCAAAAACAAAAAACCAGTCTTCTCCTGCCATTTGCTGAGAAATTTCTAGCAGGTTTAGAAACCCTTTGCGTTTGTCCAATGAGCCTAACAAACCAATGATTTTTCTGCCAGCCGCCCTATCCTGAATTTGATTCATGAGCGGAAAGCTGAGATCAGGTGGTGATTCATCAGTAATATCAGGAAAAATAATTACAGGTTTGTTTTTGATTTTGCTTTGTAAGGTTTCAGCTGTATCTTCATTAAGAATAGCGATAGCTTTGCAATGGGAGGATTGAAGAGCTGCATGTGGATTTAGAAAGTTACGAAGAATAGACGAACCTTGCTGCTTCAAATGTTGATAAGGACGAAAATAAAGACCAGACCAATCGTAAGGAAAAATTTTATCTACTATGTAATGTATTGCATAAGAACTCAAATAGCTATCAAGCCAAGCAAAAAATACTAGATCTGGTGAGCTGCCGATCTTTGATGATGCCTTCTGAATTGCACCTGAAGTGTGTTGCCAATACGTTAGTGCAGTAAGCATTCTAGGAGCTAAACCAACTAGAGATTGATTTAGTTCTGGCTCTTGCAACTCAAAAGCGTGGAATAGCTTAGTTTGCTTTGGGCAATTTAAAGTAATCCACTGACTTACTTCAGTAGGCTCTGGACAGAAGGTCACTACCCTATAGCCAAGTTCAAGTAAGATTTTAGTAAAGATTTTAAAATAAGTTGGATGGTGACCAATCCAAAGCGTATCAACAAGAGCAATAGTTTTCAAGTGTTTTAGCCTCTTTAACTCTCTACTGGAAATTTTTTATATTATTAATTTACTAAATTATCATAAGGAACTAGAACTGTTATAAAAGTGAGGTAGGGAGAGTGAGTTCATAAGTTGTAGAGTCCAGCAATTAAGTTGAATTGTAAACTCTCATTGCTTTCTCCGAACTCAGTTACACAACCTTAATTCGACCTTAAACTAGAAGATTGGTGAAAATGCAGGCAATGTTTCAAGAACCGACTTGGAATCTCTGAGTGCCCACCGAAATGAAGATGAATGTAGGAAGCATGAATATGAGGCGATCGCCATCCTTCTAATGATACTGGACTTAGCGAGTCATATCCTCGTGTTTTAAACAGAGGCTTTGTGGGCATTTCCGATAGATATGATCGATGAAACTCGTGTCCCCACACAACTAAGCCAGTACTAAGTAATGGGCTGTCTTGCAGGGCAGTTGCTTGCCGATACCCTAATGTGAGACGTGAACCCATTATAGCTGTTGTTGGTATGGCTCCCACCATTGACCAAGACTGACCAGCAAAATCTACAATCTGCTGAGACAAATACATTAACCCGCCACACTCCGCATAAGTTGGCATTCCCGCCTGGAGCGCTGCTCGAACAGCCTCAAGAGCTAAGCGGTTTTCTGCCAGCTGTTGGGCAAAAACTTCTGGGAAACCACCTCCAAAATACAATCCCTGAACGCCTTCAGGTAAATAAGAGTTAGAGAGTGGGCTCCAAAAAACCAGTTCTGCCTCAAGTGCAAGGAGATCTAAATTGTCTTGGTAATAGAAACTGAAAGCGCGATCGCGGGCGACTGCCAATTTGAGGGGAGCTGGGGGAACTCTTTCTGGAACTGGGGGAGCTGAGGAAAATTTTAATGTTAAGAGTGGCAATAAGTGTTCCCAGTCAAAGCAGGTGTCTCCTAGAGTTGCCAGATGGTCTATTAAAGTGTCTAGTTGGGTAATTTCTGCTGTGGGTACTAGTCCGAGATGTCGATCAGGAATCGTGATATTGTCCTGCCGCCGGAGAATGCCTAGAATTGGCAGTTGCAGTGGTTCTAGAGCATCTCTAAGGAGTTGTAGATGGCGATCGCTCCCGACGCGGTTTAGCACCACTCCAGCCAGCTTAACTCGCGGATCGAAGGAGCGATAACCGTGAGCGATCGCCGCCACTGAGCGAGATAACCGACTACAATCGAGCACTAATAAAACTGGCAAATCGAGCAGCCGCGCGATGTGAGCCGTACTTGCCCAATCATTCCTACCAGTAGCCCCATCAAACAGCCCCATCACGCCTTCTACTAAGGCATAATCTACCCCTTGGGTATGACGAGCAAAACATTGCTGGACGTAAGCCTCAGATGTCAGCACTGGGTCTAAATTCCGACAAGCTCGTCCTGTAACGTGCTGATGAAACATCGGATCGATATAGTCTGGTCCAACTTTAAAAGATTGCACCTGGTGCTGACGACGGCACAAAGACGCTAATAGAGCAAGCGTGACAGTCGTTTTCCCCACTCCACTGCGTTCTCCTGCAACCACTACCATAGAAAATTTATTGCTGTAAGCGAAATTGAAAGTTTATTACTACCTTCACGCTATTGAAGTCAGCCAAGTATTTAATACTCAACTGACTTCAGCTAGAATCTATACCTGAATCCGGGCAGAATATCAGGAGATAACTAAGCAGTTTTAAGCAGCAGGCAGACTCAATCGCAGAACTTGAGCTGTAACCGCGAGGCTTTCTTCATAAAGAGGCTCCGGACCCCAGCGTTGCAACTGCTGACTCAGCAACACTTCCGCATTTTGGTCAGAAAGTGAAGTTACCTGCTCAAATCGACAGGACTGAGCACCACCACCCGCTTCCATCCGCATACAACCACCCGTTTCGGAACATAGAACGGTACAACAGTCTGCCGACTCATTGGTTGAGGTTAGACGCAAGGCAAGCAAATCACCTGGAATATCACCAGTATCAGCTGTTGGAACTCCTGCCAATTCTGCTTCCACCGGGCGCTGCTCTTCTGTGACGAAGTGAATGCGCTTGATGTCGTAGTCGCCCCCTTCTTGTTGATAGGAGACCGGATACCACTGCAATCGGCTCGCCAGCCAACCCAAAAACATTAGGGCTTGAGCGGGATTGCCTTTTTCATAATCAATCGTCACCCGGTCAACTTCACTTAGAGCGGCGCGACGCTGTGGTGGGTCGAAAACTTCAGCAGTCAATTCCTGCCAGGCAGACAAGCGACGCCAGTTGAGGTCAGCAACCGGCGTACCTGCCTCTAGCAACTCTTGCAATCTCAGTAAATCGGCCTCTGTTTCTGTAAAGTCGCTGGAGTCAACGATGACGGAGTTGCACACTGTTGCCAGCCGCTTAAACAAGCTGTGGTTGGGGTCTGGTGTCGCCTTCCACCACAGAAACTTTGGTAGACCGCCGATCAACAGAGCTTGTATTATACCACCTACCCGTTCCAAGGCAGCGACGGTTCCCTTGAGGGTAATATATTCGCAGCAAACAAGCGTAGTTGACGATTGCTTTTGGATCGGACAATAGGCAGAAACTTGAGCCGCTACGCCCTCATCTTCCCCAGTCACTGGGCAGAGGGCAATGATGCGGCAGGGGTTGCGGCTAGCGATCGCATCCGCCACAGTGGGGCTTTTAATATCTAAGGCATAGGACGTACTCGTGCCGTTGTCCCCACCATTGGCACCATTGCCAAGACGTTTGGCAAATTCTGACCGCAGTCGCGCTAGCGTTTCAGCAGTCACCTTCCCACTCACCGACAACCCATAAGCTTTCTGCGCTTCCCGCAACGCCACTTCTGTACGTGGTCCGGGAATTCCATCAATCGGACCGCTGTAAAAGCGTAAAGCAGCCAACAACTGTTGGGTTTCTTCCGGTTCGTAAACCACTAAACTAAACGTCGTCGCCCGTGTAGCAGCAACGCCGTAACTTTGCCAAATCTTACTGAGTTCCGCCTCAATGTCACTGAGCGAAACATCCTTTGGGGCTTGAAGCGAAACAATTGGAGCAGATTGGGTTGGCATAATAGTTTTGAGTTTTGAGTTTTGAGTTAGATAGAGTTAGGAGAGCTTTGAGTTAAGTAAAGTAGAGATTTTGAGTCATGAATCCAGACAACGCTGAATTAAAATTTTTCTTCAATTCATAATTCAAATCTGTTCTCTTTAATTCAAAACTCAAAACTCAAAACTCAAAACTATTTTAAAGTCTGCGCCAGCGGCGACCATCCTGGTTAATTAGGAGTTCCGCCTCCGTAGGCTCCCAGGTCCCAGCTTCATACTGAGGAATGGATGCTGGATCTGCCGGTGCATCCCAAACACTAAGGGCTGGAGTCACCACCCGCCATGCAGCTTCAACTTCGTCTGCTCGCGTGAACAAAGTCTGGTCACTGATCATGCAATCGATCAACAGGCGATCATAAGCATCCGAAGCCGCTTTAATACCAAACGAACCATAACTAAAGTCCATATTAACTGAACGGGTACGTAACTCTGGACCGGGCATCTTAACCTCAAAACGGAGTGAAATACCCTCATTGGGCTGAATCCGCATCGCTAGAATATTGGCATTCACTTGTTGAGCGGCGGATTGAAAAATTAGATGCGGAACTTGGCGGAAGTGGATTGAAATCTCACTTACTTTTTTCGGCAGTCGCTTGCCAGTACGTAGATAGAAGGGAACTCCCTGCCAGCGCCAGTTATCAATCAGAAACTTCATTGCTACATAAGTAGGTGTCGTAGAGTTGGGATCAACTCCTGGCTCCTCTCGATACCCTGGCACTGGTTTACCCTTCATCCAGCCAGCGTTATACTGACCGCGCACTGCTGAATGCTCCAGATTCTGGATATCTGCTAGGTGGGTGGCTTGGAGTACCTTTACTTTTTCTGTGCGGATACTGTCTGCATCTAAAGCATTCGGTGGCTCCATTGCAGTGAGAGCGAAAAGTTGCATCAAGTGGTTCTGTAACATATCTCGCAGAGCACCAGCGGTTTCGTAGTACCCAGCTCGATCCTCAACTCCCACCGTTTCGGCAACGGTGATCTGTACGTGGTCAACAAACTGACGATTCCACAGGGGTTCAAAGATTGCATTGGCGAAGCGAAACACAAGGAGATTCTGAACCGTTTCTTTACCAAGGTAGTGGTCGATCCGGTAGACTTGCTCTTCTTGGCAAACTTTCTGTACTACTCGGTTTAACTCTCGCGCTGAACCCAAGTCCCGACCAAAGGGTTTTTCAATCACTAGGCGAGTTTTGAATGGGTCATCCAGCATTCCTGCTGTCCCTAACTGCTGAATTGCTTCGGGGAAGAATTTGGGGGCTACAGAGAGGTAGAACATCCGGTTTTCGCGCGTTCCCCGTTTTCCGTCTAACTCGCTCAATAAGTTTTTTAGTTTCTGATAGCTTTCTGGATTGTCAATATCACCAGAGCAATAGAAGAGACCATTGGCAAAGTCTTGCCACATTTCCTCGGAACCGATACCATCAGAAAACTGCTCAATGCCCTCACGCATCTGTTCACGGAAGTAGTCGTCACTCCATTCTCGACGTGCCACGCCGACAATAGTTGTTTCTGGTGGAATGCGTCGTTCCTGTCTCAATTTGTAGAGCGCTGGTACCAGCTTGCGTTGGGTAAGATCTCCCGAAGCACCAAAGATAACTATAATTTGGGGTTCGGGCATCCGTTGCTGTTGCAACCCTACGCGCAGGGGATTTTCTAGCAGCGTGGCCATAGTTGTTTAAAGGGTAAATTTTACAATTAGGGGCTAGGGGCTAGGGGAAGAGAAGAGGGATTAGGAATTAGCTATTCTTTAGTTGCTAGTGTTGTACCTCTGTTGGCTTCATGCCTCGCTTAGAAGTGGGCAGTTTTTCCTCTTCCCTAATCCCTAGCCCCTAGCCTCTAGTCCCTCTCTTAAACTGGTGATAACTGATTAACCTTTTCTTCTAAGGAGTTCATTAGCGATTGGAAAGGCTGAACGAACTTCTCAATTCCTTCTACAAGGAGTTCGTCCATCACTTGATCCAGGTTGATGTTGATGTCTGGATCTTTGAGACTTGCGATCAGGTGCTCGGCTTCTTCCACCCCAGTCTCAACGCGCGATCGCGGATCGCAGTGATCGGCGCAGGCTTCAATTGTGCTTGGTGGCAAGGTATTCACCGTGTCGGGGCCAACCAACTCGTCAACATACATCACATCGCTGTAGCTGGGGTCTTTGGTGCCAGTGCTAGCCCAAAGTAGCCGTTGGACTTTCGCGCCTTTTGCTGCCAATGATTGCCAGCGAGTACTCCCGAAAATCTCTTTATATTTTTGGTAAGCGATTTTGGCATTTGCGATCGCTATTTTGCCTTTAATAGACCCCAGCTTGGCTTCTACGTTGAGATCATCAACACCGTGCTTGAGTTTGTCATCAATGCGCTTGTCAATGTTGCTATCAATCCGGCTGAGAAAGAAACTTGCCACCGACGCAATTTTACTAACATCTTTACCTGACTCTGCTCGGAGTTCTAAGCCCCGGATGTAAGCCCAGGCTGTCTCAATGTAGCTATCAACCGAGAACAGCAGTGTAACATTGACATTGATTCCTTCGCTGATTACCTGCTCAACTGCTGGCAAGCCTGCCGTTGTCCCAGGAATTTTGATCATCACATTTTCCCGACCAATTTCTTGGTAGTAGCGTCGGGCTTCTTCAATTGTTGCCTGAGTATCATCGGCGATCGTTGGCGGCACTTCAATACTGACGTAACCATCCAGTTTATTGGATGATTCATATACAGGTCGCAAGATATCACAAGCATTGCGGATATCTGCAAAAATCAGCGACTCGTAAACTTTGTAAATCGGCAACCCCGCTCTGATTCCAGTTTCAATATCAGCATCATACATCGCGTTACCCATCATCGCTTTTTCAAAGATAGCTGGGTTGGTTGTAATTCCACAGATCCCGCCATTCTCAACCAGAGCTTTGAGTTCACCAGACTGGATCATGTCACGGGTCAAATTATCCATCCAGATACTCTGCCCGTAGTCTTTAATTTCTATTAAATGATTGTTTGGCTTGGTTGCTTGGTCTGTCATTGTTTTATTCCTAATAAGTTGTGGTTGTAACTAGGGTTTAGAAGAATTTTTACTCGTCCCTCGCCCCTCGCCTCTCGCCCCTTATTGCGGTACACGCGATCGCTCCATCATGTTCTTTTCACCTTGTTCTTTTGCCTGTTTTTGAATGAAAGACTCTACCAGTCCCACATCATCTTTGCTGCCAATAATTAAAGGTGTCCGCTGATGCAGTTTCTCTGGTACCACGTCCAAAATTTCCTGAGTTCCCGTACTTGATCTTCCTCCTGCTTGCTCAATCAAAAACGCTAGGGGGGCAGACTCATAAAGCAAGCGTAGTTTGCCTTCTGGGTTTTTAACTGTGCCGGGGTACATAAACACACCGCCTTGAACTAAAATGCGGTGGACATCCCCAACCATTGCCCCACCATACCGAGCGGTATAGCCTTCAGTGCGGTGGACATAACGGATGTATTCCCGGATTGACTCCTCCCACTGCCAGAAGTTACCTTCATTGACACTGTAAATCGATCCGTGGTTAGGAATCTGTATATTTTCATCCGAAAGAATAAACTCTCCTAAACTGGGGTCGAGCGTAAAAGAGTGAACTCCTTTACCAATGGAATAAACCAGCATGGTGCTGGGACCATAGAGTATATAGCCAGCTGCAATTTGTTTATGCCCATCTTGTAACAGGTCACTTGCTGTAGCATCTGTATCCTGATCTTGTTGCCGAATCGCAAATATCGAACCCAAATTTAGATTGATATCGGTATTAGAAGAGCCGTCAATCGGGTCATATAGCAGGGTATAGCGACCGATTGGACAGTTTTCCGGAATGTAGTAGGGGTTTTCCATTTCCTCGGAAGCCAAGCGACAGACAAGACCGCTTTGCTTAAATACCGAGATAAATACATCGTTGGCATAGACATCCATCTTTTTGACAGATTCTCCCTGCACATTGATGTCTCCCGTAAATCCCAATACGCCTTCCATTAACCCAGCACGGCTGAGGCGACGAGCAATGATCTTGCCAGCGAGGGCGATACGATTCATCAAGGCACTTAAGTCCTGCGCCTCTGCCGAGAAGTTCTGAACTTGCTGTAGGACGTGACGAGACAGAGTTGTACAATCACGATCTAGGGCGTACTCTTGAGCGTCAGTTTGTGGCGCGTCAACCATTGTTTTCGTCCTCCCTATCGATGAGTGGGGCGCTAAGTATGGTACTTGTGTTCGCGTAGCTTACGCTAAGTGCAAATATGGCAATGTCCGGTTCTATTTTCTATTTTAAGAGCGGGAATCTCATAGTGAATGGCTTTAGGTAAACTAGAGAAATAAGCACCCCAGAAGTAGAAACACTTCGCGCCCTGAGTGTTTAATGCTGTAATTCCTATTTGAGTCAACAAACATAATCTTTACAATAACTCTACTCACCTGTTGTCTTTCCAACCCTAATTCCCTGCAATAATTGAAATTTGAGCCATATGAGATTAATATAAGTCTACCTACTAGCATTTATAGCAAAATACCGACTAGCCGTAACGTTAGCAAACGTTTTCACAACTCGTCGGATTTACGTTTTCAGCTTTTTTTGATTTTTCTTTGATCCTAGGCAAATTTCAGCTACTTATGCCTTCTGAAAATAGGAAACTTTTTTCAAGGATGACGAGCCTAATACTCGCTTCTCCTCATATCACCACTGCTACCGCCGCGCCGACTGTTTTCCTCTCGCGGCTTTGCTTTATTAACTCTAAGCTGACGTCCCATCCATTCGGCACCATCTAATTCAGTGATAGCCGCATCTTCTTGGGCATCTTCGTTCATGTCAACAAAGGCAAAACCACGCATTCGACCCGTTTCCCGATCCGTGGGCAGAACAATCCGTTTAACTGCACCATACTCGGCAAATGCTGCTCTTAAGTCTTCTTCAGTAGCGCGGTAGGAAAGGTTTCCAACGTAGATAGTCATGTCAATCACGTAAGGCTGAACACAAGTTAAAGTTCAGGTCTAAAGACAGAGATAAGAAGTTGCTACCGAAAGCAATTTCTTAGACCACAAGGCTGTACTGTTTAAAACTCAACCAGTGATAGAACTGAACTTACAGATACCGTTTTATCATATCTTATTCGCTAGCCTGTTAAAGGTCATCTGTATTACAAAAACTGTTAATTTGATAGCGACCTTTTTTGTACTTCTAACAGTCAAAGGCAGAATAAATTATATCTGGCTGAGTTTGGGTAATGCAGTACCTAATGGGGCATAGCCAGCGCTCTAGTCTATTGAAATTGACTGAGGCCCACTAGTTTTGCCGTTGTGTTCCTGGGTTGTTGCAGAAGTGTAGGTGGTAGAACCAAGCTGTTGATCTAGCCAGCTCTTAACTGGTTCATCGGACAGGTTAAGTCGAAGCATACCGGAGAAAAAACCTCCCAAGAACGAGACGGGGTACTGAGTAAGTTGTTTGAAGAGCGGCGCCAGTTCAGTTACGAACATACATTGTCTCCTAAGTATCCTTTTAAAATTGCTGCTTCTGGGATTGTAGCGTGTCCTTAAAGAATAGGTTTGAGGTTTGAGGTTTGAATTGAAGAGCGAAGAAGTTAAGAGTAATTGATTCATCACTTCTTTACTTCTTTTAATTTAAAACTCAAACCTCAAAACTTAGAACTATTTTTAGCCATTCCTACACAATTTATTCAGAAAACAGACATTTATCCGAGTCACAACCCGCAGGTCCAGCTTCTGTCAATTCTTTGGAATCATACCGACTCAAGCCAGTATAGAAATCATTTGTTCGGCGTCGGTTTTTTACTTCCTGAATTAACTGTTCGTATTGCTCTTTGGTTACTGGTTCAAACGGCAAGCGGGGGAATGTCTGATGAGCGTCGAATCTGGCAAGTAGTGCGGCTGAAATGTACCCCTCATCGTCTCGGATAGCTCCGTAGATCCGATGACCCAAAGCTTCTATTTCGTTTTCGCGGAGTTCAATTGTGGCAGAGGTATTATGTGATACATAAAATTTCTGTACCTGCATATAAAAATCCATTTGGGCGATCGCGCTAAACTTGCTAATGTCAATTTCATCAGTACCTGGTAAATCTGCCCAAGATACAGCAACAGGAATTTCTACCAGCCATTCTGTACATCGTTCATCAAAAGGATTGTTCAAGAGATTACCATTCTCATCTTTATCCGATTGAGATGGAATGACATTGTATCCGTAGTCGATGCAAGCTAGGGCTACGGGATCATTTTTACGGAAAGTGATCCGACGAGTAAAACGTTGCGACTTGGGAGGATGCCAACCAGGAGATGCACCCGTGAGTAGAGATTTCGTGCCCGATGGTTGGATAGTGGTACAACGGTTGGGTCGTTTAAGGTTGTGGCGATCGCAGTAGTTCCAAACAGCTTGATTTACAATTCCTTTCCACCGACTCAGGTATTCTTGCTCCTGCTGTTTAAATAGTAGACCCTCTGCCGTTTGTGGTCGTCCTGCTTGCCACCAGCGCAGCCAGTCTACACCAAAGGCATTAACAAAAAAGTCAAACAAACCTGTAAAAGATACACCAACAATTGGGTCTAATTCCCGCGATTTTTGGTAGCGCTCCTCAATGAATTTATGATTTAGTAAACTCGCAACAGATAGCGCTCCGGCTGTGAAAGCGTCCTCTTGTTCCTGATAGTTGTGTGGGTCAATCTGATTAATATGAATCTCTGAAAGATTACAGTTCCCAGTCAATGTATTGCCAAAAACACCTTTATGAAACTCTGCTTCATTGAAACAATAAGTGTCATGCTGCCCCGGCAACTCTTCAATACTCTGGATGGTCTGCTCTTTACCTTTGAATCTAGGCTTACATCCCTTACTAGTATCTAGCCTTTGGCAGGGGATATCACCACAATCAGTAATTTGTAAGTAGTAGAGATCTTTAGATCTTTTCCCAAAATTTGTCGAGGCTTCTTTAATTGCCATCAGGTTTACCGATGACTGAATTGCACATTTGGACAAAAGCAATTGTAAACGCTGCGCTCTTTCGTAGTCAGAAATGTATATGCGAATACCATTGCTTTGAGTATTAGAACCGTCTGTATCAGCAAGTCCAGCTACAAAAGCAAGAATAGCTGGTCTGTCCCAAGATCCGAGCGTGTTCAATACATCTGCCTCTGTCTTGAGGCGATACAACAACTCTCCTGAGAAACCCATGTCTGTAATGTCTACAAAAGATGGTAAGTAATCGTATTTCCTTGCAGGAGATTTTTTTCCTGAAACTAAAAGTTCAGCCTTTTTGTTGTAGAGCCGGATTTTTGCATTACCATTTTGGTCTAAGGTTCCATCACCCACAGCTATTCCCAGTGTATATGCGTACGATGGATTAATAGCCTCTCCATCCTGATATTCAATCACAAAAGGTTCAGTGTGTAATCTATATTTGCTGTGAGTTAATAAATTCTTCGTTTGCACTTCTTGATAGCTTTTGCCAAACCTATCTTTGACAAAAAAGCGATGATATTCTGTCACGTCCAAATAGGAACCATCGCCGAATCGGACTCGGTATAGCTTCTGTTCGGTATTTGTTTGAAATGGGACGACTTTACTCCATTGGCTACCATTCCAAATCTCGATTTGTTCACCCACAACATCCTTAATTTTGTGGATGCCATCACGAGTAATTAGTAAAGTGTCACCAGCTACGCAGTGAAAATTTGTGCCGACGATCTCGCCACATGGATTCAAAGCGTATCTTGAAAGCCGATGTTCTACCTCTTCATTTGAGATTTCAGGATGGTGATCTTGCAGCCAGGAGCAAGCGTTTTCTTGTGATGTTGCGTAAGTTTTGAGAAACTCTTGTTTTAGTGCGTCTGTCTGGAGAATATCTGCATTTGCGCGGGCGATCGCTTCCCCAGCCCACTGAATAGCTCCCTCGCCAGAATAATACTGTTGGCGAACAGCCTCGACGCACTCCTCAAGAGATGGTTTGTGGTGAAATACGCGGCTGTGGTTCGCCATCCGCAGTGCATCGCGTTCTGGATCTATGCGCCAATTGCCATGTTCATCTTGTTGCCAAAGGTTACTTTTAGCATTGACAAATAATTCATCATTACTATTGCCTTGCCTCATGCCAGCTGAGCGTCTAACATTTCCAGCAACGACTACGACAGCTGCTTCATCAATTAACAAACAGCATTCAATAGAATTCAGTTGTCGTCCCATAGCTTTGTTAAGAATAGACGCGCAGCGCTCATATAGTTCTGGTAACTTAACAGGATTAGCAACGCCGCCAAAGCCTTTTAATAGTTCTCCCACACCCCGAATATCACGGAGGTCGATTCTCACAGTTACTTCACCTGAAAACTGCTGATCACTTGACAATTCCAACAGTGTTTGATACGACTTAACCCAACCTTGGCGACTGTCTCCAACATGAACTGAAACATTATCGCCCTCTATGTTAATTTCTGTGTCTTCACGGCGCAGATTAGCAGGAGTAGTGCCAATTTCACCCTGCACAGTTACATTAAGGCGGTTGCGGATCGGCGGCAGTTGATTAATATATTTTGGTTCAATGACGGCTCCTGTACCACAGCCCATCATCGCTAGAGCCATCATTAAACCAAAGGCACGCCAATCAACTACATTCGTACTCGTGCAGTTGTAAGCTCCGGAAAAGTTTTCTGGTTTCTCAATCCATTCGGTTCCACCAACCCAGAGCCAGCGCCCACTAGAAAGAGACTTCATCTGGTGTTGCATCCGCTCTATTAGGGCAGCTTCTGCATCTGTGAGCTTGCCTAAGCGGATTAATCCTTGGAGGGTGCGATCGCCCACCTCATCCCACGTCTCACGTCCCGCTGGTTTACGTCGGCTATAAGTCCTGAAAAACACTGGATTAGCAGCAGGGGCAGTTTCAGGAAACTGGCTAATCTGGTTTACGCGAAGGTCTTGAACCATAGATCAAAGTCCTGTTGCTCTGGGATAGATCAAGACTATACGCGATTTAGATATAGGGGTAAAGATTGAAAAATTTAGAGATTTGCGCTATCTATAGGGTTTTACTAATTGCTGACTTTAAGGAAAGTACCTTGAAGGCTACGTAGCTTCCGCTCATAACTTTTTAGCGGACTCTCACTTGATAAGTAGCATTCACTGCTGTTTCCGGGCTAATTGGTTGCTCAAATTTCCAGCGGATGTAGGTGTAGATTTCTGCTGGTGCAGGTCGAGTTTCAATTTTGCCATTGGCCAGCTTGACCTGGATGGTGGGTTGGGCCACAAAGCTTTTGCCGTTATTGATGCTGTAGGTAACTTTTGCGTTGTTTTTAACGGTGACTGAGTTTAATAGGTAGGCTGTCTGCTTGGGAATCGGTTGAGTGACAACTAGATTCCTCACTACGCGATTACTATTGTTTTTGCTAGTTACGACGTAGCGAAGTACATCACCCTGTTGAACTACGACTTTTCCTTGCAGAGTTTGCCAAGTAACTTGTTGTTTACCCTGCTGATCTTTTCGCAGAACTTTCTTCTCAGCGGCCAAGCGCAATTGAAGTGGTTGATGCTGGATATTTTGAGCGCTAGCTGTATCTGCTTCGCGCAATGCAAGCACTGGCACTTTATTAATAAAGGATATAGTTGCAATTACAGCGAGTGTTCCAAGACTGGCACCATAAAAGTGTTTCATGATAACAAACCTCTCCAAATTCTAAAATGTTGAGAATCTGCGTGAAGAAGCATCCAGTCCAACTCATTGCTACACGCTTAATTTAAATAGCTAAATTCGCTACAGATCAATAATCTTCTAAGTCCTGTTAGGAGCGGCTCATAAAATTTACTGATTTTTTTTAGGAAGCTGTCGTTGACAACCTCAAAATTACTTACTGAATTTTAAGAAGTTAATAAATGCTATTTTTTATGTCATTAGTTTTGAACTAACAACTAAATTAATTAAATTTACTGAAGTTTTAAATCGGCTAATATGATAGCTAATTGCTACCTTCATGAAAGTTTCAAATTACTACTATTTACTTAGAGCTGATAAAATTGGTTGCTGAAACTTATAGCAATTTTGTCGTTAAAATCGTTAGATATACAGAGGCATCACAGCTATTAACGAGTTAGAACGCTGAATGTTTTAGAGAATATGTAACCTAAAATGTTCTTAAGCAGTAAATTTATAGGGATTCTATCTAAACTGGAGTTTTAGCCTGTGGCTGCGCCAGAACACTTTAAGGAGGATAATGGCGATCGCAGTATCCTTAAAGCTGGAACTTGAAGATGTCCCTTGCTCCTTGGCGATCGCCTCTAAACCGTGCCCTAGAGAGCAATCCACACAGCACTTCTCGTTATCTGCAATTGGCAACCGTCCAATCAAATAATCGCCCAGCGAATCGTACTATAGTTTTTCGAGGCTTTTACGCGGCTACCAATCAGTTGAAATTTGTTATCGATGCCCGGAGTCAAAAAGTTAAAGAGATTTCACGCCAGCCTTGGGCAGAGGCTTGTTGGTATTTTCTTGAAACCCGCGAACAATTCCGGATCAGTGGTTCCTTAACTCTAGTAACAGCCAACTATTCAGACTCAGTACTACAACAAGCCCGTCAAACCACTTGGCAAGAACTGAGTGATGCCACACGTATTCAATACACTTGGCCTGATCCTGGCAAACCAACTGCTGCTACCTTTGAGCGATCGCCACCTGATCCAGTCGTTTCATTACCACATTTTTGTCTACTATTACTCGAACCCGTGCAGGTAGATCACCTAGAATTACGCACTGAACCTCAAAATCGTTGGCTCTACTGCCGCCACAGCGATCAAGCTTGGTCTACTCAAGCGATTAATCCCTAACCTTTTTAAACCCAAAGGGACCTTTTACTGGTGTTTGATTCAGATACCAGAGCCGTCCAGAAACTGCTGAATCGCCTTATCTCTAAGGTGACAGGAGGTGGTAACGTGAGCTACTGGAGCTGGTGAATCGCCATTTAACGTCCCTGGAGCTACTAAAACAGAAGCTTGAGAAGGTTGCTGTAGCGTTTGCACTTGTTGTTCGAGTGCCTCGATCCGATCAACTAGGGCGCGAATTACCTCTGCTTCCGAATCGGGCAAGCTTCCATGTTCTAATGGATCAACCCGCACCCCAGAGCGATAAATAATTCGACCCGGTACGCCTACTACCGTGCAATTAGAAGGGACATTCCGCAGCACGACTGAACCAGCGCCAATGCGGACATTGCTGCCAATCTCGATATTGCCTAGCACCTTAGCACCCGCTCCGACTACCACATTACTGCCTAAAGTAGGATGGCGCTTGCCGCATTCTTTTCCTGTCCCGCCAAGGGTCACACCTTGATAGATCAGGGCATAGTCTCCTACAATCGCTGTTTCGCCAATCACAACCCCCATGCCATGATCAATAAAAAATCCCCGTCCAATCACTGCGCCGGGATGAATTTCAATTCCAGTCAAAAAGCGCGCGATATAGGAAATTAAGCGGGGAATCAAGGGAATACCAAGCTGATAAAGCTGGTGAGCCACCCGATGGAACACGAGCGCTTGCAGACCAGGGTAGAAAAACAGAACTTCCAGCCAATTACGCGCTGCCGGGTCACGCTCAAAGATGATGCGAAAGTCAGCAAGCAGAGTAGATAGCACAAGCGAGTACCCACGTTGAGCAAAACATTCCACAATCTATATTAGCGTTCTAAGTGTCGATACTAAGTGTTAGCGCTATGGACAACTGCAAACTTGCCTAAATTTTAATTAATAATTAAGAACTTATAACTTTTATTCCTCCTTCGAGCTTAATCATCTTGCTCTTATTTGCAGCAACGTTATTAACAGGACTTATGTAAAAGGGAGGAAAGTAAAGCAAGAGCTTTTGTTGAGTGTCTATGAGAATTACAAGACTGGACTATTGGCAGTATCGGCTCAGTTTGAAGGCGTTAGGCAGGAGCGAATCAATCGCTGTATGATTCGCGGCATTGGGCTAGTAGTTGCTTGTACGTCGCTGCCCAAACAGGAAAGTTTTGCGTGATTGACTACCGCATCGATGAACCGACTAGCGATGGTGAAACAAAACAGGCTCACGTTGCCGAGATGCTCGATAGTCTCAGCGAAGACAAGCAAGTTCCCTGCCAGACCGTGTTGATGGACACAGGACTTACGCAGATCTCCCCCCAATTTATCGAGGGGTTAGGGAGGATCTAAGTTTAAGGCTCTCTGTGCGTAAGTCCTAATTCAAATTTTTCCAGTAGTGTGTTGCTTCAGATCGATCAAATCGTAACAACTGGATATCGCCAAGTTCTAGTGGCTCTTGTGAAACTGATGGGATGATACCCAAAGAAGCGACAATTTGGCGACCTACAGCTTGTGCCAAGAGTGGTGGAACAGCATTACCAACTTGCCGAAACCCGTGCCACTTGGTTTGATGAAATCGGAACCAGTCTGGGAATGAATGTAGTCGTGCCGCCTCACGTACAGAAATGACTCGAGGATGTATTGGATGAATTGGACGCGGAGAAGTGTAGCTACCGCGTTCATGTCCAGTCCCAGCGCGTAAAGTATGGCAGAGTCCATTAATATCTAAGCGTCGCAGGTGGCTAATTGGTTCCCGCTGGTTGGGCAGCATTTTGGCAAAGCGACTAATACAGTTTTCGTTGTGCTGAGTTTGCATGGAACTTGTCAACAATTGGGGATTCCACAGCCGAGAGTAGGAGAAATTATTATCCTCAGATAAACCCCGCAAGATTTGGGCATAGAAGCTACTTTTTTGCTTTATTTGAAGCAGCGTAGATGCACTTAATAGCACTTCATCGCTTGTTTTAAGTTCAGGGAAGTTATCTAAATCAGGCAAATCAGCGATCGCATCCCCCACTGTGACGCAGAGTTTCGGCTTGACCGATTTATGCTGATGTTTTGGGGCAAATACTTTGCAGCGCGTACCAATCAAAAACAGTCGCTTCCGCTGCTGCGGTACACCGAAATCTGCCGCATTTAAAACCTCCACTCGAACTTTATATTCAGCTTTCTTAAACTGAGTCAACAGTTGACTTAGCCAGGTTTGATGTTTACCCACCAGCATACCGGGCACATTTTCCATCACAAAGTAACGGGGGTTTAACTCGCTCACAAGGCGGTAAAAGTGAAATATTAAACTGTTGCGCTCGTCATTAACTAGTCGTTTACCGATAATTGAGAAACCCTGACAAGGTGGCCCACCAAAAACCAGGTCAATTTGCCCATTCCAGCCTTGAACTGCTTTCGGGTAATGCGATGCGTAGGCTTGATATGCTGCCTCTTTAATTACCGAAACCGTTAGAGTTGAAGCATCTGCCCATAAAACTGTAGTTAGGGGAAAGTTAAATGCATAGGTAGCGGCATGGACTGGATCATTTTCAACGGCTACCAGCACATCAAACCCAGCTTGCTCAATACCTAATGAAAAACCACCAGCACCAGCAAATAAATCCACTGCGACGGGTCGCTGCTGAATGTTCGAGATTTTTGGCATAGGACTGAGCGTATTTTTTGATTGCAGCTAGCCTGATGCAGGCGGTTATTGCATTTACGATACCCTCAGTCGTGACTTGGTAGTAGTTGCAAAATTTCAACGGCTGCGCGATCGCACACTCCCACTTCTCCCAAAGCCAGTCGCATCTGTTGATAATCTACCAAAGTTTGCTCTCTGCGACTGGGATTAAGCAACAGTTCTAGGGCATGTTGCACAATGTTTTCCGGCGTAGCTTGCTCTTGTAATAACTCCGGGACAATTGGCTGCATCTCCACCAAATTCGGCGGTGACATAAAAGGAATAGAAAACTTAAGCAAATTACGAGCAATCCAGGCAGTAAGTGAGCTAACACGGTAGATAACAACCTGTGGCACGTTCAAAAGGGCAATTTCCAGGTTAACTGTGCCCGATTTTGTGATTGCCAAGTCAGCTGCGGCGATTACTTCCTGTGTTTGACCTGATAG
The DNA here is from genome assembly GCA_041748755.1 of Chroococcidiopsidaceae cyanobacterium. Classification (GTDB taxonomy): domain Bacteria; phylum Cyanobacteriota; class Cyanobacteriia; order Cyanobacteriales; family Chroococcidiopsidaceae; genus JAHHHE01. The sequence continues at coordinate 6,858 of JBGTCQ010000160.1, read as the reverse complement.
CAGTGTAGCCTGGAGTCCGTATGCTGCGATCGCCTCTGCAATTGGTTGGCGATAGATTTCTAGAGACAGAGGAATCCAGAAATGAACTTGGGGCAATTTTGCCTGAATAGCTTGAGCTGCTGCAAACATCACTGGCAAAAGATACTTCAGTTCTTGGCGACGTGAGGCTGGGAAAAGTGCGATCGCAGTTTGTTCAGGCGTTATCCTTAAACCCGCCCGCGCTGCTTCACGGCTGGGAGCATTCTGCATCTTGTCAACAAGGGGATGCCCCACCCAGCTAACCGAGGCTCCTTTACTTTTAAAGTAACGAGCTTCCTCCGGGAAAATTGCTAACATCTTATCTGTAATTTCCACAATCCGAGCCGTATCGCGTCGATTAGCCCACCAAACCCACATTTGGGGCGCTATATAGTACACTATCGGCACTTTTGGCATTTCTCGGCGGATATAGGTACCCATAGCTAAATTTGGTCCCCCATAGTCAATCAACACCACCAAATCCGGCGGATGTTGCCACAGGTATTGCTTGGCATAGCGCTGGATTTTGAGCGTAGGTAAGACAAAAGGCAGGGACTCTAGGGTACCAACAGAACCAATACTAATCGTATTACCTAATAGGGTTGCACCTGCACTTGCCATTTTGTCGCCACCCAAAGCCACGATTTCCAAGTCCAATCCAGCACCAGTTGCTTGACGCTTTAATGCTTCAATTAGCAGCGCCCCTTGCAAATCACCAGAAACCTCACCAGTGCTAATAAATATCCGCACTATATTTGCCCTTTGTGCCTCTGCTCTTGTTGTTCTCTAGAACTCTTGCAATAGTCACGAGTCTCCTAGATCCAGAAGACAGAATTAAGAATTTAAAGTCTCTCCCCCAGCTTCCCCCAACGAAAAATCTACTTTTGCAAGTCACCCCTAACGTAAGGATATCGACCAGGTATAGAGCCGCGCCGTCCCTCCATCTGGGACATTTGCAGGAAGTGGCACAGGTGCTGTAGATGTTCGTTATCCGCTAGCAAATCTAGTTGTTCTAGCGCTTGATTGAGGGATAATTCAGAGCGGTAGAGAATGCGAAAAGCTTTCTTGAGAGTTTGAAACACCTGACCCTGATTAGCTTCAGCGATGCCGGCTCGTTTTACTCCCACAAGGTTGAGCGATCGCACTCGCGCCGGATTTCCCTCCACCAGCATATATGGCGGTACATCTCGATCAATTCGACTCATGCCACCTACCATCGCCAGCCTGCCAATATGCACAAATTGATGGATACCCACAGCCCCACCAATTACGGCTTGTGACTCAATGTGGACATGCCCAGCCATTGCCAGGGCATTAGCAATTATTACAGAATCCTCAATCACGCAGTTATGCGCTACATGGACATAAGCCATCAATAAATTGTTGTTACCAATTAGAGTTGCCTCGTCCGCACCAGTTGCGCGGTTAATTGTGACATATTCTCGAATTCGATTTCCGTCGCCAATTTTTACCCAGCTAGCAGCGCCATTATACTTAAGATCCTGGGGTTCTGAGCCAATTACGGCTCCTGAAAAAATTTGATTTCTTGCACCAATTTCCGTCGGTCCCTCCAGTACCACATGAGCGCCAAGAACAGTTTCAGGTCCAACTTTCACTTGATCTCCAACTACCGCATACGGACCAACCTGCACTGTTGGGTGCAGTTTCGCGCCATGATGAATTACAGCAGTTGGATGAATCAATGTTTTCAAAGGTGCGCCTCCAAAGAAGGGGCTAGGGGCTAGGGACTAGGATTTAATATTAGCGTCATGCCTAAGCGCCTCTCTAGCCTCTATTAGTCCACTAAGGAAAACAGCAGTTCCCCGGCAGCAGCCAGCTGACCATCAACTTCAGCACGAGCCTGCATCTTACCGAAACGACGCCGCTTAACGTACAACAGTTCCAGTGTCATTACCAGTTGGTCGCCTGGTACCACTTGACGACGGAACCGGACTTTGTCAATACCAGCAAACATAAACAAACCTTCTTCCCCCCCTTCAAGAAGCTGGGTAAGCACGACACCGCCGACTTGTGCCATTGCCTCCACAATTAGCACCCCAGGCATAATCGGTCGCCCAGGAAAATGCCCCTGAAAATGGGGTTCGTTGAACGTAACGTTTTTGATCCCAACCGCTCTTTCCCCTGGGACATACTCAATAATCCGGTCTACAAGCGCAAAAGGGTAGCGGTGGGGTAACAGTTTTTGAATTTCTTCAACTGTGAAGGTCGTTTTAGGTGATGTGTTTGCAACGGAATTAGGAGTTAGATGCTTCGCAGCAGGCGCGGGAGAATCAGTTGAATTGATATTGGTCAAGGTTGACATGGGCAAATTTCTCAAAGATGAAGGTGGACTGATATGTTGAAGCTGAAGGTGCTGAATTTACACTTCACACTTCATCTTTAACACTTAACACTCCATTCTTTGCTCCAATAGTTGGGCGAGTTGAATGTGTAGCGTGTGGCTTGCTTTGTAGGCGAAGAAATGAGCAATAGGAAAGGCTCCTAACAAACTCAAATCTCCCACTAAGTCTAAAATTTTATGGCGTGCTGGTTCATTTGCAAATCTTAAGGGCGGATTTAGCCATCCTTCAGGACCACATACCAAAGCATTTTCTAATGTTCCACCTTTAATTAAACCCTGTTGCCGGAGATACTCAATTTGGTCTGCCAAACCAAAAGTTCGGGCTGGAGCAATTTCTAAGGCAAAGGTAGAGGAATTAATGTCTCTAGAAGAATGCTCTGGCGACCAACTGTGCCACTGATTACCGATCGCCTGGAACTTGAAGTCAATTCCGTAGGTGAAGCGAGTTTCTGGTGCGGGTATTGCGGCAACAAAGGCATCGCCCTGATATACCGAAACTGGACTCTGGAGTTGTTGCTCTACGCGCCTAGCTGACTGCGATTCTAATCCAGCTTGGGCGATTACTTCCACCCACATCTGAGCTGAGCCATCCAAAAGCGGCACTTCAGGTCCATCTATTTCAATCCGAGCGTTATCCACACCCATTCCCGCCAACGCTGCCAATAAATGCTCCACTGTGCGAACACATGCCTCGCCAAACCCCAGTTGAGTCGAGAGCACAGTCTGACTAACTGCCGCAACTCGTGCTGGAATTATCGGCTGTTCTGGCAAATCCACCCGGACGAAGTAGCGTCCTTGGCCCGCTGCTGCTGGCAACACCCGGACGTGAGTATTTACCCCGCTATGCAGCCCTACCCCGGACTGGCTAATTTCAGCTGCTAAGGTGTGCTGCACAAGAGAGGGGTGAGGGGCTAGGGACTGGGGGCTAGGGAAAAAAGGTGCTACTTGTCTTTCATCTCTTGCTTGTTGCTCGTTCATATAACCTCTTGTTTTTCACCACTCACTCTCACTTCACCTCTTTTATTTTCTCTAGTTCCTAGCCCCTAGAATCGTTCTCCGATCCCAAAGTGGAGGCGGCTGTCTCCTTCAGTGTTGAAACCATAGTCAAGCCGCAGCGGTCCTAGTGGCGACTGCACCCGAATACCTACACCGTAGCCAACGCCACTACCTGGTTTATCCAGCAGTCCAGCTGGGTTACCGGGTACATTATCACCAGTTCCTAGATCGGTGCCTACATCCACAAATAAAGCACCACCTATAGATGAGAAAATTGGGAAGCGATACTCAGCGGTTGCCTGGATATAACTGCGACCACTGCCCAAATCTCCTTCTTCAAAGCCTCGAACAGAGTTGGTGCCTCCTAGTGAAAATGCTTCATAGGGAGGCAAATCGCCAAGTACAGTTCCTGCTTGGATGTTAAAAGCGAGAGTTTCTGGTCCGTCGTTGAAGTTAGTAAGGTTTACAGGGAGAAATTGGCTATAGCTACCCCGCAGCCTGTTGAGTAAAATACTGCCTTTGCCAACTGGTACGGACTGCTCAACCCCAAACCGCAACAAAGAACCTCTGGTAGGTCGTAGGGGATTATCACGGCGATCGCGCGCTGCTCCCAGTTGTAAGGTCAGTAAATCGTCTATGCCATCCCCAGAGAAGCTTAGGTCTATTACTTCGTCGTCGATCTCTCCTCTAGGCCTGAGATCGCCATCAGAGTCACGGATCGAAATTCGCTGATACTCTAAGCCAGCGGAAGCCGTCCATTCTGACTTTGCCAGCGGATTTCGGGACAGGGGACGAGTAAAGTTGACAGCGCCGCCTAATCGGAGGACGCGGGGGCGATCATCTGTATCAACCAGCTCAATCTCATCGTCATTGCCATCAAAAATCAACGAAATTGACCGCCGTCTAAATGCATTAACTGTATAAGAAGTCCGGTAGGGGTCGCCCGCAATCCAGGGGTCTGTAAAGCGGACATCAAATAGCCGTTCTCTTTCCCCAATCTGCACTTCTGCTGACAGGTCTTGATTATTTCCCCCCAGGTTTTGCTGCTGATAGCTAACCGTACCAAATAACCCACTGGAAGAACTAAAGCCAGCGCCTGCTGCTATAGAACCACTATTTCGTTCATCAACATTCACTACGACAATCACCTTGCGGGGGTCTTGACCTGGGTTCAGTGAGACATTTACGTCTTCAAACAAGCCTAGCCCGTAAACTCGCTGCAAGTCTCTTTGCACTGTATTACGATTGAACACTCCTCCAGGCTTTAACTCTAGTTCCCGCGTCACAATAAATGTGCGGGTACGACCTTTAACTGGTTCTCCCTCGTCGTTTGTCTCCTCACCTTCTTTAGTACGGAAATTAATTTGAATGTCCTCTACCACTCCTTCGGCAACTGACAGCGTCACAGTTCCGTCTGAGGCAACTTGCGGGGCTTCGACTACCTGAGCCAAAACATAGCCATTGTCTTGATACCACTTGTTTAAGCGCTTGATACTTTCTTGGAGGCGACGCAGGTTGAGGATGGTACCATACTGCTCTTGGAAGATATCATTCACGACGCGGTTCGGCAGTACAGATGGAACGTCTGTTCCCTGATTCGCTTGCACTTGAACGTTACGTAAAACTGGGTTGGGTTGCACCAAAAATGTTACTCGCACACCCAAAGGTGTGTCCTCAGGTTGGGCGCGGACATTTGAGAAAAACCCAGTTGCAAAGACCGCGTTGATATCTTCTTGTAACTGAGACCGAGTTGTTGTCCGTCCCGGTTGGGTACTAATTGCTTCGTATACTTCGTTTTGCAGTTCCTCTGAGAGTTGCCCTGCCTCGCTATTAACCACAACTTCCGATACTAGTACTCGCGGCTCAGACGCTTCGGGGGCTGCCTCTGGTTGAGCATCTGGCACTGGAGCCGATGGGGTACTGGGTTCGGCAGCAGGCGGGTTGATGTCTTCTGGCGAAGGAGTACCAGGAGTGATTTGAATTTGGTTTGGCGTTTCTTGTTGCGGCGTTCCTTCAGTTCCTGGAGGTCGAATTATTGGATTGGGAGTTTCAGGAGTAGTGTTTGGTGTTGATTCGTTTCCCTCCGGAGCTGCTGTTGCGGGGTTCTGCACCGTTAGCACTTCTTGTAATGCCCTAGCTTTTAGCTGTACAGGCAAGGTTTCAACAACCACATTCTGACTTGTGACTTCTGGGGAAGCTGCCGTTTTTTGCGGCAGTAATCGCGGCTTATTTTCCACAGTAGAGAAGTCAGATATTTGTCCAGTTGCAGTCAGCGATATCAGCGGGACTGCATCCGCCGAGGGTGTCTGCGTAGCGATCGCTACCACTGCAATCCAAACTGGAGATAAGGGCATTTTGTTCAACTTATTTTGCACGACCACACACCATGTTTATTGCTATTAGCTATTAGCCTGTGAAGGTGAGTCTATTGGAAAAGAAGAATTCTTCAATTCACTTTTGACTTTTAACTCTTAACTCATCACCTTACCTGACCGCTGGTAGCTGCCTGAACCAGAACCCGTTCTAAAACTTGTTGGTAGGCGTTCTCCACATCTCCTAAATCACGGCGGAAGCGGTCTTTGTCCATTATCCGGCGATTAGGATCTGTGTCGGTTGAGTTCCAAAGACGGCAGGTGTCAGGGCTAATTTCATCTGCCAGCAGCAACTGCTGTTGCGAGTCCAGACCAAACTCCAGTTTGAAGTCTACCAGAGTAATGCCGCAGCTTTGAAAAAAGTCCGAGAGATATGTATTAATTTGCCAGGCGACTTGCTGTAATTGGTCAATCTGTTCTGGAGTTGCTAATTCCAGCAGCAAGAGGCGATCGCGTGTCAATAGAGGATCTCCCAATTGATCATTTTTGTAATAAAACTCCACCAACGGCTGTTTTAGAACGGTGCCCAGTGGCAACCCTGTTTGTTGACAGAGACTCCCAGCTGCAATGTTCCTGACAACTACTTCTATTGGCAAAATTCGTAATGCCCTCACCCTCATTTCATTAGCAGTGGGGCAGTCAATGAAGTGAGTATGTATCCCATAACTCTCCAGGTGCTGAAACAGCACTTTGGAGATCGTGCAGTTAATCTCGCCCTTACCGAGGATGCTGCCACGTTTCTGGGCATTATAGGCAGTAGCATCGTCTTTAAAATGGGCGAGTAAAACTTCTGGAGCATCTGTAGTGTAAATAATTTTCGCTTTACCTTCGTAGAGCAATGATCGGGCAGACATTGGAAGTATTTTTTTTGCAGTTGGCAAGCCTATTTTATACTTCTGCGGTCGGTCTGCCTTAGCTGCTCCCTTTACGAGGGGAACTCGGCTTGTGTAGCTGCTAATTCTATTAACTCGGTACTTTAGCTAGGATTGTAGTTCTAGCGGCTTGGACGGGATGATGTACATTAATTCTACTTTTTCCGGTTGAACCTCTGTAGAAGAGAGAGCTAATTTTAGCCAATCATGGAAGCTTATTCCTAGTTGGGCGATCGCT
>JBGTCQ010000159.1:0-10472 GCA_041748755.1 Chroococcidiopsidaceae cyanobacterium | reverse complement strand
TTCGCCGCTTCAAAATCTTTCGCATTTTCTCAGGACGTTATCGTAACCGTAGAAGGTGGTTTGGCTTACGTTTAAATCTAATTGCTGGGTTGCTGAACTACGAACTGGCACATGCTTCTTGATTCGTGCAGGAGGTCTAATGTGTCGCGCGGTTCCGACGAACATACAGGCTGACTCATATCATCCTGTACCTTTCTCTATGTAGGTTTAGAAAAGCTAGCAGAGTAACAACCTGATTAGTAATATTTAAAAAACAGCAAAGTATTTAAAAGTACCCATATTGCAATATAGGTAATACCAACGGCTGATTTTTAGGAAAACAGATAGAAATTAAAGTTATTTTCTAGATAGCTGAATATTCTATAAAATTGCTACTAATCTTTAAATTGTCTACCACAGCTTGGTGTCTGAATTAACAAAGGTAATTTGTTTCAATTAGAAGATAGGTGGAAAATAAATTATGCGCAATCAAACTTTGAAAATTGTCTCGCTTATTCCTAGCGCGACCGAGATTTTAGCTGCCCTGGGACTAACAGATGCAATTGTGGGGCGATCGCACGAATGCGACTATCCCCCAGAAATCCAAGAGCGCCCCGTATGCACTGAAGCTAGATTAAACTCTAGCGCCCCCAGTGCCGAAATTCATCACGAGGTTAACGACATATTGCAATCTGCCCTAAGCATCTACAAAATCAAAACAGATGTCCTAGAGAAGTTGCAACCAACCCACATCCTTACCCAAGACCAGTGTGACGTTTGTGCAGTCAGCCTTCAAGACGTTGAAAAAGCCGTTGCCACCCTCACTCACAGCCAACCGCAAATTATTTCCTTGCAGCCAAATATTATGTCCGATATCTGGACTGATATTGACCGAGTCGCTGACGCGCTGGGTGTTGACTCACTACGGTTAGTAGAAGACCTACAGGCGCGCCTCAAAATTTGTGAGCAAAAGACACATGGACTCTCAGCGATGGAGCGTCCAACCGTCGCTTGTATTGAGTGGATTGATCCGCTGATGACTGCCGCCAATTGGATTCCAGAATTAGTAACCTCGGCAGGAGGACAACCGCTGTTTAGCTTTACAGGTAAGCCTTCCCCACAAATAACATGGGAAACACTGGTAGCGACAAATCCAGATGTAATCATATTCATGCCCTGCGGTTTCGATTTAAACCGTACTCGCCAGGAAGCTACATTGTTAACCCAGCGTCCAGAGTGGCAAAACTTGCACGCCGTACAGGCAGGGAGAGTATACGTCACCGATGGCAACTCCTACTTCAACCGCCCAGGACCACGCCTGGTAGACTCCCAAGAAATCTTGGCAGAAATTTTGCATCCAGAAATCTTTGAATATGGTTACAAAGGAACTGGCTGGGAACCCTTAGCTTAAAACCCAGTAAACCCTTACTTTCTCACGTTCATTCAACCGAACCACCAAACACTGCTAACCCGTAATACTTCCAAGGCACAGTTACCAGATGAAAGCCAGCGGCTGTCAGCATTTGCAGCTGCGCCGCCAACGTAGCCAGCTGGTCTTGACTAGAGTACCCCTGAGTATCACTGGTTCCCATCCGGGCGCGAATCTCTGCTAGTGTCGTTCCCTGCTGGGCAACCCATTCCTCTCTTGCGGCTTGGTAAATCTCTGCTAGAGCGGGGGATTCAGGTAGAACTGGATCAGCATTCCAAAACCAACCGTTAGGAGTAAGACTTGCGCGAATCCGCTGAAATAATCTCAACTTCATCTCATCTGTGAGATGGTGAATTGCCAGAGATGACACACACGCATCAAAGCCTGTACCAATTCCGATGTCTGGATTGTTAGCCCAGTCGCCAAAGTCTGCTTCTATCCCAGTCCACCTTTGGGCATACCCCGCTGTCTCAATTTTCCCTTTGGCAAATTGCAGCATTCGTGGCGAGTAATCTACAGCAACTAGCTGAGCAGCTGGGCAGCGATTAAGTATTTTTAAGCTGAGTTCGCCGGTACCGCAACCAAGTTCTAGGATGCGATTAATCTTGGCGGGTAAACATTGAGCGATCGCCCTCAGCATTTCGTCGTATCGCGGCAACAACTGCCGCATCCCACTATCAAAATCAGCGGTGTTTGCGAAAACTTCTCCGGGAAACAACTGTTGCGGCTGGATAGCTGGTGTTGACTCGCTGGGATAATTGTTAGCAGTTTTGTCAGGCGTTGAACGGTACGGTTGAGCGGCTGCCGATCCGCCCCTCGCATCCTCACCCAAGTCTTTGCTAGTCTGGCAACAGAACTTTATCGAGGCTACCCTCATTGCTTATCCTCTGGTAGATCAAGTTGTTTGCGAATTAATCGGCATAAGCTATTCTTTATCTCAGTATGGCGTGGCACTGGAGCCTTCTTTCCATTAACTGCATTTTGATAGATATCGTGTTTCGCACCATGTCGGTACAACACACAACCCGCCTGCTCTAATTCTCGGATGAACGCCTGACGCTTCATACTTCAAGAACTAATTCTTTGGTCTTAGCATCTGCTGGTGCAGGCTCTTCATCTTCAGTCATTAGCTTGTAAGCGTCACGGATGTTCTCTTCTAACTCCTCTAGAGTTTGTCCTTGACTGAATACACCAGGAATTCCTTTAAGACGACCAACAAACCAATTATCATCTCTCCAGTACTCTAATATAAGTGCTTGCAGCATCTTTGTTCTCCAGGTTTTCTCAAAAAATGCTTACCTTCTTTGACATCTGAGCAAGATATCTACCTTTTCAGTCAATTTTATCTTTTGATTTTGCAGTTGTTGCAAGCGGAGTAGGCTAAAGACTGTTTGCTGTCCACCTAACGAGGATAATAGTTACGTTGGGTTAGTTTACAAGGTCGAGGCATTGTGGAGCAACATGAACAAGTAACGATCGCCGAGTACCAGGCGACAGCAGCATCTTACCGAGAGGGAACTTGGGATCATGATGTCTCCCAAAACCGCGATGCTTTGGTAGCAGCCATGCCTATAAATCCTGGTAAAATTCTTGATTTGGGCTGCGGCCCAGGGCGGGACTTGCCTGTATTTAAGCGTCAAGGTCACACTGTCATCGGTTTAGATGCAACACCAGCGTTTGTGGAAATGGCCCAATTATCCGGCTGTGAGGTTTGGCAACAGTCATTTCTTAACCTAGAACTGCCGCCAGAAAGTTTTGATGGGATCTTTGCAAATGCTTCGCTGATTCATGTTCCCCGTGCTAAGATGGTTAGGGTACTTGAGGATTTGTGGCGATCGCTCGTTCCAGGTGGAGCAATTGTGATGTCTATCTGTCGGGGAGATGGCGAGGGTTACGTATCACGTCCAACTGGATATCGCTATGTCGCAGGTTGGGAGTATGCAAATATCGCTCCCTGTCTAAAACAAGCTGGATTTGAGATTGTCCAGCACTACTATCGACCCCCTGGTTTACCTTGTGAAGCTCAATCCTGGTTAGTTATCGTGGCACGCAAAATAGGTCTTGGGTGCTGAAATCATTGAACAGTGTAATCAGACTTTATTTCCGTCCCGCCCGACCAGTAAGGTAGTTAAAGCCATGCAATCTAAAGGATGCATGGCTAGCTAGAGTTTGGTTGAGGTACTAAATTAATTAATTAGTTATAAATTATACGTTAAGTACTTAAATTGGCTAAAATTTATACATAATTTTTAGTATAAAACTCACTTATACTTTGCAAGCCTAAACTAAAATCAACAGCTAATATCAGAGCTGTACGACTACTTAGGCTTGTCACATTGCAAGCACACTCATGTAAAAAGTTATAAATTATACATAACTTAATTACAATATTACTAACTAAAGATGTAGCATATAAAGCAGTACTTACGTAAATCAACGTAAGTATTACCAAAAGGAATGACTTAAGTTGATGAAGACAAGTTTAAAATTTCTCTTTACCGGCATTGCAAGTTTGGCAGTCGTAACAGGTCTCTCTGTTGTGCCAGCGAGTGCGGAATTAAGTGCTGTTGATACACAGACAGATAAAGCTAATTCTGCTAACTCACCAGAAACGGGTTATCCACTAGCAACAGGTGGGTTCCCACGCTGGTATGAAGACTACCCGACCCCTGACCGCAGTGCGTTACGTCTAGACTTATGCACAGACCAGAACGGGTTCTGTTTGTTCGATCCGCCCAACGCAGGTCCGGTTTCTTTTTCCGATAACTTTCCGGATGAGGCATTCTGGTGGACCGCCGAAGCCAGCCAAAATGGAACCGTTGTCCTATCCAATGGTCGCAGAAGAGCTTTCCAAGCGCGGTTGGTGTTGGCAACAGAAGCGGCCTTTGCTAACGAGGAAGTGTTCGATGGCGATCAGGTCGCTTTCAACCGCATCCGTGTTCGGGTTCAAGGTTTAGAGCCTGGCTTTTATAAGGTAACCCATCCCTACGGTGTCGAATACTTAGAATCTACAGCTAAAAAGGGCATCAATTTTACTAATGACTTTATCTGTAACCGCCCAGTTAGAACACTGATATGTTCTTTCGATGACCTTACAGTAGAGCCAACACGTTCTGGGCTACAAAATCCGGTAGGTCGTCCCTGGCTGACATGGGATAATTTTAATACTAATTCAGGTTCATCTGATCTGGTAGAAAGTGGTATATATGCCGGCAACCCTAACATTGGACATGCAGTAATTGGTAGCCCGAATGATACCAACTACTTTATGGTCGAAAGAACCGTTAGCCGTACCAATAGAACTGTTGTCGGTAGCCCTATCTTCACGCAACTAGACTTCTTTGTTTCAGGTAAGGTCTCTACAACACCCTAACGATCGCGCTAGGCGGTCAGTGTTGAAGTTTGTGGTTGGAGTTGCTACAGCTACAACTTCACTTAGAACCCATACCTGTTGACAGTTGAAAGGTCAAAACTGACTTCACATGTTTAGAGGACACTAAGGGGCAAACAATGTTTGCTCCTTTTATTTTGACCCAAACTGACTGGAACATTAACCGCAGCTTTTACATTCAGATGAAAAATCTGGTGTGTTGCTTAAAACACTACTTTTGTCATCGTGTCATCCGCCTTCAGGGTTAGAGAACTATTAAACTATAAACTGCGTATGTCCTAAGTCTAGTCAAATAGAAACATGATTATAGTGAAACCAAGATGACAAATGTATCCCATATTTTTCTTGCTGGAGCTAGTCGAGGCGTTGGGCGAGAAATCGTCAACTGTTTAACAGAACGACATCTGAAGGTGAAAGCACTGTTGAGAACAGAAGCAGCTCGTCCAGAACTAGAGGCGATGGGAATTAAGGTTGTACTCGGAGATGCTCTGAATGTTGGAGATGTCGAACGAGTGATGCTGGGACCAATCTACGCAGTCATTAGTACAATTGGCGGTTTACCCAAAGAAGGCGAAAGGGCGGATTATCTGGGTAATAAAAACCTGATCGATGCTGCTGTTAAAGCTGGTGTACAGAAGTTTATTTTGATTTCTTCAATAGGTAGTGGGAATAGCGCAGTTGCCTTGCCTCCTCAAGCTCTTCAAACACTGGCCCCAGTCTTGGTAGAAAAAGAGAAAGCCGAAAAATATTTGATTGACAGTGGACTAACTTACACCATCATCCGCCCTGGTGGGCTAAAGTCAGAACCAGCAACTGGCAATGGAGTTTTAACAGAAGATCCGCGAATTGGTGGGACAATTCATCGTGCCGATGTAGCACAGCTAGTTTGCCGTTGCCTCAATTCTGAGCAAGCTAATAATAAAATTCTTTCTGCTGTAGATCGACGGCTGATTTATGGTCAACCAGAGTTTGAAGAATTTAGCTTGACCGAAGAAGGGGTTAGGGACTAGGGGCTAGGGAAAGAGGGGGGCGCTCCCCTTGAAATACACTTTATAATTCTAGATAATTCTAGTTTCTAGCAACCTCAATAAAGCATCATTATTGAAACTTCTTTCAGATCAATGGAATAGTCAAGCAATTTGGTAAGATTGCCAAAGTTTTGATTGCAGTTATTACCAAGCTTGTGAAGCTATTTGTTTACAACACCCCCGAACTGACTCCAACGGACAAAATGCCAGACTGTGCGATCGCAGTAGATGTGCTGCGAGCAACCACCACAATGGCAACAGTATTGGCAGCTGGAGGCGAAGCCGTCCAGGTTTTTAGCGATCTAGATCAATTGATGCACGTCAGCGAGTCGTGGCCAGTTGAGCAACGGCTCCGCGCTGGAGAACGCGGTGGAGGTAAAGTTACTGGCTTTGATATGGGCAATTCCCCCCTCGACTGTACGCCAGAGCGAGTACAAGGACGTAGATTGTTTATCAGCACCACAAATGGCACTCGCGCCTTACAACGAGTACAAGACGCGCCAATTGTCTTGGCAGCTGCCTTGATCAACCGCAAGGCTGTGGTGGATTATGTCTTATCCCAGCAGCCTGAAACAGTGTGGATTGTTGGTTCTGGCTGGGAAGGCAGTTATTCGCTGGAGGATACAGCTTGTGCTGGCGCGATCGCTCACAGCATTTTGCAACAAACAGATTTATCTCTGGATGAAGTAGCTGGTAACGATGAAACGATTGCGGCGATCGCGCTTTACTCCCAGTGGCAAGACAAATTACTAGAATTGTTGCACTATGCCAGTCACGGCAAACGACTCTTGCGCCTAAACTGTCACGAAGACCTCAAATACTGCGCTGAAATAGATATTGTTGATGTTCTACCTATCCAGCGAGAACCAGGAGTTTTAGTAAAAGGGGCTAGGGGCTAGGGGCTAGGGGCTAGGGGCTGGGGGCTAGGGGTGTTATTCAGACTCCTCACTTTTCAATGGAAGTGAGCTGTACGCCTAACCAACCAGCAAAGTTTTCTTCTTGGATTGAGTTAGGATTCTCCACAGGAATCACCTGATAGCGGCTGGGACGTGGAGAAGCTAGGGTGACAGGATAAGTGCGGAGTTCTTCTTGGTGGAAAACCGTGACTTGGATGGTGTCGCCTGGTTGGTAATCGGTGATGCGATCGCTCAGCTGCTGTGCTTGTACTCTCACGCCATCAATCGCCAGCAATTCATCTCCGGCATCAATCCCAGCAAAATTTGCAGGTGTACCCGCCTCAACGAACTTAATCAACTCACGTCCATTTTCTGTTTGAACCTTTACACCCAGAGTCGGTACGGCATCCTCATCTTCACCAATTAGTTGCAAGCCAAAAGGTTCCAGATACTGATTAAACGGCAATTCCTCGGTGCCATCAACGTACCGTTTGAAGAAATCATCCAAATTCATCCCAGCAACTGACTCAATGACTTCCTGTAATTGTTCTGGGGTGAAGCCAATTTCTGCTTGCCCGAACTGCTGCCACATGAGGAGCATCACATTATCAAGCGATCGCGCATTCCCCTGTCGTCTAATTAATAAATCAAGCAACAACGACACCATTTCCCCTTTTAGATAGTAAGAGATTTGGGAATTGCCGCTATTCGCATCTGGTCGATACAGCTTAATCCAAGCATCAAAACTTGACTCACTCAATGGTTGCACCAGCCGCCCTGGTGTTGTTTGAAACCGTGTAATCTCCTTAGCCAAATTATTTAAGAAAGACTTAACATCATAAATCCCCGCCCGCATCGGAATCACTAAGTCGTAATAGCTCGTCGTCCCTTCACTAAACCACAGCGATGGGGTGTAATTTTCCTGATCGTAGTCAAACACTTCTAAAGCTTTAGGGCGAATCCGCTTGACATTCCACAAGTGAAAGAACTCGTGCGCCACCAATTGCATAAAGCGATCGTACTTGTCCTTAGCACGGAACCCAAAGCGGGTGTAGTTCAACGAGCAACCATATTTGTGTTCTAAACCACCATTATTTTGGGATGACAAATGCAGCAGAAATACATAATCGTCATAGGGCAACCCATCAAATAGCTGGGCTTCTACCTGAATAATTTTTTGGATATCCGGGATCATCTTTGCCGGATCAGCATTTCCATTTCCCCAAATAGCAAGCTCATGAGATTTGCCTAGCACTTCAAAAGAATGCAATTCATGACAACCAATCTCAAAGAAACTATCTACTAATGTGTCAAAATCTGAAGCTTGGAAAGTGTTTGGCTGCCCTAATCCTGGTAAAGGAGTAGTGACGCGCCATTCTGGTTGCGGCGGTACAATGGTAACCTGAATTGGTTGCTTTTCAAATCCAGGTATTCTAAAGAACAAAGCCGCGCCATTAAAATAGCCGTGGGTAGCATCCAGGTGATTTGTCCGTACCGATAGCTCATGAGCAAACACACGGTAACGCACCGTAATCATTTCTGTAGCGGCGGAAAAATTGTGAGGGGCTGCTCCATGTACAATATTTTCCGAGACAGATGTTTCAATTTGCCAGTGATTTTTACTCAACTTGCGCCAATGCAAAGACTGTCCTAGTTGGGCTGAAAAATCCTGCAAGTGCTTGGCATATTCTCGTACCAGGTAGGAACCTGGTGTCCAAACTGGCATTTTCAAATCCAGAATTGGTAATTGCCAATCTTTCAGGTGCAACGTCACTTCAAATAGGTGAGATTTTGGCTGTGGCATTGCCACATAGTAGTGAATCGTTGGTGCGATGCTGGGGATACTGCTGGAGCGGACGGCTGTTGCTTCAGTCATTTTTAGTTGTTAGCTTTTAACATAAATTTAACAACTAACATCTCCCCCTGCTCCCCCCTGCTCCCCCTGCTCAAGAACCCCCCTCACTCCGCAGTGCTTGGGCTGAGAGATAGAGCTTACTCCATTCCCCCATGACTTGATGAGTTTTGAGGTTCAAGTCTTGGGCGATCGCCTCGATATTTTTACCAAGCTTCAATAGCTCGATTATCCGGCGCTGTGGAAAAGTCAATTTCTCCCAATATTGCTGCCACTGCTGGGGCGCTAAACCAAAGTTGTGTTCCTGCAACGATGTCTCTAGCCATTTACTGACAAGTTCAGGTTGATTTTTCAGAGTAAAAACCCGCACCGCATGATAGCTAATTTTTTCGCGCAGTCGGTAAACCTGCTTGATTTCTAAATTTAAACTCCGAGCGATCGCCTCTTGGGACTGCCCTTGGAGATATAGATTGAGCCACTGCACTGCTTCTGCTCCCAGATGAGAACCCAAATACATCTCAAATTCCTGTTTCACCTCAGTCCGCAGTGCCTGTTGATCTTCTAACGCTTGAGTATCCTCATACTGGGCGATCACCTGGGTATCTAGGAGGTTGAGCGGATTTTCACTGTCCTCTGTTAGAACCTCAGAAGAAACTAGGCGAATATATTCACTGCTTGGTACCTGCGTTAAGCCGCCTCGTTGTGTGCGACACAGATAATTAACAAACCGATAGACGATTAGGGGTTGATTACGCACTGGACGCAAACAATACTCTTCTGTGCTAGCAAAGAGCAGTGCATTTCGCAGTCGGAGATCGCTAGTTATTTCAGCAATCCAAGTCATTTGCTGCTGCATATAGCGATCGCTTTGCAGTAATTCCTGGATGACTTCTTGCAAAACATCTACCACACCTAAAGAGCGATCACGGCTGAGGCTAACCCAACTACGGATTTTATTTCTCAGCAGCACTAAACTGCCCAGGCGCTGCATTAAATTGCGATAAGCCCCCTCTGGCGCTAGTCCTAAATAACGCTGACATAAGATGCGGTAGCGATATTCCATCGCTTGCTTGGCAATTTCTAGCTGAGCCTGATTAAGCAGATAAAGACGCTCTAAGCCTCCAAATAGCCAGCGAATAATACTTTCTCTATTAGCAGCACTCTGTTCTGGACAGTCAACACTAAGCCGCGATCGCCAACTTTTCCCCAGGTTCTCCGCCAAGGTCATGAGATTGTCTTCTTCAAATCCCTGTTTTAAAATCTGCATGACAACCTGCATTTGTTGTACTTCCTCCTTTAGGTAGCAACTGCTCCTCGTTGCACCAGGTAACTCAAGCGATAAAAGTGATTGCACTCCTACTCCTTTTTGTCCTGTAGTCACACTTGTTACTTGCAGACAAAAGTTTTAGTCCAAACAAGCTGCAACGTGTAAACCTCTAATGACTTCTCGGAGCTAAAGTTAGGAATAATGCAATATTTACGGCAATATTTACAAAAACTTACATTAGCGTTTGTACCGAGGTTGGGATTTGGGGTACTTGATCTCCCATCTAGGAATAAGGAAGGCTCAGGTGTTGGTATACAGTAAGTTCGGATTTGCTGTTGCAGCACCACCAGGAATCTAAGGATTTAGCGTCTACTCCCAGTACAAGAGTGTTTGAGATCACAGGAGCTAAGTGATTTGTTTTGTACACTTTATTAAGTTTTGTAACTAAGTTCTTATAATTAAGAGTATCTTCACCTGTACAAGTGATGTGACTTGAGCAGATGGAAGTGCATAGGCAGCAGTTAAAATCGGTAGAAAACGCGATGGGAAACGGTACAAAATTTTACCTATTAAGTGCTAGAGAAAACTTGTTTTCTGTTGCTTTTTCAATAATCTCAAAACTAGCAAGTC
>JBGTCQ010000158.1:0-13926 GCA_041748755.1 Chroococcidiopsidaceae cyanobacterium | reverse complement strand
AAGAAACTCACGTTGCAAGCATATCCGCAAGAAAAACCTTGGCTCAAAGGCAGTATTGAGGTTCAAGGTTGGGTAAATGATGGTTCCCTGTGGCGCAAAGATGGCTGGAACTACTCGTTGCCTCTGCTCAAAGAGACACTTATTGACCCAAGTTTCCCGATGGCACGCTACACCGACATGGTGTATGTTAACGGTGTTTCCCTTAAGCAAGTGGGGAACAGAGCTAATGTGGGACCTGGGGAATTTTACGTCGATAAAGGCAGTGATAAACTCTACATTGGCAACAACCCGGCGGGCAAAACAGTGGAAGCCACAGTAGTGACATCGGGCATCACAATCAACAACAAATCGTCGAATGCAGTCGTCAGAGGTCTAGGTTTTGCCCACTATGCTGATAAGGGGGTGCTTGTGGGAGCAGCTGGTGTGCGGCTTGAGAACAATACCTTTGCTTGGAATGGGGCTTCGGGAGTCACTTTTGTTGGCGCTGATGCAGTTGTGAGCGGCAACACCTTTACCTACAATGGTTTGACTGGAATTAGGGGGAGTGCGGACCGCATCTTGCTTGAAGGCAATACAATCAGTTTCAACAATATTGAAAACTTCAGAAATACCTGGGGTGCAGCTGGGATGAAATTGATTAGGACTCAGGGCGCGATCATACGCAACAACCTTGTCGAAAACAACCATGCCACTGGAATTTGGATTGATGGATCGAGCCTGAACACAACGATCGTTAATAATACCAGTCGGAATAACGACAGTATTGGCATTCAATATGAAATTTCGCACAAAGGTTTCATCTCTGGTAATGAGGTCAGTAATAATGGTGCGGGGATCATGCTCGCAGATTCATCTAGTAGTCAGGTGTCTAATAACATCTTGAGAAATAATAAGTTCAAAGATCCAATTATTGAGAAGGACTCGCCACGTGTAAACAAGAATCGTAGTGAGATTGCTCAAGGAATTACCTGGATTGCGCGCAACAATACGGTCACGAATAATTCGTTTTTCTAGAACCCTAACTGGGGCAAATGGACTACCTACCTCATTATCAGGTATTCGGCGATTAGATGCGATTTGGCGCTAAAGCAATTGAGGTGATACCAAGATTGCCAGTACCGGGGGTACCTGTACCCCCGTGCTGCGGTTTCTAACCAAATTTCCAAAAAAGTTTTATCTATATTCATTTAAGGCTGCTTCAAACTCAACATTTAAGCTAATTTGACCAGTATTGACTTCGGTTATCTTGACATCTCAGAGAGCAGACTTGTTTGATGGCAGTTCTATACCATGTTGACTGGAAAAAATACTTAAACCAGTCCAAAGAAGCTGAATAAAGCTGAACAAAACAGTATGGCAACACAATTTAACTTCTTGGATGTGTTGCTTCTGTAGTCTTTTACCAGCAAGTCCACGAAAGCTTAACTTTTTGAGCTAAGTTGGAAACATTTTTAGGTCATTTCGGTTCAATAGCAGTAACAATATTGCAAGTAGCCAAAATGACAACTGTAGTTGAAGCCTGTGTAGTAAATTTTGAGAATGTGCTGAAACGACTCTCGTTGGTATCAAATTGGATAGTCTGAAGTTTTATACAAGCTCTAAAACTACCAGATTCAGAGGATATTAACCCTTCTGTGGTATTCATCTCTATACCTAGATTAGTAATCTTTAACCACTCTAGGCTATAAACTGGTGGTGCGTTCCACTAGGATTTTTAAACTGCGATCGCCTAGTAGCTGGTGACCAACAACCGATTCCAGTTTAGTTCTTACAACTTTGATAATATTTCGCGATTTGTTCGGACTGATTCTATTGATAACTAGCACAATCTCACCTATTGGTATAACAAGCACCGATTCGTACCCTGTCACGCAACCTAGAACTGAGACGCAACGAGTGCAAACAAAGCGATCTCCCACATTGGTCGTAAATTCTCACTGTGTAAATTTAAACATAAATGTCTGAGAACTCTTATTTTGACAAGTTGGTCTATAAACCTTTACAAAGCAGGAATAGCTCGACTATACTTAAGTGAATACACTTAAGGTAAGTAATATTACAATCGCAAATTAAACTGAGATTTTCAATAAAATTACCGTTGACATAAAATGCAATTAGTGTTAGTTTCTTGTGGGTAAAGTTACTTTAAAATCTTGTTGAAGGACAATTTAGTTTTCAATTTAAAGTGTTTAAGCCAGTACACCATAACGAGTTTAGACTTTGTATACTGCACAACTTTAACTAAGAAAAAATAAAATTTTATGTAAAAACTTTAATGCATTAACAATATTGACATTGAAATATATAGCTTTAGTCAGGGATAAATGTATTTTTTGTTGCCTAAACAATTCTAAAACAAAATGCTTTCCAATTATTTAATGTGGAGGTGCGGAAAATGACATCTATTACTTCCTTATCACTAAACTCCAACCTAGACTTGCGTGCCCCCGTGTTTACACGGTTACGTAGAGGAACTGGTGTAAGATGGCTACGAGTAGTTACACTAATTGGGCTGGATGCCATTATGCTTTATTTAGCATGGCAGATAGCTGACACTTATGGTAATATTGTGGACTCTTCTTGGGGCACGCAACACCATCCGCTGTTACTATTACCAATTCTTGCTACTGAAATTAGCATAATAGCTGCGAAAGGACTTTATGATTCAAGGCAAAAGCGGCGCAACTACCTTAGCCTTGCTAAAGCATTAACATTTTCCCATATTTTGCTGCTGCTCATCGCATTCTTCTATCAACCAACTGGCTTTGTATCACGCTCAACTTTCATCTTATCTTGGGCATTGAGCGTGTCTCTCACTAGTGTTGGCAGATTTACCCTCGATACTGCCGTTGAATACTTCCGCACACAAGGCGCGGTTCGTTATCCTACCTTCCTCATTTGTCGTCCGGAAGATAGGGAAAAAGCTGTCAAATTACTGGGACGAGAAAATTGCTACAAACTTCTTGGATGGGAGGATGTCAATGCACTGGCAACAGACAAACATAAACTGAATGCTACCTTAGAACAGATTTACAGTTTAGGTGTATCAGAAGTTTTTGTATGTTCCTGGGCATCTATCAAAAGTCGTATGTTCCTTTACTGGAAATTACGAAATGCAGGTATTACATTGCATATTCTGCCCGTTGACATTGACTTAGAATTTATTGACCAAACCTTAGAACTTAAAATGGTGGGTGGGCTACCTGCGCTTAAACTTTCTCCACCTCTAATCACAGGCAGTGATTTTTTTGTGAAGCGGTGCTTTGATTTTTGTTGTGCTACTATTTTTATCTTGTTAGCCGCACCACTATATCTATTCATTGCCTTGCTAATAAAACTAGATTCTCCAGGTCCAATTTTTTATAAGCAGACTCGTATTGGTTTACACGGGCGACCATTTAAAGTCTGGAAGTTCCGTACTATGGTCACTGATGCAGAAAAACTCCAAAAAGAGCTAGAAGCTAGTAATGAGATGAAAGATGGGGTTTTATTTAAAATTAAAAATGATCCCCGTATTACTCGTGTTGGGAGTTTTCTACGTCGTTACAGTTTGGACGAGTTACCGCAACTCTTTAATGTCCTTTTCGGTGAAATGAGTTTGGTTGGTCCTCGCCCTCTACCGCTTAGAGATGTAGAAAATTTTTCTGAACATCACTTCATTCGTCATGAAGTTTTACCTGGTATAACAGGTCTTTGGCAAGTTTCTGGTAGGTCTGATATTACTGATTTTGAAAAAGTAATACTACTGGATGTGACATATATGGAAAGCTGGTCATTGTGGTTAGACTTGCAGATTTTACTACAAACAGTTATGGTAATTTTTAGGAAAAAAGGTGCTTATTAAATAAATGTTGAGTAGCGAGATGCAGTTGACAAATTAGTTTTTAATTGATTTGAGGTTCTTTTCATTTAATCTACCTAATTAAATGTAATACAAAGGTTATAAATTATGAGCCAGGAGAAGTCCTGGCTTTTAGCTAATTAAAAGTACTCATACTAAAAATCAATAGGATGAGGTATGTCAAATCACATTTCAATACATCGATTCATTTGTGAAAATTTAGTGTTTCATCAAGGGTACCTCATTATTCCTTTTAGAATCAACCAACTAACGAGTTAAGAGAGTCCAGGGAGAGCCAGTCTGTTATGGAGGTTCCCTCTATTATAGGAACTGGTGTTCAGGGGTCAGGTAGTCTCCTTGACCAAGAAGGGGCTAGGGGCTGGGGACTAGGGGCTAGGGGAATAAAGAAAAATTCTAGCCCCCTAGTATGGTTTCACTCGTGTGTGTTTTTAAACATGGATAAAGAAAAAAGATTTATGTCGAGACACATAGTGCGAGCCATAAGGCATCCTTATACAAATCCCCTGCTTTAACGCCTGCGGGGATAACCCAGCGCCCCTAGCCCCTAGTCCCTAATCCCTCTTAAACATTCCTAACCTGAATTTAAAAAAGACTTTTTTGGGTCTCAAAGCCCAGCGTCTTGAACCAAATTATCTTCTTCATGCGCGGCACGCCTAAGGCAGGGTTGTTTAATCCGTGCCAATTTAGGGCTACATATGCTTCTTTCTCTGAAGAAGGGTTCCCTAGCCCTTTTCGGTGACAATCCCTGAAACAGGGTTGACATATACAGGAAAATAGCCGAACAGACCACCTCAATATCAATAAACCACAGACACCTGTGGATAGATTATGCGAAATCGCTATCAGCGTAGCCTCTGGCAAGGCGAAGCACCTAAATCTGTGTAGCCTAACCTTAATTGAAGCAACAAAAGGAGGTAAAACAAAACACCTACATTTAGGGTTACATAATCACAGCCGGATTTGCTGTAAGTGGCTGCGGGGATTGAAACTGCGACTAGCACGGATCTTCTCATAATACTCTTGCTCAACTGAGCTGAGGTCTTTCGGTGGCACGATCGCAATCCTTACCAGTTGGTCACCACGTCCACCCTTAAGCTGGGGCCAGCCTTTACCGCGAAGACGTAGTGATTGACCAGAGCGAATTCCAGCAGGAATGTTCATCTTAACCGTTCCGTCTGGTGTGGGTACTTCAATTGGGCCTCCCAAGACGGCTTCGTCTGGAGTAATTGGCACTTCGCAGACTAAATTATCTCCCTCAAACTGAAAGAAAGAGTGCGGCAGGACTTCTACCTTTAAGTACAGATCGCCCCGCTGTTGGTTGTAGGGGTTAACTGTACCCTTGCCACGAACGCGAATGCGACTACCAGGTTTAGCTCCGGGAGGAATGCGAACTGCAATCGTTTCGTTGCCTAAACTAAAGCGCTTTTGCACACCTTGAAAAGCTTCAGCGAAACTGAGCGCGATCGCTGCTTCTCTATCCTGGGTACTTGGCGCTGTGGTATTTTCAAAACCAGTAAAATCGCTAGCGCCATCAAAGCCGCTGAATCCAGTTGGAGCGCCCGTAGTGGTGCGGTAGGTATAGGTTTGTCCACTACTGGTGCTAGGTCCGCCACTACCAAAGCGACCTAGTAACTCGTTAATGAAGTCGTCAAAACTACCGTATTGAGCGAAGTCGAAGCCGCCGAAATCAGCACTGCCACCAGCACCAGATGGATACCCTTGTCCCGCCTGTTTCCAATATTGACCAAATTGATCATACTTTTGGCGTTTTTCTGGGTCTGACAATACTTCGTAAGCTTCGCTAACTTCCTTGAAACGTGCTTCTGCCTCCTTGTTATTTGGGTTTACGTCGGGGTGGTATTTGCGGGCAAGTCTCCGAAAAGCTTGTTTAATTTCATCAACACTGGCAGTCTTACTGACTCCTAAAATGGAGTAGTAGTCTTTGAAGTCGGTTGCAGCCATCTACCAGCCTCCTCTAAAGATTCCGGTTATATGTTTCTCTAAGATATCGAGCCGCTGGATAGCTAGACAAAGGTAATCAGCCCCCAGTTGGCACAATTTCGGGCATATAGATTCTGACTTTAACTTATCCAAGGTTCACATTCAGTTAGGTTCGGTTCTTGCTCAAGACGCGAGCACAATGTCCATATGTACTCACTCTAGCTAACGAATAGTGAATCAGGCAGTCTAATTCTTGGAGGGTTGGGGGAGCATTCCGGAGTTGGCGATGCATCCGAAAGATAACGTCCTCCGGAACTTTACGGACGCGCCGCCGATTCCGCGCTAAACATAACCAGATTGGGGTATCCAACCACAGCCCAGTGATATGGGTAAAGCCAGTTGCCCGTGCAAGTGCAACTACTTCTGTCCGATGTCGTCGCTGGGCATTCGTAGCATCGTAAATTGTGCTGGCAGCAACATCCGAACTGTTCACAATGGCTTGCTGAAATTGATGCTGTACTTCACGCCAAATTAGCAACCATGACCCTTGAGTGGCTTCATCCCCAAAAATCTGGCTGCGGATCGCATCAGTGGAAATTATCTGGCGCTGCGGGTCTTCTGCTAGCAGTTGTTTTGCTAAAGTTGACTTACCGCTACCAGGAAGCCCAATTAGCAAAATCAATTTAGCCATAATTTTATCTAAATTATGGTTCCATCAGGAATAACTGCATTTTTTAGCACTACGACGATGCCACTACGGATGTAGAAGCCCTGATTTTCGCGGTCTGCTTCTTCCACTCTGTCTTTGTTAATGATTTGTACATCACAGCCAATATGGGCATTCTTGTCAACGATCGCCCGGCGAATTATTGTGTTGGCACCGATGCCCAAGGGGATGCTGCCGTTTTCTGAGTTAAATTGTTGTTCGACGAAGGGTTGGTAGAAATCGGCTCCCATAATTAAAGATTCTTCAATCCTACAGCCTGCTTCAACGCGCGATCGCACCCCCAAAACCGAATGCTGGATGTGGCAAGTTCTCAAAATACAGCCTTCGCCAATAATTGATTCTGTTACTTGACAGTCTAAAAGCTTACTGGGAGGCAAGTAACGCGAACGGGTGTAAATTGGAGCGTTCTCATCATAGAAGCTAAACGGCGGCAGTAATTGCCTAGTTAGAGCCAAATTAGCCTCGTAGAAAGCCTCAATCGTTCCAATGTCTTCCCAGTAATCATTAAACAAGTAAGCTTGGACATTATAATCGTTTGCTGAAGCGGGAATAATCTCTTTACCAAAGTCTGTCCATTCTAAAGATTCTTTCAAAAGCTTAATCAGGACTTCTCTTTTGAAGACATAAATACCCATCGACGCAATATAGGGTTTTTGCTTTGCCTGTTCTGGTGTCAACCCTAGAATGGTTGTATCGACCTGCATCTTAACCAACTCATCCCCTTTAGGTTTTTCGCTAAAGTCAACTACCCGACCAGAGTCGTTAATTTTCATCAAGCCAAAATCAGAAGCGCGGCGTTCATCCATTGGCACAACGGAAAGGGTGATATCTGCCTTTTGGTCACGGTGACGTTGCACAAATAGGCGATAGTCCATCCGGTAGAGATGGTCTCCTGACAGAATCAGGTACTCGTCAACATTCCACTCCTCCAAGAGCCAGATATATTGACGGACTGCATCTGCCGTACCTTGAAACCAATTAGGATTTTCTGGCGTTTGCTGAGCAGCTAGCACTTCCACAAACCCATCATTGAAGCCACCAGGAAAATTGTATGTCCGGGCAATGTGGCGATTAAGCGAAGCCGAGTTGAACTGCGTCAGGACGTATATTTTGAATATTTCTGAATTTATGCAGTTACTAACGGGAATATCAATGAGGCGGTACTTGCCTGCCAGTGGCACAGCTGGCTTGGCACGTAGCTTTGTCAGTGGATAAAGACGGGTGCCTGCACCGCCTCCGAGAATAATCGATAATACTCTTTTCACAGAAATTTCTCCCGACTGCCGTTCAATACCCAAGTCTAGTGTCTGACTGTGTGGGGCAGATGGCAAGGGGGGGGAGAAAGAGGATTGATGGGTTGCTGACAGATTTTGAGAAATCCTCTTTCCTTAAATCTTCGGATTTTGATTGTACAACAAGCGTCCCAGGAGGGTTTAAACTACAACAACCAGTTAAGGATAGAGACTAAGATTTAGATTCTTTTGTCTGTCTCTAGCCCCTAGCCCCTTTTTTTGTAATTAGTTATTCTTAACCCAGGTGTCGAGTCATTAGCCCATTGAGCCAAACAATACGGAATTCAAGCTTAGGTGTATGGAGTCAGCGGTTGCTGGCAGCGGTTTTGTTGGGTGGACAAGTGGTAATTCACCTGCTTAAGGGCAAGATTCACCAACGCAACACCATTGACCAAATGGCAGTAGCTGGTCCAGAATCGCTGCTAATTGCCCTAGTAACGGCTGCTTTTGTCGGTATGGTTTTCACTATCCAGGTGACGCGGGAGTTTATTAATTTTGGAGCAGCAAGCGCTGTAGGCGGGGTAGTTGCCCTCGCGTTAACCCGTGAACTCGCACCTGTGCTTACAGCTGTGATTTTGGCAGGGCGAGTTGGAGCGGCGTTCGCGGCAGAAATTGGCACAATGCGGGTAACAGAGCAGATTGATGCCCTCTATATGCTCAAAACAGACCCCATCGATTACCTGGTTATCCCCCGCGTAATTGCTTGCGGCTTGATGCTGCCAGCTTTGACTCTCTTGTCTCTAGTTACAGGCCTAGTTGGAGGATTGTTGATTGCAACAAATCTATACAATTTGCCTCAAAGTCTATTTCTAGATTCAGCCCGCGACTTCCTTAATGTGTGGGATCTAGGTAGTGCCATGCTCAAAGCGTCTTACTTCGGGACAATGATAGCCGTGATTGGTTGCAGTTGGGGTTTGACAACAACTGGGGGAGCCAAAGGAGTTGGGCAGTCAACTACTGCGGCTGTTGTTACCGCCCTGCTGACTATTTTTATTAGCAACTTTTTTCTTTCTTGGTTAATGTTCCAAGGAACTGGTAGTGCAGTGCTTCAGGGGTCATAAAGGGACCTTTAGAATAGAAATAAACTGAACATGTACTAATACAGCAGGATTAAAGATGACTACTTCCTTTGTGCCATCGGCATCAACTGTTCAACTCACGCCTAGTTACACACTGCCTTTAGTGTTGATCATTACTGCCATTCCCTCACTGCTATTTTCAGCTTGGTTGGGAGGCGCAATTCCCTTCGGGATAGCTTCGCTTCACGCCCTCTTCGGCTTGTTTCTCATGTTCCAAGCTGCAACGTTGCGTCTGCAATTTACCGAGACTGCATTAGATATTTATAGAAGTGAAACATTAATTCGCCATTTTCCCGATCAAGACTGGCAAAACTGGCGAATTTTCTGGTCTGGAGTTCCAATTTTGTTTTACTTTAAAGAAGTTAAGAGTATCCACTTTTTACCAATTCTGTTTGATCCCAAAACGCTTAAAAGTTGTCTAGAAGAACGCTGCCCCAAAATAGAGGCTGAGGAAAAAACTAACCCCTAATCTCTACCAAGCTGAAACTTTATTATTGATTGCTTTAGGACTTGCACTACTTTTTATGAATGCAGACGAACCCAAAACCCCAGAACCAGCTGTTGAATCGTTGCCTCAAGAATTGCAAAATTCTCCAGTGGAAATAGGGCAATCAGCTAGTGAGCAAGAATTGCAAAGTTCTAAAGTAGAGCCAGAAGACTCAGCTATTGATTTTTTGGTTGAGCTAAAGGAACAACTTTCTCCTGTTGAGCTGGAATCAGAGTCAAATAATCGGGCAGTGTCAGAAGCGGGGCAGCGAATCGCCCAGTTACAACGCCAAGAACAAGCTCTAAGACAGGAAATAGCTAACTTGCAAGCTTCTTACAAAGTGCTATCTGAGCAGGTAACCCAAACTCAAATGACGATGGGGAGAGTAGTGCAAGAGGCTTTGGTACAACTGGAGCAACGTAGACAGGCGCTGCAAATTGCTGTTGAACAACTGGAACGTCGTCAAGAACGCATCCGCACGGAGATGCGAACGAGTTTTGCTGGAACTTCTCAAGAACTGGCGATTCGAGTGCAGGGATTTAAAGATTATCTCACTGGCAGCTTGCAGGATTTGGCTGCTGCTGCTGAGCAGCTGGAACTAGTACCAGCAAAGCCAGTAGAACAGGAATTGCCAGTTGTCCAACCCAAGCAAACTGAGATATCCTCAACGCCACAATTTGCCGAGCAGAGGTTTCAATCGACTACGAAACAAATTCGCCGTTTGATTGACGAATACCGCACAAAACCAGACTACTACGGTCCGCCTTGGCAACTGCGCCGCACCTTTGAACCAGTTCATGCTGAGCGAGTTTCTCACTGGTTTTTCACTCAAGGAGGGCGGGGCGCTTTGCGGACGATGGGCAGTCGCTTGCAGAATATTCTGATTAGCTCAGCGATTACATCAATTTTATCCACGCTGTATGAAAATCGACTCCGTACTTTAGTTTTAGCCAATACCCCCGAAAGTCTGGGAGAGTGGCGACGAGGCTTACAGGACTGCTTAGGAATTTCTCGCGGTGATTTTGGTCCAGATCGGGGTGTAGTTTTGTTTGAAACTGCTGAAGCTGTTGCCGTGAAAGCTGAGCGACTTGTAAAAGCAAAACAAATGCCGCTGGTTGTAATTGATGATTCAGAAGATAAAATCAGTCTGGCGCTATTGCAATTTCCTCTTTTATTAGCGTTTGCGCCTGACCCCAGGATGTCTAGAGATTATGAGTATTAAATAAAAGGAGACAGAAGCCAGACTGTGACTAATGACTAATGACTAAAATTTGGCTAATTTTGTGCGGGGCAACTTTGCTTATAGCTTACATCCTGGGTTCAATTCCTACTGGATATACAGCAGCACGACTGATTAAAGGTATTGATATTCGGGAGCATGGATCTGGTTCTACTGGAGCAACCAATGTGTTGAGGACGCTAGGCAAAGGTCCAGGGCTATTGGTCTTACTTATTGATATGTTGAAGGGAATATTGGCGATCGCCCTGGTTCACTGGCTATTTGCTACCGCTAGTCACAATATTATGCCGCCGATAGTAAATCCTCCAATTTGGTTTGCCTGGATGGTGGCTTTAGCTGGGTTGGCAGCCATATTAGGACACAGTAAATCAATTTGGCTGGGTTTCACTGGTGGCAAATCTGTTGCTACAAGTTTGGGTGTCTTGTTAGCGATGTCGTGGCAAGTAGGCTTAAGTACGCTCTTGGTGTTTGGTGTGGTGTTGGCCCTGTGGCGGATTGTGTCCCTCAGTTCGATTGCAGGTGCAGTAGCCGTTTCTGTATTTATGCTAGTCCTGCATCAGCCGCTACCTTACCAGTTGTTTGCTTTAGCTGGCGGTTTGTATGTTATTTTGCGCCATCGTAGCAATATCGAACGTTTATTTGCTGGCACTGAACCGCGATTAGGGCAGAAATTACCTTTAGAACCTGAAGAAAGTCTTAACTGAGGCGATAATCTGGGGAGTCTCGCACTCTGGGCAACAGAACTGCTCCGCGCTAGCTAGAATAAATCGCAATAAGTTAATCATCAGGATTAGTTATCAGTCATTCGCTATGAGTCCCATAGTACGACTACCTTCAGATACAACGTGCTTAGGTCGGGGTTCAGGGCTGTCCCGAAGTCATAGAGCGAAAATCGGCTGACTTTTCGCCCATATGAATACTGGTAAAGCCTATAATAGTGTTCCAGCTTAATCCAAATCTCGTCGTCCTTCCAATGCTCGTGCCAGAGTTACTTCATCGGCATACTCTAAATCACCACCGACGGGCAAACCAAAAGCAATCCGCGTCACTCGCGTAAACGGCTTTAACAGCTGACCTACATACAGGGTTGTTGTTTCCCCTTCCACACTAGGACTAATTGCTAGAATGACTTCCTTAGTATTTTGCTGACTTACTCGCCGCACTAAGGATTGGACGGTCAGTTGCTCTGGGCCAATTCCATCCATCGGCGAAATTACTCCACCCAAGACGTGATACTTGCCGTGGTACTCTCGGGTTTTTTCCACTGCAATCAGATCACGGGAATCAGCAACCACGCAGATGGTGTTGTTGTCACGGTTGGCATTGCGGCAGATTTCACAAACAGATTCAGCTGATAAATGAAAGCAGACAGAACACAAGCCAACCTGTTGTTTTGCCTCAGTCAGCGCCTGTGCTAGAGCCTGTACCTCTGCTTCTGGTCGCTTCAGAATGTGTAAAGCTAGGCGTTGAGCAGTTTTAGGACCAACTCCTGGCAAGCGCTGTAGTTGCTCAATTAAACGTGCTAAGGGACGTGCGTAAACCGTTGTCTTTTCTCCAATTATTGCTCTATCACTATCCTATCGAGCTTCGAGCAGTTTAGTTATGCAAAAAAAGCGCCCTTATTTATAGGGGCGCTTTTTTAAAGAGCTAGTAATTAGCACTTAGCCATTGATAGCGGGAGCAGTCATGGCGACTGGTGTAGCCTCACCTGCTGCCAAATCTAGGGGGAAGTTGTGAGCATTGCGCTCGTGCATTACTTCCATGCCCAAGTTAGCGCGGTTCAATACGTCTGCCCATGTGTTGATTACCCGTCCTTGGGAATCTATCACTGACTGGTTGAAGTTGAACCCGTTGAGGTTGAATGCCATCGTGCTGATGCCCAATGATGTCATCCATATCCCAATTACTGGCCATGCTGCTAGGAAGAAGTGCAAACTGCGGCTGTTGTTAAATGAGGCGTATTGGAATATCAATCTTCCAAAGTATCCGTGGGCGGCTACGATGTTGTAGGTTTCTTCTTCTTGTCCGAATTTGTAGCCGTAGTTTTGGCTTTCGCTTTCGGTTGTCTCACGTACTAGGCTTGATGTTACTAGGGAACCGTGCATTGCACTAAACAATGCGCCGCCAAATACTCCTGCTACTCCCAACTGGTGGAATGGGTGCATCAAGATGTTGTGTTCGGCTTGGAATACTAACATGAAGTTAAATGTGCCGCTGATTCCTAGTGGCATCCCGTCGCTGAATGACCCTTGCCCGATTGGGTAGTTCAAAAATACTGCTGTTGCTGCTGCTACTGGGGCACTGTAGGCTACTGCTATCCAAGGGCGCATTCCCAAGCGGTAGCTTAGTTCCCATTCTCTTCCCATGTAGCAGAATATGCCGATTAGGAAGTGGAATACTACTAGCTGGTATGGTCCGCCGTTGTATAGCCATTCGTCAAGGGAAGCTGCTTCCCATATTGGGTAGAAGTGCAACCCGATTGCGTTCGATGATGGTACTACTGCGCCTGTGATGATGTTGTTTCCGTAGATTAATGACCCGGCTACTGGTTCTCTGATGCCGTCTATGTCTACGGGGGGGGCGGCGATGAAGGCGATGATGAAGCAGGTTGTTGCTGCTAGTAGTGTTGGGATCATCAATACTCCAAACCATCCTACATATAGGCGGTTCTCTGTTGATGTTACCCAGCTACAATACCTTTCCCACAAGCTTTCGCTTTCGCGGCTCTGTATGGTTGTTGTCATTGTTTTATGATTGCTTGCTTTTTTTTGATGATGCCAAGGCAAAGCTTTTCTTGCCTTAACTTAGATTATATATTAAAACCTTTGTTTCATTTTGTAAAGCGTTTGGCAAAAGGTTTTAATTAATCTTGCTCAAATCTCCAAACTTTCGCTTTTGAATCGAAGCCTTACTTGCCAGGTGGAATCCCCTGTGAGGCATTGAGGCAAGCTCTTGAGCAACATATTCTACTCAGAACCTGTAACACAATGCCTATATGTTCAGCTTGCAGCGCCATTAAAATCTTCAATTAGCAATACGAACTTTAATGTGTAACTTTTCCCATAACACAAGGTTTTTAGATACTTATAAGGTTAGAGAAAAGGTATAAAGTAAACTTTGGATGTGATCCAGAGATTGCCTGAGACTGAGAGAATCGTAATCAGCACTGCAATTTGGATCTACTCGTGAACATTCCATCAAGCTTGTCCGTACCAACCCAGACGCGCAAGGCAGATCATCTGCGGATTTGTCTGGATGAGGATGTGCAATTTCACTCCACCACAAATGGACTGGAACG
>JBGTCQ010000157.1:0-4097 GCA_041748755.1 Chroococcidiopsidaceae cyanobacterium | reverse complement strand
CGGTAATATTTCAACCAGTAACGGTTCAAGAACTTCCCATTCTGAGTTGGTTAAGCTGCTAGAGTATGGCATCGTCACTGCACTAGAGATCATCGTTGACCTTACTTCATCCCAGTAAAAGATGTCAAATGGGTTCTATATTGTTGAGATACTTAATCTGTCGTAACTTCACTATTTCAGGTAGCTTTTTGGCTGCAATAAGTTCTTTGATGGCTTTTGGATAAGCAGGATTCTTATCCACAGTGATGACTCGTGGGGGAGAAGTATGAATGGCTTTTAAAGTTTTATGGAAAAATCGTTTCCCTGCCTTCGCGTCCCGCTTCGCTGTCAGGAGAAAGTCTAGGGTATTCCCCTGAGAATCAACGGCTCGGTAAAGATATTTCTGCTTTCCTTTGACCAAGATATAGGTTTCATCTACCCGCCACGAGTCATTAGTAAGCTTTAGATACGGTCGGCATCGCTTGTCTATTTCTGGACTATATTCTTGTACCCAACGGAAGACTGTCGTATGATGCACCTCCATTCCCCGCTCGTTCACCATCTCTGCTACTTGGCGGTAGGAAAGTGGGTAGCTTAGATACCAGCGCACACACAAAAGGATGATATCGGACTGATAATGCCGCCACTTGAAGGGGGATTTAGAATTCATCAGAGACCGGCAGAATTAGTTTCTCTAGTGAAACTATTTCAGCCTATCATTTTTTGCAACACAACCCTCAAGGCATCTGTATTAGAGAGGACGTTACTGGCTACTGAATGATTTCGTCATACTGGGTTTCATCGTCTTCTCGGCGCTGTCTCATTGATGTCAAAATGTCTTCTAACGGGGTTTGGTCTAGCCACTCATGGCGCTCTTTGGTGTAATCTCCTTGTCCAGGGGTGAAATGCTGAATAAACCGAATAGCATCCACAACTCCCAAGGAATTGACTAATGCTTGATAACCTTGCCTGATAATCTCCTGCTGTGTTTTAGGCATTGGCGTTGTCCTCAGCTTGCGTGCTCTTAATTAACCATTGAACGGGATTGTCAATCTCTACATGAATTAGTTGGGTATTTTTTTGAGCTTTCTTGATTAGCCTGTCGTCAGTAGTCAAAAATATGTCGGCTTGACTTCTTTCGGCACTAGCAATGTGAGTTGCATCGTAGCCAGAGAATCCTAGTTTTTGGAGTTTTGTTGCTCGCCCCTCGATAAATTGGCTACTAATAACTTTGATCTTAGCGATCGCTAGTATCGTTTTCACATTCTTAAGTCTCTCTAGATCCGGAGTTTGGTCGAGTTCTTCGTTTATCGCGGCGCTGGTAATCAGTTTCCAGAGTCCTGATTCACATTGGCTTAAGATAGTAAGAATTGCCTGGGTTTCTAAGGCGATGCGGGGCTGGGTCTGGTCATCGAAAGGGCGATTGAGGCAGCAGGCATCTAAATAAATTCTGTAGCTCTGACTCATATCAGCCGCTTCTTCTCAGTGAGGAGTTCTTGCATCATGCCCTGTTTGATTGCCTTCTGAATCCACGGCGCGATACAGGTACTTCCACTGTCCCTTGACGCTTGATGTAGGTTTCATCCACCCGCCACGAATCATTCGTTGGATTCAAATGAGCTCGGCAACGCTTGTCCAACTCAGGAGCATAAGCCTGAATCCATCGGAAAATTGTCGTATGGTCAACTTCAACTCCACGTTCCAGCATCATCTCTTCCAGGTTGCGGTAGCTCAGAGGGTAGCGACAATACCAGCGCACATTCAGTAGAATGATTTCTGGGAGAAAATGACGCCACTTAAATGGATTGGAGAATGGCATAGGCACAAAGGAGAAGCATCTGTGAGCTTCCTACTCTATACATTGCCCTCTATTTTTGCAACACAACCTTGCAGTTTAGGTTTGACCAACGGATGTGGAAAGCACAACCAAGCTGATTAACTTCTTCAGAAATTGACATTAGATTTTTCGGCGTTGCATAATGGTAATATGAATTGAGGTTAAGCCTGATGCAATGTCCCGAATGTGGCTCCACGTATATTCGTAAGAATGGGAAAAACAGAGGTAAGCAAAATCATATCTGTGTAGCTTGTGGTCGTCAGTTCATTGATGACTATGCTGCTCCCCAAGGCTACAGTGATGATGTGAAAGCCATGTGTTTAAAAATGTATGTCAATGGCATGGGTTTTCGAGGCATTGAAAGAGTTACAGGTGTACACCACACTACGGTGATTTATTGGGTTAAGCAAGTCGGAGAAAACCTGCCCAATGCCTATGAACCCGATAGTATTCCTGAAGTCGGTGAACTCGATGAATTAGAAACGTTTATTGGCTCGAAAAAAACAAAATCTGGCTCTGGACTGCGGTTGACCACTTCAAACAAGGGATCTTAGGTTGGGTGTTGGGAGACCATAGTGCCAAGACGTTTGAACCGTTATGGGCTGTTGTTGCAACCTGGAAGTGCTACAAGTCGCCACAATGCACACGGGCTTTTAAAAGCCCGTGTAGCAGCGACTTCTACGTCACAGATGGATGGTCAGTCTATCCTTGCTTTATTCCAGAGGGAGACCAGATTATTTGCAAAACTTACATGACACGCTTTGAGGGAGAGAATACCCGACTACGGCACTACCTCGCTCGGCTGCATCGGAAGACTCTGTGCTATTCCAAGTCAGAGGAAATGCTGAAACACTCGCTCCGATTGCTACTACACTACCTTAAGTTCTGGGATGTGCCACTCCCTCACTCATATCTTTATTCAGCAACGCCAACTAATTAACTAACCTTAGTAATTACAGGGAAGCAGGAAAATACTGCAAAATATTACGAGAGCGTTACTACCCAAATGCCCCTCCTTTACTGAAATTGCTTTTCACTCGCTCATATTTCTAAACTGCTCCATAAATACCAGGAGGCAACAGTGCAATAAGGCTTCCATCTCTGCCCTAGACTTAGAGTTGTGTGTTTGTTGGGTAATTTATCCAAACCATAAACTTTGCGAATACCTGCACGTATACCTAGATCGTCACCAGGTAGAACATCTTGCCGATTTAAGCGGAAGATAAGCAGCATCTGAGCTGTCCAGCGACCAATACCTTTGACTTGGATTAAGGTTTGAATAATGGTTTCATCGTCCATTGCTTCCAACTCAATTAAAGTCGGTAATCCATATACTACCTTCTGAGCCAAATTTTTCAAGTACAAAACTTTGGCACGAGATAGTCCTGCTCCTCGCAACAGTTCATCAGGAGTATTAAGAATGTTGTGGGCAGTGGGAGGTTCATGAGGATAAAGCTGGAGAAATCTGTGGTAGATGCTAGCAGCAGCTTTGGTGGAGAGTTGTTGATGAATAATTGCTCTTGACAACGAAGAGAAAAGGTCGCCGTGTTGCTGTGAAGCACTCAGTTGACAGGGACCAACTTGTTTAATCAATTTCCCCATAATTGGGTCAGATTGCGTGAGAAAGTCAATAGCGGCATCGTAGCGCATCACCTTGCCAATTTCGCAGCTTCTATAAAGGGTTTCGCTCAAAAATTTAACACTAACTGCATCTGCCGAGGAGTCTTAGCCTTTTCTGGCAGTGGTTCAGGATTGTCTTGAATAGCAGCACAGTAGCGCGAAAAAGTGCAGCGAGAGCAATGTTCTCCTGGCGAGGCTTCCCATAATTCATCTTTAAGTAACTTGAAAGCAAGTTCGCCAATTGTTGCTTCTACTAGCTGCTTGTGTTTAGGGGTGGCATCAAAGCTGAACTTTTCTCCCGTCCGCAAATACAACAGACTTAACTGCTGCAAGCTTTGTTTATATCTCTGCTCCAATACTAGATAATACAAACCGATTTGCAGATCGATTTCCTCTGGATGAGGCAGTTTGACTTCTTTCGTTGATTTATAGTCAATCAGTTCTAGCCCATCTGCTAGGTAATCTATGCGATCGTAGCGCCCAGCGATCGCAAACTCTAAGTTGGCTACTTGCAAGCGTCCCTGGATTTTGCCCTCCACTGCTAGGGGTCGCCGCAGCGCTACTTCATCGGCAATAAAGTTGTGGTAGTGGTTCTCCAAAATTTCTCTGCCATCTTCGACTTGAGCGGAACTCAAGGAGCCAGAGTGCTGCTGCCAACAGT
>JBGTCQ010000156.1:0-2396 GCA_041748755.1 Chroococcidiopsidaceae cyanobacterium | reverse complement strand
ATGACCGTAACCGTTGGATGGGCATCTCTTGCCAAATGCTTTAGAATTTGTAATTCTACATCCATTGCCCTATCTGCTTTGTAGAGTTTTATCTTTCATTTCTTTTATCATTATCCTCGGAAAGTGACAAAAGAGGGCTATCTTCGAGCCGTAGGTCATCTCTTCTCGGCGTGAGAATTGAGAATCTCTTCTAAGTTGATTGCAGAGGAAGAAGTGAAAGCCCAAGTCAATATTTTAGAAAAAGTGTTTCGCAGTTCAATGACTCAAGCGATCACCCGCGAATTAAATACTCTACGACGCAATGGTGTAACAAACCAGGATTTGTTCAATCAACTGGTACAGATTTACAATCAACACAATATGCGCGATTGGCTGCATAATAACAGTTTGCCAACAATATCTCATTCAATTCCAAGCATTATTTGCAGTGAAGCTTTTGTATAACTTCATCTTTCACTGCCCAAATAAATTCTGCCGTCTAGATTTCAAGTAAGCCCAAATTGGAAATTCGTAAAACTCAATCACCAGCCATACTATGATCGCAAGATGCAATAAAAAGGCTAATCCAGTCCAAACAGTTGGCAGCCAAGATAAAGGACTACCAGGAATCGGAGGTCTAGTGTAGACTGTTAGCCCAAGTAAAGTAGTCGGGAGAAAGACAAAAGCAATGCCTCCTAACCAATAACCCCAACCTAGTTCTGCTCCCTCTAAATGCGCTTCTGTCCACTTTTTGCCATTCCAACGCCAAATCAATGGTGGTTGTCTATCCGCCATCTTAATTTGTTGTTTTTCTATGTCAGTGGTGAAGATGTGGCGGCAAGAGTCACAGGCCATAGCATCCATTAGTGACAATGGGGAAATTTGACCATAGCAAATCGGGCAAGGGTAAACCTCGTGTTCGCTGAAATAGGTGGCTGAGTTGTTTGAACTATGCATGGAGTTAGCATCTGAACAGGTTTCGCGCTATGGGTACGGAGTGCAGTCGTAGTAACCCAAGGGACGTATCTTTCTTATCCTATCTTTGAGAACCTTGTTAAGAGCGCATCTCTAGTAAAAACCCCAGCCGATGTCAGCTGGGGTGTGTATCAGTTACCTAACGCAGAGATAAAACTTCCAAATCGGAGAACCTAAACACTAGGAAGCAGTTTCAACATTCTGCTCTGATGCAGTGTTTTGTCCATTACCATTACCAGCTTCCATAGAAGCTGCTACACCTTCGGATTGACCTAGATTCACCTTAAATACCTTATTCTGTTCCTGCAACTTAGGTAAATTTAGAGTGAGAATACCATCTTTCAAGTCTGCCTTGACTTGCTGATTCTGTACTTTAGCTGGTAAAGGAATTACTCGTTGGAAGCTGCCATAACGGAGTTCCGAACGGACGTTACCATTAGACTCAGACCGTTTTTCGTAACGATGCTCACCAGCAATTAAAACTGCGTCTTGCATCACTTGAATATTTAGGTCCTTACCTTCTACACCCGGAATTTCAGCTCTTAATAGTAATTCAGACCCTTTGTCGTGTAATTCAACAGCAGGAACCCACGCTGTTCGTGCTGATTGAGAAGTATTTGATTCGCCATTATTAGCTTCTGACAAGTCATAAAACAACTGATTCATTTGACGACGCAGCATCTCCATTTCCCGGAATGGTTCCCAACGTATGAGTGCCATATCTCAATATTCTCCTTAATCTCAGTGACTTTTTGGTAGTTGAACAAAGTAGAAGAAAGGCATTTAGAGGCTTCGGGCAACTATCCAGCTATACACCTCTAATCCTTGTAGAGACAAGCTTGTGTACTTTGTTTCTTCTCTCTATTAAGTAATTTAATTAAAAACAAATATCCAAGTGGTGGGGTAAACCGTAAAAAGAGCAGTTGTATTTGCCGTATCAAAATGTTTAAAGCTGTTAACCTTAAATAAACGCGATGTTAATCACAGTAAGTATGATTACGGCAGCGATCGCTTGTATTCTTCTAGTAGTTCTGG
The DNA here is from genome assembly GCA_041748755.1 of Chroococcidiopsidaceae cyanobacterium. GTDB lineage: Bacteria > Cyanobacteriota > Cyanobacteriia > Cyanobacteriales > Chroococcidiopsidaceae > JAHHHE01. Next base: position 407 of record JBGTCQ010000156.1, on the reverse strand, counting down.
AATATAGTCATAGCCATCTACGCCAATAACTTTAATGATTTGAGAGCGATATTGTTTCAGTAAAACCTGAAAAGCTTCACCTCCCATTTGTCCCTGCAAAATAGTGAGTAATCCTGCGGCTTGTCGCCACTGAGGAGAGGCAATTTGCTCTAGGAGATACATACCCAAGCTACCTGCATAGATAGCTTTCTCGATGTTTTGCTGACCATAATACGCTTCTGCCAAACAAGCCAGATTCAGCCCCTGGAGATATAAGTCACCTGAGAATTGAGCAGCTTGTAAGCCCGATTCCAAATTAGGAATTGCGGCTTCAGGTTGAGAGAGAACTAGATAAGCAATCCCCAGACTGCTGTAACACAAAGCCTGACTTTGGTTATCGCCTAATCGTTCTGATAACTGTAGCCCTT
>JBGTCQ010000155.1:0-2168 GCA_041748755.1 Chroococcidiopsidaceae cyanobacterium | reverse complement strand
ATTGTTCAGTGCAATGCACGGGTCATTAGTAACATCCAGCCTAGTAAGAGAGACAACCGAAAGCGAAAGCCAAAACTACGGCTACAAATTCGGACAAGAAGAAGAAACCTACAACATCGTAGCCGCGCACGGATACTTTGGCCGGTTGATATTCCAATACGCCTCATTCAACAACAGCCGCAGTTTGCACTTCTTCCTAGCAGCGTGGCCAGTAATTGGAATTTGGATGACATCATTGGGGATCAGCACAATGGCATTCAACCTCAACGGATTCAACTTCAACCAGTCGGTAATCGACTCCCAGGGTCGAGTGATCAACACATGGGCGGACGTATTGAACCGCGCCAACTTGGGAATGGAAGTGATGCACGAGCGGAATGCACACAACTTCCCCCTCGATTTGGCAGCAGGTGAAGCGACTCCAGTCGCTATGACTGCTCCTTCTATTAATGGCTAAGAGCTAACATCTAGCTCATAAAAAAGCGCTCTCCGAACTGGAGGCGCTTTTTTATTGGCATAAGTGCACCAAGTGAAGTACTTCCATATCGCTTGAAGATCGGTAGGATAGTGATGGAGCAACAATTGGAGAAAAGACAACGGTTTACGCACGTCCCTTAGCGCGTTTAATTGAGCAACTACAGCGCTTGCCGGGAATTGGTCCTAAAACTGCCCAACGCCTGGCTTTGCATATTCTGAAGCGACCAGAAGCAGAGGTACAGGCTCTAGCACAAGCGCTGACTGAGGCAAAACAACAGGTTGGTTTATGTTCTGTCTGCTTTCATCTATCAGCTGAACCGATGTGTGAAATCTGCCGCAATGCCAACCGTGACAACAACACCATCTGCGTAGTTGCTGACTCCCGTGATCTGATTGCAGTGGAAAAAACCCGAGAGTACCACGGCAAGTATCACGTCTTGGGCGGAGTGATTTCACCTATGGATGGAATTGGCCCAGAGCAATTGACTATTCAATCCTTAGTGCGGCGAGTCAGTCAGCAAAACACTAAGGAAGTCATTCTGGCAATTAGTCCTAGTGTAGAAGGGGAGACAACAACCTTGTATGTGGGTCAGTTATTAAAGCCGTTTACGCGAGTGACACGGATTGCTTTTGGTTTGCCCGTTGGTGGTGATTTAGAGTATGCCGATGAAGTAACTTTGGCACGAGCATTGGAAGGACGACGAGATTTGGATTAAGCTTGATATTTTACGCCTCACCAGTGTTTATGTGGGCGAGAAGTAATCATTTCTCGCCCCATGACTTTGGTGTAGTCCTAACTACCAAAGCGCATAGGAGTAATTGGATATAAGATTACTTTGAGCTTGAATTATCCGCATCACTTGCGATCGCGATTTCGGGAGCGCATCGCTTCTCGACCCAGCATCAACATTCCGGTAACACCCAAGCTGACAAACCAAGTGTATTGATACCAATATTCTCTAATTTGCTCAACCGGGCTGAGTTCTGGATGCAGGGTGTAGAGATAAAGAATTAAAAAAACGATTGCCAACGCCCCAAAGCCGACAAAGCTTAGAGCAACAAAAATCCGGGCGGGTTGCAGTTCAAAGTCGCTAATTTCATCTAGCTCAATTTCTGATAGCTGATTTAAAGAGTCTTCTGCCACGTCTGACAGTTCTGCCAAACTGATTGCTACTGGCGGCGGCACAACTGTCGCTAGCGTCTCTACAGTTTTGCAACGAAGCAACGCTTCTGTATCCCGCAGCAATTCCAACGGCTTCGGGGCATTTGATTCTAGAGTAGTCTGGGTGACTGCACGTTTTAAATCCATGAGACATCTCGTCAAGCAGGATATCAGAAGCTTAGCAAATCAATTAGGTGGTAATTAACTTATTAGCATTCATTGTAGCTAGCTTGTGTAGTAGTTCTGTGGCAAAGGGTGCGAGATTTCCTATATCATCACCTCAGTTAAGACTTTCTTCAGGTACTGACGGTAATTTTTGCTAATCGCGGTTCGGTGCCAGCAAGTAAACGTTCGATATTGCTACGATGGCGCAAAATAACATATATCATATATAGCAATCACCAAGGTAGTTAGGACGCTAAGTATAAGACGTGTTCCATTGCATCTCGCAGACACTCAAACAGAGCCAGATGCTTGCGAACACGGCTTTTGAGCCAAGACCAGCAGTTCTCGATTTTGTTGAGGTCGG
>JBGTCQ010000154.1:0-24443 GCA_041748755.1 Chroococcidiopsidaceae cyanobacterium | reverse complement strand
CGGACGTTTGACCTAACGTGACTTCAGAGCTTTGGTAAGCATTGCCATTTTGGACATAAACAAGTTTTTTGCCATTAGCTTCAACCACAGCTGAACTGGGAATAGCCAAAATAGCTGTCGACGTTTGGTCTGTTAAAACTTCTAATTCGGCAAACATTCCCGGTTTGAGCTGACCACCAGAGTTATCTAGTTCAGCTTGTACTGGTACAACTCGCGTTTCTCCTTGCACAGCGGAGCCAATTCTTTTAATTCGTCCAGTGAAGGTACGATTAGGTAAGCTAGCGACTTTTACACTCACCCGTTGACCCGTCTCAACTTTGTTTAAATCTTTTTCATAAATATTCGCCGTAGCAAAAACGCGGCTGTCATTCACAATTGTCATTAGCTTGCCGCCTGCATCCTCGAATGACTGACCGAGGGTAACTTCTCGGTCGACAACCTTTCCTGAAATAGGAGCAGTCACTGTAACCAGTCCCTTAGCATCAGCGCGGGTTCCCAGTTGTTGCAGCCGAGTTTGATAGGTGGCACTGCTGAGACGGATACGGGATTGAGCCACTTCAACAGTTGACTGGGCGCGTTTGAGTTGGGCTTCTGCTGCCAAAACTTCGCGGCGGCTAGTTGCCTTTGCTAGTTGTGCCTTGCCTTCTGCTAGGTGAGCTTGAGATTCTAGCATCTGGCGACGTGGAAGCGCTCCTGCTTTTACCAAATCGCGATCGCGGTCATACTGCTCTTGAGCTACTTTAAGTTCGGTGCGAGTTTGTTCAATATCAGCTGCTGCAATTTGACGCTGACGTGCCAGATTTTGTTCGGCTAGTTTTAAGTCTGCTTGAGCTTGCTGCAAATCGGCTTCTGCCTCCGCTCGTTTTTCTTGGGAGGCAACGCGCAGTTCAACTAAATCAGGGCTAGATAAAACGGCGACGGATTGACCCGTCCTTACAGCTGTGCCAGGTTCCACTAACAATTCGACCACTGTGCCTGGAATCGGTGCAGTTAACTCAACTTTTTTGCTGGGCAAAGTTTCAATTTGTCCGGTTGTTTTGATCCCAACAGCCAGTTGAGTTTTATTAACAGGTTCTACTTTAATTCCTAGCCGTTTGACGGTTTCTGCATCAACTTGAATAGAGCCAGCAGCTTGAGTAGCTTCGCCTCCTCCTTGGAATTCAGTTCCATGTCCGCCGTGAGCTAAAACAACTGGACTACTTATTAGAACAAGACTTAGGATTGCTTCAGAAATACACCAAAGCGGCGCAACTGATTGGAAGCGGTTACTGAGCATTATGGGCAAGATCCTTGTGAGTACCAAGGGCAGGTAGTGCTTAGATCTCGGTATCCCAAGAAAGGTATTTTTGTTCTATGCTTTCTTGGGCACTAGAACTGCACTAAAACTTTAGTTTTCCACATAAAAATGAAATCAGAATGAAATCGCGCTTTGGCGTTGCCCCACAAAAATAAAATAGTAAAGGTAGGGGAATGCGATTTTTTCCTAATCCCTACTACTGCTTACTTCCTGCACTGAAGGCACTTTATTAATCTCCCCAATCACGACAGTGATATTATCGTGTCCACCGTTTGCTTTAGCTGCCTCAACAAGGTCGAAAACGGCTTGATCAATATCTGGGGATTGGAGGTGTGAAGCAATTAGTTGATCAGAGAGTTCTTCAGTAAGACCATCACTGCACAGCAACAAGCGATCGCCTGGTTGCACATCTAGTTCTTGGACATCAATTTGATGCAGCTCCTCACGACCCAGACACTGCAATAAAATATGGCGGTAGGGATGAACTCGAACTTCCTCTGGTGTGATTTCACCAACTTTCAAAGCTCTAGCTACCCAGGTATGGTCTTGCGTTATTTGTTGTAGCTCTAAAGAACGTAGGCGATAGAGGCGAGAGTCCCCAACGTGAGCGCAGTAAACTTGTTGCCCTCGAAAAATTACCGCGACAGCCGTTGTACCCATATCAGAGCGTTGGGGATGCTTTTGCTGATCTTGCACGATCGCCTTATTTGCGCGCGAGAAAGCATCCAATAACAGAGATGAAGTAGGCTTATCTGAATTCCAACTTTCTACTAAGTCAGCCTGAATTGCCTGTATAGCAATGCGACTTGCTTCCTCGCCCCCTGCGTGTCCGCCCATGCCATCGGCGACAATGAAAAATTGCCCCTCTGGGTCAATATAGTAAGCATCTTGGTTAGCAGAACGAACCAGTCCCACATCGCTAAGACCCGTGAAGCGAAGTTTCATAACTTGTTTATGGCTAAGACATGCGATCGTAGCGATCAAGGCGCACAAGTAGTCTGATGAGAGCTACCCCCACCGCTACTGCTATTAAAGCAGGAACCAGCGCCAACCATACATAATGATTGACCCATAAAATCGTAGCTGACAGGGTGAACGCACTTAATATTAAAGCATAGGTATTTCCGATTTGGAGATTACTCTGCCGACGCAGCAACCGCTCTGTTTCTATAGATCGGACGCGCAGGCGCAAATCTCCCTGTTCCAGTTTCTCAAGTGTATCTTCAAGCCGACGTGGCAGACTCAAGGCTGTACTACTAACAGCAGCTGCTTGACGACCTAATTCATTAAGAAAACTCTTCCCTTCAGAACCATCTCCATTAGTCATAAGCTGCATCGCAAAAGGTCTGGCGACTTCCATAAAGTTAAAATCTGGATCTAAACCCTTCCCCACACCTTCTAAAGTCGAGAACGCCCGCATCACAAATGTAAAGGTTGCTGGAAAGCGAAATGGTTGATCGTAGGCGATCTCATAAAGATCCTCACTAATTGCACTCACCGACTGGTTTTCAAACGGCTTATCCATAAAATGATCCAGCATATACTGGACAGAACGCCGTACCGGACCCATATCATCCACTGGCGCGATCGCACCCATTTCAACAAGAGAAAGCACAACGCGATCGCCATCTTTTTGGGCAATCCCAAACAGCGTCTCCATCAATCCCTCACGAATGTTGGACTTAATCTGTCCCATCATCCCAAAATCATAAAAGATCAGAGCGCCTTCTGGACTTACCGCAATATTGCCTGGGTGAGGGTCCGCATGAAAAAAGCCATCATTAAGCAGCTGATGTAGATATGCTTCAGCGCCAAGGCGTGCTATTACCTTACGATCTATACCTGCTGCCTCTAAAGCTTCGTAGTGGCTAATCTTGATCCCAGGAGCATATTCCAGCGTCAGAACTCGCGGTGACGTGTAACGCCAGTAGACGCGCGGCACTTTCACCCAGTCATGAGCGCGAAAGTTGCGCCGAAATGTATCAGCATTGCGACCTTCGTTGAGGTATTCAATCTCTTCCCATAGAATCCGGCAACACTCCTCGTAGATGCCTAGCCAATCTCGACCGCGACCCCATTCTGGATGATTTTGGAAGTAGCGAGTAATTCCCTTGAGAATCTTTAAATCAATTTCAAATAGCTGCCGTAATCCGGGACGTTGCACCTTGACAACTACCGTTTCACCCGAATGCAACTGCGCTTTATGCACTTGCCCCAGACTAGCAGCGGCTAGGGGAATCGGATCAAAACTGGGGAAAAGTTCCGGAATCTTTTTGCCCAACTCTTGTTCAACGATGTCTTCTACCTGCTCATAGCTAAAGGCTGGTACCTTGTCTTGAAGCTTGGCAAGTTCTTCTACGTATTCGCTGGGAAATAAATCTGCACGGGTTGAGAATAACTGCCCAATTTTGATGAAGGTTGGTCCTAAATCCAACAAGGTATTCCGAATCCAGACAGCTTGTTGTTTGCGTCTGGCAATCTGCTTGGCTTCTGTGATTCCGCCTGGATAGCTCCAGGATTTGTTGTTGAGCCAGAAGTCAGTCACTAATTTTACGACAAAGGTCCAGATGTCGAAAAAGCGCCGCTTACTTGAGTAATTTTCCCGATTCCAGCGGTACGACTTATCTGTATAAGCCGTTGACCTACGTTTAGCGTACCGCTGGGTTTTAACGGATTTAACAGGAAGAACAGCCACTCGAATCCCTAACTTGTTTTTTTAAAATTGATGTGAGTAAGAACAGACAGCTAAGGAGCGGTGTCAAATCAAAATTCTTTACGGGCGGCTTTATCCAAGATAACTCTTAGGACAATCGAAATTACTTATAAATTCACCCCTAATAAACCCAAATCTTATTTCTCAGTCCTAACTCATTCATCCAGAATTGCTCCGATGGCGTTGCAATTCAGAGCGCAACAGCGCAATTTCGGCTCGGAGTTCATCAATCATTGCTTGCACGTCACCCGACTGCGAATCTTGCCTGACGATCGCTGTAGTATTTTGAGCCACAGTAGCAGTTTCTGCTTCCCGATTTGCCCGCTCCATCACTTGCTCAGTAAACTGCCGCAGATGCTCCCTAGCTTCGGCATCGAACTTACCGAGTTCACTCAAAGCATCGGTCAAGGCATTCTCCAACTGTTCGTTCAGAATTTCAGCAACAGCTCTGCCTACAAAAAAGGCTTGAACAAGGGGATTAGTCATAAATAATATTTCTAGTCATCCGCACAAATTATAACTTGCTTGTATGCAATACTGCCTTAGCTTAAGTGCTGAGAAAGGTAAAAGCAAGCCAGCCATTAATTATAATCTAGAGTTTTATCTAACTTTTGGAAGTGACGAAAAATGGCAAGATCTACTACTTTATCTGCAAATAAAAGTAATAAATTTACAATCAACACATCGACTGCTTTATCTAGGATAATGTGCTGATAGGAATACTTCAGCGCTAGCACGGATTTCTTGTGGCGACGATGTACTACCGCCAATTACCCCATCCAGTGTTGCCGCCAATAGCTTCTCCAATATTTGTCGGTACTGTGGTCCCGGCTTGTAACCCAAGGCTTTGAGATCATTACCATTCAATGGCGGCTGGACGTTAGCCCAGTCGGTGAGATATTGCCAAATTTGGTGTCTAATAGAGCGCGGACTTTGGACGGCAATCAAAATCAGTGTCGGCAAGTCATATTGCCGCAGCTGCCGTACTACTTGACTTGGCATCTGGCACAAAAGCAAAGATTTCGTTACCTCAGCTTGAGATTTAGCAAGACTTAGCAAACGCTTAATACTGTCATCGGGGAGTTGCAAATTAGCAGCAACCTTGCCGCGATCTTCTGGGGGCAGGTGAGCAATTATTACTTCCAGTCGCAGCAGCCAGTCACTAATAGAATACTTAGAGTTCAATCGCCGCAGACAGCACTCTAGCAACCGCAACTGCCGCCATTGGTTATCTAGCACTAGAGTGGGATGGATGCATTGAAGTGCGCCCAAAGAAGCCAGTAACTGCAAGGCGGCTTTCCAGTATGGCGCTTGGAGAATGTATTTTAGTTCACTTTTAAGCCTGGTTTGGAGTGCGGGGCGGGCAATCCTATCTCCTTGAGGTTGGGTGTAAATTCCACTAGCGATCGCATAACGAATATACCCTTCTGTAGTCGGCTCGATCTCAAATCCCAGCCGCACAGCAAACCGCACAGCACGGTAAATTCGGGTAGGGTCTTCAATAAAGCTGTTAGGGTGTAAAACCCGAATCTGCCTCGCTTGTAAATCCTGTACCCCGCTAAAAAAATCTAATAGCTCTCCCACACGAGGATTCGTTAGCCGCACAGCAAGGGCATTGATCGTAAAATCCCGTCGATATAAGTCTTGGCGAATCGAGCTAGCTTCAACTTCAGGATTTGCAGCTGGATAAGGATAAAACTCTGTCCTGGCGGTGGCAATATCCACCCAAAGGGAACCTAAAGCAGCGTCTTCATGCCATAAAAGGGCAGCAGTTTGAAAAGCTCCGTGAACTTCTAAGCGGGCAGCAGGGTACAGTTGCTGCATTGCGCGTGCTAGTTCAATACCAGCCCCAACATTTAACTCTGATGTGTGACCATCTACAACGAGGTCAATATCTTGAATTATCAGGGTGTCTGTGGTGTCTTTTGCTAGCAGTAAGTCTCGCACCGCTCCACCAACAAGATAAAGATGCCAACCACGTTGTTCTGCTTGCTTTGATGCTCTAGTCAGCAATTCCCAAAACGCCGGAGCAAGGCGATCGCGCAACAAATTAAGGAGTGAGGAGTGAGAAGTAAGGATTACAGCATCCCCCCTCGTCCCTCGCCTCTCGCCCCTCGCCCCTTCCTGATGCAACTCCCCCAGCACATCAGTACGAGTAACAATCCCGATCAACTGCCCAGCTTTTAAAACTGGTAGACGACCGATATCGTAAGTTACCATTAGCGCCTGAATTTCCGGCAGTGTCGTATCTGGGGTAATCGTCTTCAGATTTGTTGTCATGTAGCCCTTTACAGGTGCGTGGCTAAAGCCGTGATGTAGGGCAATATCAATATCGCGCCTGGAAATAATACCCACCAACTGGCTTCCCGCATCTACTAGACATAAGCCAGAGTGTCCATAGCGCAACAGAATTCGCTGCGCTTCTCCGATTGTGGTCTCAGGTCGAATTGTCCGAACTGGGGAGGACATCAAACTATCTGCTGTAAGCGGTTGGGGAATCTGGGCTTTGAGTTGGTCAAAAAGCTGTTTTAATGTTTCCTGTGGATCTACTCCGCGCTGGGACAGCGATGCTGCCTGAGAATGACCTCCACCGCCGAGTGGTTGGAACAATTCACTTAAATTGGTGCCAGGAATTTGCGATCGCCCAATCACAGTTAACCGCTGTTCCCCCACTGAATACCATGTTGCTAGCAGTAAGGCATCACTTTCAGTTAGCTCCATCAGCCGCGAAGCAAGACCAGACAATCCTGGCAGATAACCAGATGTTTGCAGCAGTACCCAGGAAATTGTATAGCCGCTTATGGTTTCAGATTGGAGGTTATCCCGCGCGTCGGTCAATAGTTCCTGCAACTGGGGAGACAAGCCAGGATCAATGTACTCAGCAATTAAGGGCAAGCTTGCTCCTTGCTGCATTAACCACGCTAAAGCTCTAGCATCCCGTGCTGTTGCCCTGGCAAATGTCAGTGAACCTGTATCAACGTGGATACCCAAAGCCATTACTGTTGCTTCAGCTGGAGTAAGGTTAAGCGGCGATTGTTGCAGTTCCTCGACAATAAGAGTAGTAGTAGCTCCTACTGCTGAAATCTGAGTGTGAGTGGCTGGAATATCTGTCTGGATATCTAGGTGATGGTCATAGACTATGATTTTTTCGATTTGCGGTAAATCTAACCACTCCGCTGCCTTACCCAAGCGATCGCGCCGTTGGGTATCTACTACAGCAAGCGAACGAATTTGTTCAGGGTTAACAGATCGGCGTTCAATCAGGGCATACTCATCTCGATGCAACGCCAAAAACTCCTGCACTGTTGGGTGGCAACCACCAGGTACTACAATCCTACTTCCGGGTAGCAGGCGTGTTAGCCCCACTGCCGCTCCTAGAGTGTCAAAATCTGCTGTTGTATGACACAAAATTAAATCCATCGGTCAGTAGTGATGGAAGTGGATAATGGACGGTGGAACCAAAGTCCCTACTCCCTATAGTGGTGCAATTTCTGATAGTTTACAAATAAGGAATACTTTAAAAATAGCAAGCGTTACGCTGAATAGTTTTTTACCCTCTTTGATGCTGTCTTAGGAGAAGCTCTAATGTTCACAATCCTATTCCAAATCGCCTTAGTAGCTCTGGTCGCATTGTCGTTTGTTATGATCATTGGCGTTCCGGTTGCTTATGCCACTCCTCAAAAGTGGAATGAATCCAAAAGTCTCCTGTGGGTAGGTTCTATTACCTGGTTTGCCCTCGTGTTTTTGGTCGGCGGCTTAAACTTTTTGGTGACATAATCTATTTGATGTCGGGACAATTTATGGATTGTCCCTAAAAATCTAATGTCAAGAATGCCTTGCTAAAACCTAGCAATAAAAATCTCCGTTGCTCAAAAGAACCGAATTCAGCCCAATAATTCCATTTCCTCCGGCAATAATTGCGACTTGAGGCTTATGGCTAACTGGAAGTGTCACTTAAATTAACGTAAGAAATAGCAATGGCAGTTTTTGAGGGAACTTTTACTCAGGCAGAACCTTTGCGGTTGGCGATCGTCATTGGTCGATTCAATGACCTGATTACTACTAAGCTACTGGAGGGGTGTCAAGATTGTTTGAAACGCCATGGCATAGATACCAATCCTCACGGCACTCAAGTAGACTACGTCTGGGTACCGGGGAGCTTTGAAGTGCCAGTGGTAGCTCGGCAACTCGCCCTGACACATCGCTACGATGCGATAATTTGCCTGGGTGCTGTAATCAGAGGTCAAACCCCTCATTTTGATTACGTAGCCGGTGAGGTAGCCAAGGGAATTGCCGCTGCTGGATTTCAAACTGGGGTTCCAGTAGTTTTTGGCGTTTTGACAGCTGATACAATGCAGCAAGCGCTGGAAAGGGCAGGCATTAAAAGTAATAAGGGCTGGGATTATGCCATGAATGCTCTAGAAATGGGTAGTCTGATGCGTCAATTACGGGCAAGTGTGGAAGTACCATACGGTAACAATTCCCAGCCTCTACCCGCTTCGCTTAAGAGTGCGTTAGCGCAGCTTAATGAAGTTATCACTGCCGATTTAACCGCTGCTTCCGAGGAACTAAGCTAGGGGCTAAAAATAGTTATGAATTCTAAGTTTTGAAAATGAGTTAGAAGAAGTAATGAATTAATCTACTCTTGACCTCTTCAATTTAAAACTTAAAACTCAAAACTATTTCCTACCCTCTTACATGGGAAAAGGGTTGACAAATTTCTGCGATTCTGAGATGCTAGTATACACGCAAAAATTGCGGGTATAGCTCAGTGGTAGAGCGTCACCTTGCCAAGGTGAGGCGGAAGACAAATAACCCAGAAACACGCGGCTAAGTTAGCAAGTTTCCGGCTGTCTTTCAAACGTTTGATACTGGGTGGATACTGGAAAGTCTGTAGTTCCTTCTCCTTCTACCGGACAAGGTTTTTACAGCATGGATATTACAGACGGTTCAACGCCGCAGAGGAAAGCATCTGCTGGCACAATAGCTATTGAAGAAAAGCAGGGTAAGTACCGCATACGTTTACCGCGCAGTATTGCCAAAGATAGCTCCAGATATATTAGCACAAGGCTGGATGCTACCCAGGAGAATTTAAGGAAGGTACAGCGCAAAGTCTTTGAGATAGAAGAAGACCTGGAAGCTGGAAAGTTTGACCCAACACTTGACAAATACCAGTTTAGACTTTACCTCAGCGTTGTTTCTAAGAAACCACCTGTATTAGTAGAGCTAAAGGAACTATGGGCTAAGTATTGCGTGTTCATGGAGCCGCAGCTAGCCGCTACTACTTTCAAGAAAGAGTACGTTATCCGCTATTCCAGCCACATCAACAGTCTGCCTACGCAAGACATCACGCAGGCTACAGCCATCCGTGACCATCTTCTAAAAACTCTTTCTCCCTACACTGCCAAGCGGACACTGGCTAGAATATCCTCTTGCTGCTGTTGGGCGGTCAGGAGTGGTCTGTTAGCTTCTAACCCATACAAGGAATTGGTGGAGGAGATAAGGCTGTCTAAAGAAGATGGAGACAGGATAGAACCTAACCCTTTCACTATTGAAGAACGTGACGCTATTATTGCGGCTTTCATTGCTCATCCCATCTACAACCACTACGCCCCCTTTGTCCGCTTCTTGTTTCTAACCGGATGCCGGACGGGAGAGGCAATAGGTTTACAGTGGAAGCATCTTAGTCTGGACTGTAGAGTAATTACGTTCTGCTCCAGTTATGACAGCTATCTCAAGATAAGAAAGTCTACCAAGACAGGCGGAACCAGACGCTTTCCGTGTAACAAGACGGTTCAAGGTTTGCTGCTTAAAATAAGACCACCAATATATCAGCCGGATGACTTTGTTTTTGTTTCTACCACCGGAAACCCCATTGACAACAACAAATTCACTAGCCGCATCTGGAGAGGTGGCACTTATAGCGGTAGGAAGTACAACGGCATAGTATCACAACTTGTCCAAGATGGCAAGGTTGACCATTACAGAAGTTTCTACAACACCCGCCACACGTTCATCACAATGGCGCTTGAAGGTGGTATGACCGTTCCACAGGTGGCTAAGTTGGTTGGCAATTCTCCAGAAGTCATCATGCGGCACTACGCAGGTAACACTCTCAAGTTTGACGTGCCTGTATTTTGATACTACAAATGTACTGCATTTATGTATTACGCCTGTCTGTTTTAGACCATAAGCCGCACCCAAGAATGAGAACCGTTCTCACTGGCTGCTAAAACCCTACATCCCCTACTGGGAGCAGACTTCATTGATGAACAGTAGACGTTCAAATAGAGGTCACTAGCAGCCCCGTTACGGCGTGTTGACCAGGCAGATACCCAATTACCACGCAACATTTACAGATGCCTTCTTGACGCGGTTAGTGGCAACTGCTAGAAACCGCTCCCAGAGCAAATGCTATTGATAAACGCAGTACATAAGTCACAGGCTAAAACCCGCATTCCTACGTTGACGTGTACACTAGAACATGGAGAAGGTATGGCAGGTAAAAAAGGATGCGGCGGTAGGAAGAAAGGAATAGCTCAAGGTGACTACGGAGAGCTAAAGATATTCAAGACATTTAGACTAACTCCAACCGCAGTAACCCATCTTGACAAACTAAGAACTATTCACGGCTACAGCAGTAGAACGGATGTCATTGAAAGTATTGCCCGTCCAGACGGTGAACTTGTCTCTATCCCACGTCACATTTTAGACATCTGGTTCCATGATGCAAAAGATAAAACTTCCCCACGCTGGCAACGCGCACAAGAACTACTGCAAGAACTTAAAGAGTACCTACCGTAATACAACCGTACCGTAATAACCGTATACCAACCTCTTTTTTAATATGTTACCCTGGAAGGGTGGTAGGAGTTGGAGTAAGAAAGTAGTCTTCTCAACCACGTAGGTTTTCAGCTTGTAGTGGAACGCAGGGAATGAACCACAAGTTCAAATTCCCAAGTGAAGCGTAAACAAGATGAAAGCCGTAGGTTGCTACCTGTAGTGGTTACAGTCTTCTTAAGATAGCACTTCATAACAGCACCTTTAAGACACGTTAGACCAACAAACAACAGAACATACCATCATCACCCTTAACCCACCTTCCTGCCTCTCCCAGTGGCAGCTAATAGGACTGCTGGTTGAAGTACGGAAAGCATAAGTGATAGAAGGAGATAACTCACCATCTGCTACCTAACAGTCTTAGACTGCTACCTAACAGTATTACTGCTACCTAACAGTATTACTGCTACCTTAAAGTCTTAAGAGTATATATAATATATTAATATTAATATTAAGACTGTATACCCTAGTCATTGACGCTGCATTTTTCAATACCAGGAGTAACGGATGTAGTGTTTGTTGGTTGCATTGAAAGTGATAGTTATTAGGGGTGGTGCTGCACTGCGGAGTTCATTGTTCCAATTCACTCCTTGACAGCATCCACAGGTCACTAAAGTTTTTAAGAGGACACCACAGCTAAGTATTAGATATTTAATGAAAGTAACTACGGTCTGTTCCAGAGCTTGGCTTAACGCCGCTCTTCCACAGCCCTACTGTAGGTTAGGAGATGATGCCTTACGGTTGGTTGTCTGTTGTTAGTCTTTGGTTTCTTCATGCTGTAGCGTGTGATACAGTCTTCATTGACTACTATCTGTTGTTGGTGCAGTTGTTTCTGCAATAAACCAGTCTTCTTTGAGGTAGCTCTGTGCTGTTGGTTGGAGCTACTACTCTAAGGTATCTGTGGTAGTGACTGTCACGTTGGTTTCTGCTGGTTGCGCGCTTCAAGACAAAGGATAGATACTGCTGGGCTACCTACTGCTTGTTGCGTTGCTATTACCTACCATACCTTTCCCCTGGTGTTCTCAATACCTCCTTACCTACGGCTTGACTTAGATACCCAACAGGGTAGATAAGGCAAGTCAGACCCCACTAATGGGGGATGACCAGTAATACAGGTAGTGAGCGGTGTTTGTTAGCGCTTCAAGATGTCTAGCACTGTGGCTGTGCATCTTCTATCTCTTTACCCTTGAGTATCTTGTACTCTGCCTGTGTGTGGTCACTGTGTTGCCATACTATCTTGGTGATACATTCATCTCTGTCCACTATGTAGACTATACCTCCTATCTGCTCACACATATCACTATGCTTGAAGTGTAGTGGTGATAGTAGCACTAGCCCTGTCATTACTATTTCCATCATGTTCTTTACCTCTCCTCAATTACCTGTGGTGCGTGTATTCTAAAACCTGCTCTATCCGTGCGTCTTGTGCTTTATGAAACCTTTGCAAAACATTGTTGATAACTTCATCAACTGCTGTTGCGTAAGCTTCTGTTTGTGAGCGGTAGCAAGCGCTTTGGTTTTGTCATTACTCCGCTTCCGTTGTTTCCAGTTAACAGAGTATTGACGGGCTACAGAAGAGGAAGGGTAATGAGCGCTAGCAGTGAGAAGGTAATTGGTACACGGATGAATGAGGCTGTTGTGGATAAGCTGGAGCAGCTAGCAGTATTGCGTGATAGAACAGTTAGTCAATTAGTTAGGATGGCTGTAGAGCGCTTGTTAGAGGCAGAAGAACGGACTCTACACCCCCTATCTCTAGAGGCTGCTGTTTCTCTAGGTGCGGACTTAAAAACAGAAACAAATATTCTGTTAGGCAACGCTAGGCAACTGGATGTAACCCAACTCACTAACGCTTCCGCAACCAACAGAGAGGTATCCGGTGACGCTGGCGGTGTCTATTTGTTAGTGCATCAAGAAACCAGAGAGTTATACGTGGGAAGCAGTACGGAGCTAACAAACAGGCTAACCCATCACAAATTCTCTATTAAGACAGCTACTCACAAGAACCAAAGCCTTAACAGTTGGTTAGTTGATGATGTTGTTGTTGTAGTTCTAGAAAGTTGTGCGGCAAAAAAGGATGCGGAAACCAAGCGGTCATTGTTGGAAAGGGAGCAGCATTTCATTGATGTTCTTAAGTTGTCTAAGGAGTGGACGCTGTTAAACATTGCGGACGCTTCTACAACAAGCAGTAGGTTGCCAAATAGCAGTACTACAACCAGCAGCAGGTTGCCCAGTGGCAGCAGCAGCAGTAGTGGGCGGAGGTCGCTGCAAGTCGTCGTTAGCCCACCCTCCAACGCAACCTCCAAGACAGCAGTTCAAGAAACCACAGTAGCCGCAGCAAGCGCTTTTGAGACGTTCTACAGTACCGTTATTGAGCAATGTCTACTACCAGTCTTGCAGGAGGAACGTGCTAGCAGGGATGTTGTGCGGTTGTATGAAGGTTGCCAGGATGAGCAGGAGAAGCGGTGGTTCCTTGAGTTCTTGTCATCCTACAATTCCCAGTGGTTAGTTGGTCTAGCGGAGTCTGGTAAATTCCCTTGGATAGCTAACCTCCTTGAGCAGACATCAACCTTGAAGAATTAGCAAATATCAATTTGGTGCATATCTTTTGTGGGTTGATAAGATATATAGCCCCGCCCCACCGTTCCCCCCTGTCAAGGTAATTAAAGCTACTGGCACAGGCAGGGGAATTATTTTTGGTTGCTGTTGGTTGCGTTGGTGAAGTTGTCACACTCCCAGTATCCAAACATAATGAAGGCATGAGAGAAAGGGAAGCACTACAAGCCCTACTCTCCAAGCATTCCACCCAACCGCTACACGGGAGCAAGAACAATGTCACGCAACCAACAGCTAAGCACCACATCACAGTTGAGCTACAAAGAACTACAGTCCGCACTACGTACAGCTAAAGAGCAAGGTCTTACCAGTATCAAGTTAAACAGCAAGCAGTCCGTGTTGCAAGCGGAATATGACCGTATCACCGCCGCACATGACGCAGTGCAAGCACCAAGAACAAAGGTAGCGGAAGAGACAGTAACGGTTGAGACTCTCAATGGACAGCATACAGCGCTAACCTGTGACATCAACGCCGGATACATCCGCAGTGTAACGGGTTACGGTTGGGAGTTGTGTGAGACGGAGCGGGAACTGGAAGCGTGTATCAAGCACACCAACAGGGGCTACATCAATACGGTTCATGAGTATGAGTACGCATATCCACTAACCTGCCAGTACGTAGCGCCACCAGTACAAGCAAAGCTTACTGACGCTGTTGAAAGTAGCTGCTACCCGTTCAATAAGAACACGGTCAAGGTCAAGAACAAGCAAGGTTTGTCTGTTGCTACAACCCACAACAAACAGACCAAGGAACGCTTCACAACCCGCGTGTTGCCAGCAATGTCACCTAAACGCGCTCCATCCTGGTTGTGCAAGCCCGTGACTGTCTACATCATTGATGGGGTTGACTACCTACTCTATGAACTGGAAATGCAGTTGAAAGGGCAGGTTTGTGAGCTAGCCTGTGAGTTCACCGCACCTGCTGTAGTAAGCAATGCGGTCATTGACAGTATTGAGAGCTACGGAAGCAACCGCCAACCTGGACTACCGCCAACAACGGATGACATAGCAGCGGCTACAAGCGCCAGCAAGACTAATGAGCGCAAGCTTGCTGCCAATGCAGCACCACGCCTACAGACAGCCGCACGTAAGGACAGAGTGAGCAATGCCAGACCAGCAACCCCAATAGTAAACAGCGCCAAGGACTCACCAAAGGCAAAGCTAACCTACAGCCAGGAGCCAGCATCACCATACTTCATTGACACTACAAAAGCTGCACGGTATACCAAAGGACTTGGGGCAACGGAGTTACAGGCAGCACGTAACCTAGAAGATGCCGTGAGAGGCGCAAGAAGGGGTCTAGCAGCCGTCATAGACATTGCAAAAGGCTTTCATGCTGCTCAAGTACAACGTGCCTTGAAGGTGGCGTAATGTGGCGGTGACGTTGGTGGGGTGGTGATGGGTGGTTGATAATGCTTGCTTGTCCTGCTCTTAGGGGAGCAGTCCTGCGCAAGCCCAGGGACATTGCTGTCTCATTGTGGTTGAGAACACCAGGAATATGTAGAGGATGGGGGAGGTTGTCTTTTGAAAGTAGCAGATGCGGTTGGTTTTCTTGAGAGAAGCGTTGAAAAGTATGGACTAATGAGGACTGGAATAATGCTTAATGGGATGCTCAACTTGCTAAGGGAAACTAACCCTAGAACCCATGATGTATTACTTATTGCTTGGTATGTCATCCTCTACTTTTAGTAGTTGTTTCTGTTAGCAACCTACCTGTTTCTTGTGCTACAATATAAAGACAAGCAACGGCAGAGACTAGACCACCACAGAGCTACCGTGTTTTCAAGCATATTTTAGAAGCTCAATTACTACTCACGTTTACTAACAACGGAGAACATCATGCAAACTCAAGCATTAGTAAAAGTCCAACCAACAGTTGTAGACGGTATTAGGTTCTACGTTGCACCAGACGGTAGTGAGGTAGGAATTAGCATGGATGGGTTAGCTAGACTGTCTGGCGTTGAGCATATTACAGTACAGGCGTTACTTGGACTACGCAAGACAAATGGCAACAGGGTGGCAGCTTGGTTAGAGCATCTGTCTAATGAACTTTTTAGCAACAAGATACAAGGAAGTAATGGCGCAAAGGTAGTCACTTCTAAAGCTGCCGCAGAAGTTATCATTCACTACGCGGATGACTCCAAAGTTGCTACAAATATTGCCAAACGTTCTGTCCAGCAATTTATGGCGCTTGGTATGGATAGTTGGATAAAGTCACAGATAAAGAAAGCCACTGCTAGCAGAGAAACAATAGTAGCTCACTTGGATAATGTCTTTAGGAACTCACCAGATGCACCACTCAAAGACGTTGAGACAGTAGCAGAAGAGGTAACAGCAGTAGAGATACTGGACACTGTGAAGCAACTAACGGAGCGCATTGAGGAACTACAAAAAACACTGCACAAGATGAGTGAGCAGCCGCAAAGTAACAGGCAGCCACAGCAGAATAAAGAACCTGTACAGCAGGAGGAGAAATACTACACGGTCAAGGAGTACCTTTCCAGTAAAGGCTTA
The DNA here is from genome assembly GCA_041748755.1 of Chroococcidiopsidaceae cyanobacterium. Taxonomy (GTDB): domain Bacteria; phylum Cyanobacteriota; class Cyanobacteriia; order Cyanobacteriales; family Chroococcidiopsidaceae; genus JAHHHE01. The sequence continues at coordinate 8,466 of JBGTCQ010000154.1, read as the reverse complement.
GTCATGTCTGTGCAGGACTTGAGTAGATACGCTTGTGCTGTATGTAAAGAGTACCGTTCCATTAATAACAAAAGACCGCAGCGTGTAAGGAGTCATGGAAGCCGCGCTTACTCTGCTGCTGACTTCCCTCTGCTTGATAAAGTGCTTGCCAAGCATCTTGGACTGTAACCTAGCCACAGCAATACTTACAGCCTCTTGAGTGGTTAACGGTAGGTATGACACCCTCATTGTTACCACCTTCCAATGACCACTCAAACCATCCTCAAGAACTGGCAACTTTCCAAATACTCCCTAGTCATAACCCAACTCTCCAAGCTACCCAGGGATACCGTGTTAGAAACGTTGGTCTGCGTTGCGGATAAGGTAACACCAACCCAAAAACTAGCACTCTTAGAACGCATTGACTCTGACCTACTACAGGATGGCGCTGTCTTAGATATCTTCAACCTTTAACGCCGCAACATGACATCACCTCTACTATTTCTGCGGTGGTGTCCTTTTTGTTTCTCACGCACTATAAGTTCACGTTATCCTACAGCCCTTCTACATAAGCACAGGCAATACCCATAGTTACATTAAGAGTGTGGGGAGAAACACCACAACTAATAACCAAGGGAGACAAGAAAATGACTAACCAAGAGTCCTACGTGACAAACGGTGACGGGGTAATGAGGAACCAGAAGATGCTACCAAGTCCAGCGTACCTAAGAGCGGTAAAAGAGGGCAGGTTCTGTGAGGATGAGGTTGGGAATTTGCGGCTGGTTGGTGATGATGAAGACGTTGAGCTTGGGGAACCTTTGCTACCAACGCTTTATGCAGGTGAGGTAGAGCAACCGCACGCCAAGGGAATGAAACCATACCGTAGTGGTGCAATGACCCAACGCTCCTGTTACGTGAAACCAACAGGACTCATCAAAGAAGAACTCACTAAGAAATGGGGCAGAGAGCCAGAGGCTGGAGAGTTAGCAGAGGCAATTAATAAAGCACATTCAGGCATCAACAGGTCAGAGCGTGGCAGACCTAATGAAGTGGCAAAGGCACAGGTCATCTACAACAACGGGATAACGCCCTTCATTGGTGATGAAGAATGGAGGAAGCAGTTAGAGAAGCCAGAGAAAAAGGAAGGAGAGCCAACAGAAGAATACAAGGAACGGGTGCGGAAATGGAAGGAACAGAAGGAACAGAAGGCAAAGGAACAAAAGGAACAAACAGACCTGTACGCTGCTGGTATCCCTATTGAATGCAAGAGCTTATGCGGACTTGATACCTACAGCCAAGATGTTAATGGTGAACTTTACGTATTTGTCTGTTCTGCCTCCAGCTACTATGGCAAACCGGATGGTCTGCGCTATTACTTACTCAACTACAAGGATGTTGATAGTAATATCTACCTTGCTCAAAATTACAAACTTGGTTACGTCTGCCCTACATCTCCCGTTGTTGTTCCTATTGGACGTATTAACGTGCTGGAACGGGAATGGGAAGACCGTTATAGAGGAACACAGCTAGGTATATTTGCTAAAGCAACAGACCTTATTAGCTTCAAACAATTCCTTGGAGAACTTAGAAAGTACAGGTTAGAGATAAGCAAGACAAGCCGCAAGCTAGAAGATATTGAGGTTGTGGAGCTACTCTACCCGCACCTTGACCAACTACAACAGCAAGAAAAGCTGGCACAGGAACAAGCAAAACTAGCCAAACACCAACAACACAAGCTTGACCTTACCCTGGACTTCTAAGCAACCCGCAATAAGTTGCACAGTTACATAAGCAGTGGTAAGAAACACCACAGAATAAGGAGCAAAGGAAATGGCAACTACAACACTAAGAACCCGCCTGGATGACCAAGAGATGACCGCCTTGAAGGTACTAGCCAAGAAACAGGATAGAAGCGTATGCGCCCTGGTAAGAGTTGCAGTTAGGGAATATCTCACAGCTAACATTAGCACTACCAACAGCAACTAACCTTATCAACATATTCCGTGGTGTTCTCCTTAAAAACTTTAAGGTTCGTGGTTGGAGCAAGGACGGTATGAGCGTAGGTCGTAGTAAGTCATCGTTAGCTCGTAGCGTCCGCAGCTTCACCACCCCATAAAGAATACTAATGGGTTTTCTTATTTTGATAGTGCATTGTTATCACACGGTTTGCAGTTGTCTAAGTCTCTGCTGTTGTGATATTCTAATTTCATTGCCGTTGATACTGGTTGGCTACGCAACAAGCAGTTTTGTTGTAAGGCAGGCAAGAGACGCGGCAGGTTTAATAAGGAACTTAAGGCTTTGCGGGTATAGCTCAGTGGTAGAGCGTCACCTTGCCAAGGTGAATGTCGCGCGTTCGAATCGCGTTACCCGCTTTATAACAAAATCCAAAATATAGGCGACAATCAACCAAGCCGCAACGTAAGAGTCATTAGCCCTTAGTCTATAGTTGACTACCCCACTTATAAATATGGTAAGAAAGTAGTCCTTAGTCGGTTTCGCCCACTATACACGGACAGGCATGTACCTACTACTAATGACTAATGACTACTTCATCAAGCATCAAAGACTGGTGGCTAATTAAAAAAGCTTGCTAAAGTGTTTGGCGATCCTAATTGGTTTTAGATACACTCGTGGGATAACCACTTTTTGGTTCTAAAACCACTTGTGCAATCTCAAAAGGGCAAAAAAATTGATTTTAGCGTAGACTACCCGTGTCCGTGCCGACGGCGCGGGCGCTTAGTCCCGATTACGCTGACAGACGCATTTGGTTGCGATCGCTGTCAGCAACTGTTTGTAGTCGAAAACAATGGGTATGTGCTGGAGCAATTATCCAGTAGCTACCCCTATAAGCGAGCTTGGCGTTGGGTGGGGAACCGTTGGATTGTCGCCCAGACTCGTTTTGGGCAGAGTTATTTCCCTGTAGCTCTCGGCATTATCTTGGTGCTGCTGATTGTCTGGCTGCCCCTAGCGCTGCGATCGCCTAACAATGCTAATATCCTAGTCTGGGTGATGGTAGCAGTACTGTTGGCTGTACTCCCAGCAATGATGGTCTGGCTTACTTACAGACGTTAAAGCGATGACAGTTGATGCTTTTGGTGCTTCCTCTGATCCGATCACTACTGCTCGTCGCGCCTATCAAGCTTCCTTGAAACTGGGCATTACAAAGGGAGTAGAGCGCAGTCACGCTGTGCAAAAAATGGCACAAGCGCTCAAGCGTTCGTTTGACGACATTCTGGACGCGAACACTTTGGACTTGGAAGTCAGCCGAGAACTAGCGGTGCCAGAGCTAATTATAGATTGGCTCAAGCTCACCCCTGAGCGGCTACAGGCGACGGTAGAGATTCTACAACGGTTAGGAGAATTGTCAGATCCAATTCGGCGTGTGAGGAACGCTGATTATCAACTAGAAGACTCGCAGACTTACTCCCATTTGATGCCATTGGGGGTAATAGCATTAATCTACGAAGCGTTTCCAGAGTTAGGGGCGATCGCAGCAGGATTGTGCATCAAAACTGGTAACAGCTTAATTCTCAAAGGCGGTAGTGAAGCTAGCCACTCTAATGCTGTAATTGCCCAAGTTCTCCAGTCTGCTCTTGAGGAGACAGAATTACCGTCTGGATGCTTGGAACTGCTATCGGCGGAGCAGGGTGCTATTGTTCGAGATTTGGTGACTCAAGATCATTACTTAAATCTAGTGATTCCCTATGGTCGCCCCAGTTTAGTGCAACAGGTAGTGCGGCTGTCAACAGCACCAGTTTTAAAGTCCGCTATGGGCAATTGTTACCTTTATTGGTCAGCGTCTGGCATTCTGGATATGGCTCTGGGAATGATTTTAGATAGCCATCAAAGTGAACCAGATCCAGTCAATGCAATTGAAAAGGTGCTGATTCATCGCGCTAGTCAGCCTGCGTCGCTGGTGACGTTGTGGAACAGCTTAAAGGAGAAGGGGTTTGAAATTAGGGGAGATGCCAAACTTGTGGAGGCATTTCCCCAACTAAAATTGGCTGGCGACTCCGAGTGGAACCAAGCGTATTTAAATAAGACCGTTTCTTTTAAAACAGTTGATAGTTTAGAGTCAGCGATCGCCTGGATTAATCAATACAGTAGTGGTCATGCCGACTGCATTGTTACTGAATCTTACCAGGAAAGTCGTCACTTTGCCTTGGGGGTGAATAGCGCTTCTACATACATCAATGCTTCACCGCGCTTCTCTCGCAATCCCTCGCGGGGAGACTCAGTTTTTTTAGGGATGTCTAATCAAAGAGGACATCGGCGAGGATTAATTAGCTTGGAAACGCTAACTACGGTAAAGCACATTGTTCAAGGCAACGGCAGATTTTAAAAAAGAGGTTGTTTTATAACGCCGATGGTTGCTGAGAGTACATGACCATCATTGCGATCATTACGCCTAGCCCACAGACTAAAAGTATTAGTGAACCCCAACTAACCGACTGTTGATTCATCTGCTGCGTAACATTTCTCATTAAATTGTTGAGAGTAGCCATTTAATATCTTCCAAATGTCTTAATTTATAAGTTACCTCTAAGATATCTATAGCTGTCTCAACAGAAACGAAAATTAATACAGATGGGGATCAAAGAAAAAGGATGAAGAAGCATTCCTCATCCTTGCAAGTGATTAGAGTAAGCTAACCCAGTAGATAGATGTTATTCTTTCCCAGCTAGCTTCACCTTCGAGGCTAGACCAAGTGATTGGAATAATTGAATAGTCATCCAGGTAAAATCAATTTCCCACCATTGCAGTCCGTGACGGGCAGAGTATTGAAAAGCATGGTGATTATTGTGCCAGCCTTCACCGTAGGTTAATAGGGCTACCCACCAGCAATTTTTGGAGCGATCGCCAGATTCATACGTGGTGTAGCCAAATTGATGACTGGCACTATTGACGAACCAAGTGCAATGCCAAACTAAAACTAGCCGTGCAAAAATCCCCCAAGCCACAAAAGACCAGCCACCCAGTAGGTAGAGTCCGATTCCTAATGCAATTTGGATCAGAATGAAATAGTTTTGGAAAAACTGATACACTGGGTCGTCGTTAATATCTTTGGTGTAGCGAGAAGCTTCAGACTCCGCTGCTGAGTGATAGAACATCCAACCCATGTGACTCCACCAAAAGCCCTGATTCGAGTCGTGTGGATCTGGTTCTTGATCTGAGTGTAAATGATGTAGTCGGTGCATCCCTACCCAGTCAATTACTCCTCCTTCGCAGGCAAGCGAACCGCAGAAGACCAAAAAATATTCCAGCCACTTAGGAGCTTGGAAACTGCGATGGGTAACCAGACGATGGAATGCTAGTGTAATTCCCAATCCGCCAGTTACCCAGTGGAGAAAGACAGCTAAACCGACTGCACTCCAGCTGAAATTGCTGGGAAGTAAGGCAAACAAAGCTCCGATATGGACAAAAGCGATAAAAAGGATAAACGTCCAATTAAGGGGGAGCTTCCTGGAAGCGGCAATGGTCATGCAAGTATCTCGTGTAGGAACAATTCAGCTCAATCTAAGCAATAATAAACACCGCGCACCAAAATGGCGGACGAAGTGTTAATGGACTCTAAACAGCTGCAAGCAGCAGAACAGGCACTATTTCCGATTTTTTCTGGAATTGACGCTCAGGTCAAGCAAAATCTTAAGCGTGTTTTGGCAGCGTTTCGCCGTCATCGTGTGGGAACACACCATTTTGCCTCTGTTAGTGGTTATGGTCATGATGATCTAGGTCGTCAGACGTTAGACCAAGTATTTGCCGAAGTGATGCAAGCAGAAGCAGCCGCAGTAAGGGTGCAGTTTGTTTCTGGTACCCATGCGATTACTTGTGCTTTGTTTGGTGTCCTCCGACCTGGGGATGAAATGTTAGCAGTGGCGGGTGCTCCTTACGATACGTTAGAAGAAGTCATTGGCTTACGTTCTTCCGGCCAAGGGTCTTTAGTTGAGTTTGGCATTCATTACCGCCAATTGGATCTAACTGACGAAGGAACTATAAATTGGTCAGCTTTAAAGCAAACGGTGCAGGATAGTACCCGTTTGGTGTTAATTCAGCGCTCTTGTGGTTATTCTTGGCGTTCTAGTCTCTCAATTGCCGATATTGAAAAAATTATCTCAATTGTCAAACAACAAAACCCGAATACTGTTTGCTTTGTCGATAATTGTTATGGCGAATTTATTGAAGAGTGCGAACCAACTGCTGTCGGCGCTGATTTGGTCGCTGGATCGCTGATTAAAAATCCTGGAGGCACTATTGTCACTGCTGGGGGTTACGTTGCTGGTCGAGAAGACTTGGTGGAAGCGGCTACTTGTCGCCTGACAGCACCGGGAATTGGCAGTTCTGGTGGCGCAACGTTTGACCAAAATCGGCTGTTATTTCAGGGGTTATTTCTGGCTCCCCAAATGGTGGGAGAGGCGATGAAAGGTAATCACCTGACAGCTTATCTATTTGACCAGCTGGGTTATCCAGTGAATCCGGGTCCGATGCTACCCCGCCGAGATGTGATTCAGGCGATTCAGTTAGGTTCTCCGAAAAAGTTGATTGCCTTCTGTAGAGCGATTCAGCAGCATTCACCAGTAGGTTCCTATCTCGACCCCATTCCAGCCCAAATGCCTGGCTACGAGAGCGAATTAGTCATGGCTGGGGGTACGTTTATTGATGGTAGTACCTCTGAATTTTCAGCAGATGGCCCGCTGCGGGAACCGTATGTGGTTTTTTGTCAGGGAGGGACGCATTGGACTCATGTAGCGATCGCTTTAGAAGCTGCCATTACAGCTGTAGGAGCAGCAGAACCAAGTGAATAGCAGTAATTTCCTTGATAGTGCTCAACTCCCGTCTGCTGAATTCTGATAGCTGTCTAAGTACTGGATGAACCCTAAATTCAAACCAACTGCATTGCACAAGCGTAGATCCGCTGTAATAAACCTAGCTTCCATTGCCTCTGCCAGCGCTAGATAGAGCGCATCGTAGACAGTCCGGTCAAAGAGTTTAGCCAAACTGTAAGCTCTCGGTAAGAGGGTCTGTTGCTCCACTGTGGGAATTTCTAGTGCTAGCAGGTTTGTGAGGGCGTTGGTTCCTTCTGCCTCTGTAATTAACTTAGATCGTTGCTTCTTCCAGATGATGTTGCTAACTTCCACAAGCATCAGTTCTGGCGCTATCAGATCTATTCTCGATAACTCCCAATCTCTCCGGACAGCCAGTGCCTGGTCAGTCAATGGCTCCACAAAGAGCCACTTTGCCACTACACTACTGTCAATTACTAGCAGCATCAACGGCTGCGATCCTCTGAAAGTTGCTCGGTTGAATCAGGCATTATCCCTTCGCGTGCCGCGATTATTGCTCTTTGGCTATCAATTCGTTTTAAAACATCGGTCTTGGGTCGCTTCTGTTGCCGCACTGCTTGCTCTAGAAGTACCAGGATCTGTTGATTAATTGAGCGGCGATCGCGCTCAGCAATCTCTTTAAGCTGTTGGTAAAGCTCGTCCGGGACATCGCGTAGGCTTAAATTGGGCATAGTTCAATATCAACTCTGATACCATTATGAGAGCATAATGATACTAAAATTTGGGTAGTGTGGCGATCGCTTTAGAAGCTGCCATTACAGCCGTCGGCTCAGCTGGAGAGTAACGCGATCGCTTGCTAAACGACTGACAATACTTGCTCAACTGTCAGAGTTAACTCTGGGAAAATCTGAGAAATAATCTGTTGATTTCCGCTAAACTCTGTGTCTTCATAAAGTCCCTCTATCAGCAACAAGATAGTAACCTTAGCTGCCAGCGGATCTACAATCCAATACTCTGGAATTTCTAACACAGCATATTCTGAGCGTTTATAGCGATAGTCACGTTTGACTGACTCAGGACTGACTACCTCAACGGCAACAAGAGCGGGAAACTCAAACACTGCGGATTCATCCATCAGTTCGTTAACCTGAACGGATGTCAGAATGCATACGTCAGGTAGCCTAGCTCTCTTGAAACTTGTTCGTACCCCTGCTTCTCGAAGTGATACCCAGGGTAAGCCTAGTCGTTTGATTTCTACCTTAAATGCGTCGTGGATGAAGTCTGTGATCAGAGAATGTCTAACGGTTGGTGGGTTCATCAGTACCAACTGGCCATCAACAAGCTCATAACGGTTATCTGTCCCGTCATCATAGGTTAGATACTCCTCAAAGGTTAAGCGTTTTGTGGGTGTTTGAACCATTGTGTTAACTCTTAGCATGGGCTTGTTTCACATCGCTTCCTACCGTGGTAGATACTGATTAAGTTATTTAGAATACCGAAGTCAGATATATTTACAGGCTTAATTATTTTTAACTTGACTTCTACCTTAAGGCTGATAATATACACCATAAGCTAACTTACTAGCTGCTCTAGTAATAATTCAAAGTCGCAGAAGTGGGATTTGGAGATTAGAGCTAGCAAATTCTTTAAGTGATACGTGGGGCGATCGCCTTCCCCAGAATTTCCTTTCTGTAGCAGAGGTATT
>JBGTCQ010000153.1:0-19511 GCA_041748755.1 Chroococcidiopsidaceae cyanobacterium | reverse complement strand
GATTGGATAGAGGAGGCGATCGCCTGACTTTTCTCCTCGCTACCTTCTATTCCAGGCGCTAACTCTACGACAACAGATAGAAAGCGGTTCTTGTCTACATCTTCCTGCACTTGTAGGACAAACTTACCCGTTACCCATTCTCGGATCGTCGGCTGCTCCAAGCCTACAGTCACATTCTCTGGGTAGATGTTCGCCCCAAAGTAGGAAACTGTGAAGTTACGGCCAAAAACGTAAACAAAAGGCAGTTGATGGATACCTCGGATTCTACCCTGCTGCTGCAAAGTCTCTACTGGATCGAACCCCCATTCTGCTAAAAACTTAAGCATCGCATCATAAGGAATTAGTCCGCCAGTATCTGCAATGTGATACCGCACCAGTGGGATGCCGTTATCTCCGGAAAACAGCAATGTGCGATGGCAACGAGAGCCTTTGGCATCGCAAATTTCAAAGAAGCGACTGAGGGGGTCATATTGTACCAACGTGGGAAGGCGCGATTCCCCGAACAAGGTACGAGCCGCATCAGGATGGTTTGCTAAGAAACGGCGGATGCAGATACTCAGTGGTGTTTCGTTACCCAAAACTCCGGCATCAGCTGTTCCATACAGTGAGGCTGAGTCGTAGCAGGGATTTTTTGAATCGACTCGCTCCCCAACCAAACTCCGCCACTCTTCGCTAAAAACTTCTCCAGCCAACACCAACTTAATTTGATACCGACACCACTCGACACCACGAGCAATGCCACTGTCAATCACATCTTTAAGAAATGGTGGGTAGCCCAGCAACACTACTTGCTTAAAGTAGGAACCAAGTTCTTGGACAACTCGAAATATTTCTTCTTTGTTATTACCCGGAGTAACAACAGTGATGGGATAGCCTTTACTAGCGAGATAGCGGCAGCAATTTGTTGTATACATTCCGCCTACCCAGATTCCCAAGCTGAAACAGATTACAGCGAGTGTGGGTTGGCTGTCGGCATTAAAGCTGTCGTGGAATATTTGCTCGAAGCGCGTGGCAATCTGGAGTTCGTCTGTAATGAAGCGGGGCCAAAACGTGGGCTTACCTGTAGAACCCGACGAACCAGCAATCATGTCGCACGTATCGATTTGCCCGTTGCGGCACAAGTCTGCCAGTGTTTGACGCAGCAGGTAGTTTTCTTTTGTAATCAGCGGCAGTTTTTTGAAATCCTCAATAGTCTGAATGGCTGCGGGATTTATATTATGTTCTCGCAAAAAAGCTTTGTAAGCGGGTACAGTAGCAGCAACATCGTGGAACAAAGCCAGGGCAACTGATTCTGGAGAGGTATGCTGACAGCGTTCCAGTTGTGCCTCAAGGGGTGTGGTGAGGAATTCTTGAAACGCGGCGATCGCCCGGTGACTTTGTTCCCGCATTGTCTCCCTATTCGTGAATGACAAAATTAAGATTACGATACTGGAAGTTCGCTCTTCGTTGCAACTGCCGTGAATAATTAATTCATCTTTACAGTATGGTGCAACTCTATTGCGCTCAAGGACACGAAAATCAGATGGGAAGCCGCTTTTGTATCTCTTGCGGTGAACCACTCTGGTTGAGTGTGGGGCATATTCTAGAAAAGCGTTATCGCATCATTAGCCAACTCGCGGCTGGTGGGTTTGGACGCACATATTTAGCAGAAAATCTCCATCGCTTCAATGAACGCTGTGTTCTGAAAGAATTTGCTCCCCAAGTTCAAGGGGAACGCGCTCTCCAAAAAGCAAAAGAGTTATTTGAGCGCGAAGCTGGGGCGCTGCATAAACTTGACCATCCTCAACTACCGAAATTTCTGGAGTTTTTTCAGACTGAACTGGCAGAGGGAGTCAGCTGTCTGTTCTTGGCGCAAGATTACGTAGAAGGTGAAACTTATTGCGAGTTGTTAAAGTCCCGACGGTTGAGGGAAGTAGATGTTACTCAGCTGATATGTCACTTAATCCCAGTTTTATCTTATATCCACTCTCAAGGAGTAATTCATCGAGACATATCCCCAGATAATCTTATTTTGAGACGTTCTGACGGACTACCAGTGCTAATTGATTTTGGGGGAATCAAACAAGTAGCAGCAATTGTTGCCAGGTTTACTCAGCTAGGTCAAATTCCAACGCGATTGGGCAAGCAAGGATACGCTCCAGAGGAACAGATGCTACAAGGACTCGTTTTTCCTAGTAGCGACTTGTATGCCTTAGCGGTGACGGCATTAGTGTTGCTGACAGGGAAGGAGCCACAAGAACTGTATGACAACTATCAGGGTTGGCTGTGGAGAAGGGAAATTAAAGTCAGCCCGCAACTAGAAACAGTGTTGCAGAAAATGTTGGCTGATAAACCGAGCGATCGCTACCAATCCGCCTCAGAAGTTCTGCAAGCTTTACAGTCACCAACTACTACACCACCATCAACCAACTCCCAAATACGTACCATTAACTTTGTGGGGTCAAAACCCGAACCTCCGCCTAGCTACAGCCCTCAGCAGGGAGGAAGTACACAAGTCATCATCACACCTACCCCTTATTTAAGCTGGTTGCGCCCTTGGGTAATTAAAATTGCTGGTGTTGGCTTGGTTGGGTTCATGGGCATGAATGCTTGGGCAATGGTGAATTCAGTGCTGCGTTCAACACAGTTATTGCCTGTGCAAGTGCGGACTGATACCACCACTACGGCTGAACAAATAAATAAACTGTTGAGTCGCCAACAAGCTCTAGGAATTAAAGCTAGATTCTTTATTACCCTAGTTGATGATTTATTTCATAGGAAACACCCAGAGTTACAAGGACGCAGCCTTAAACCTGCTCCAAATGATGCCAATTTACGCAGCGATTGGTATAACATTGCTGACGAGTTGCTAAATAAACTAGAGCAAGCTCAACTCAGTACAGCGGCTCGTCGCAAATTAGGCAGTTATGGTCAACAGAATTACGAAATCTGGAAACGGCAAGCTAACTCTGGTGAGCGGGGTTATACGATAGAGCAACTAAGAGAACAAACAGATCAAAAGTTTTATCAGCTATTTCCCCAGCAACGGCGTGAGAAACTTAACCAAACAACATTTGGTCAAATTTGGTATGCGATCGCCGCCGATAAAGTCAGTCAACCAGAAACTGGAGATCATTAGATAAGAGAAATATTTATCTTCCCTCGCCCCACACCATGTCCCAATATTGCTCTCAAGGACACCAAAATTCTCCTGGCAGCCGCTTTTGTTTATACTGTGGTGAAAAACTGGCTGTTGTAGAGGCAGGAGTTCAGTCAGGGCTGCTGTTAGGCGATCGCTATCGGATTATTCGTCAATTAGGGCAGGGTGGCTTTGGACGCACTTATTTAGCCGAAGATACTAACCGATTTAGAGAATATTGTGTTTTAAAAGAATTTGCCCCTCAAGTTCAAAGCGCCTATGGATTACAGAAGGCGGAAGAACTGTTTGAGCGCGAAGCAGGTGTTCTCTACAAGCTGCAACATCCTCAAATTCCTCGCTTCCGCGAATTGTTCCGCGTGAATCTAGATGGTAAAGGATACTTGTTTCTGGTACAGGACTATGTGGAGGGTCAAACTTACTATGCTTTATTAGATGCCCGCAAACAACAGGGGATGTGTTTTAACGAGATAGAAGTAACCCAGTTGCTGCTCCAACTCCTGCCCGTGTTGGAGTACATTCACTCGCTAGGAGTAATTCACCGGGATATCTCCCCAGATAATATTATTCTTCGCAGTTCTGACTATCTGCCAGTGCTAATTGATTTTGGGGCTGTTAAACAACTAGCTGCAATTGCCTCGCAACTCAGCCAGCCGGGTGGTAGTGCTTCACCAGTAACTTTAATGGGCAAGGTAGGATATGCCCCTCATGAACAAATGCAGACGGGGGTGGTGTATCCCCACAGCGATTTATATGCGTTGGCAGCAACGGTGCTGGTGTTACTGACAGGCACAGAACCTCAAGAACTGATTGATGAGTATACCTTGAATTGGAACTGGCGTAATCAAGTTAACCTCAGCCCAACTCTGGGACGTGTGTTAGATAAAATGCTGTCTCAACGCATAGGCGATCGCTTCCAATCCGCCCGTCAAGTCCACCAGGCACTCACTAGCAGCAATACTGCCTCCTACGCGCCGCCCAAGACGCAAGCAACCTTAGCTGTAGCACCTCCTCACTATGCGTTGCCGATATCACAACCAGCGCCAATTGTTGCTTCGAGTACCTCTCCTCTAGGAAAAATCTTACTGGTGTTCCTGCTATTGATTGGTGCAGCTGGTGTGGGATGGTGGGCAACTAATCGCTGGTTGCAGTCATCGATCCCTCCTCAAGAGGAGATAACGCCGCAACCTACATTGCCAACACCAATAGTAGAACCGTCTGTGTTCTCAGTTGAAGAACAAAATCGAAAGGAACGGTTGCGCGATCGCATCCAGCAACAGGGTATTAACTACAAATTCTATGCTGCTCTAGTAAATCAAGCTTTTTGGGACAAGTACCCGAATCAACGCGGGCGTAACCTTAGCAGTAGTCCAGAAGATGCTACATTGCGGGCAGAATGGGACAAGACAGCAGATGAATTACTGAATCAGCTAGAGTCACTGAATTTAGCAGCACGGCGCACTCTGGGTACTTATACAGCACAAGATCGCGATCGCTGGGAAGCACAAGTCAACAAGCGGTACGTCAGTAGTCGCGCTTTGTACGATCTAGCCGATGCTGCCTTTTTTGAGCTATTTCCTCAGCAGCGGGGCAAGAATTTCCTTAAACAGCCTATTGGTCAAGTTTGGCATGCCTTAGCAGCTGAAAAACTTAAGGACATACTTGCTGGAACTGCTTTTGAAAGGATTGTGTTTGAGTCAGGGGCTATTGGCAACCAAGTCAGCGGCACTCTTAAGCCAGGCGAGGGGAAAGTCTATATTGCTGGGCTTGCCAAAGATCAACTTCTGAACCTTAATTTGCAAGCAAACCCGCAAGTTTTGCTTTCTATCTATTCTCCCAGTGGCAATAAAATTTTACTTGAAGACTCAACTAGTCGTACTTTATCAACAATACTGCCAGAAAAAGGTTTTTATGAGTTTGTCGTCGTCTCGACGGCATCAGAACCAGTTGATTATCAACTCAACATTACAGCAGAGGATTCTACTCCAGCACCTATAGTTGAGCCGCCGTCTGACGCTGCCACCCCCTCACCACAGTGAGACAGAGTTGTAGTCCGAAGAGATTTAAGGAAATTCTCGCGCCGTTCTTTAACCTGGCAACGGCGCGATGATCATACAATATTGCCTTTAATCGTTGCCAGTTACCTTGTCAACCAGTTTTTCTGCTCCTTCTACTGTTTTTTGTACTACGCCCTCACCTGGATTTTCTCTTCTTTCTTCTTTGAGATTTTCTTCGTAAACCTTGTCAGGATCTTTAGCTGCCTCTACTTGTTCTTCGTAAGCCTGTTCTCGTTGATTAGCGTCTTGACTGTCTTGTTCTCTATTTTGCTGCTGAACCAGCTTCTGATTTGGGGTTGCTGCTAAACTCGGCTGACTAACGAATAAACCTGACACCAACATAATCAAACCCAGAACTAAAACGCTTTTGCGAACTGCTTGCTTTAAAGCTGAGAACATCCGTTGCATATAAAATTCCTCGTCGTTGTCTTTTGTAAGGTTTTGTGATGCGCCAGTGAACCACCAACGCCGTCTGTAAATTCAAAGCTGAAACGCATCCTACGTGGCAAAGCTAAACAGTGCCTTCTACCCCAAGGTACATTAGCTGAAGAGCTAAAGAGTCATTAGTCATTAGTCTTTGGTCATTAGTACTTAGCTCACGTCACTTGCGCTTAAGGTCGTCTGCACGGCGATGGAGCGTTCTTACTAAGGACTAATGACTAATCAATAGCGCTCTTACTAATGACTAATCAATTACGCATCATCAAGTGCCACGATACCAGGAAGTTCCTTACCTTCTAGTAACTCCAGGCTAGCGCCGCCGCCAGTGGAGATGTGGCTCATTTGTTCAGCTACACCTACCTTTTCCACAGCTGCTACTGAGTCGCCGCCGCCGATAATGGTGGTAGCGCCTTGCTTTGTGAGGTCTGCAAGAGAATAGGCGATCGCTTCTGTACCTTTAGCAAACTGATCGAACTCAAACACACCCATTGGTCCATTCCAGATCACTGACTTGCAATCCTTCAGGGCATCCTGAAACGTCTTCACTGAATCAGGACCAATATCCAGACCCATTCCATCACTAGGGATATTTTCAACGCTCACTGTTTGGGCATTCGCATCGGCGGCAAACTTATCAGCCACTATCACATCTGTCGGCAACAGCAAATCAACGCCGCGTTCTTTCGCCTTAGCTTCTAGCGACTTTGCTAGTTCCAGCTTATCTTCTTCCACCAGCGACTTACCCACATTCAGACCACGAGCTTTGTAGAACGTGAAAATCATCCCGCCGCCTAGTAGCAGCTTGTCACACTTGTCCAACAGCGTTTCAATCACGCCAATCTTACTGGAAACTTTAGAGCCACCAATAATTGCTGCTAAGGGGCGTTGGGGATTTTCAATTGCGCCTTGTAGGTACTGCAATTCTTTTTCCATCAAATACCCAGCAACAGAAGGTCTGAGATAGTGAGTAACGCCCTCAGTAGAAGCATGGGCGCGGTGTGCTGTCCCAAAGGCATCATTCACATACACATCAGCATTTGCTGCTAGCTGTTTGGCGAATTCCGGGTCATTTTTCTCTTCCTCTGGATGGAAGCGCACATTTTCCAGCAACATTACGCCTCCATTTTGCATCGCTGCCACCTTACTGGCGACCTCATCACCGATGCAGTCATCGCATTTGATCACTTCTTGACCAAGCAATTCTGAAAGTCGCTTGGCAACTGGAGTAAGGCGCAGTTTATCATCCACACCCTTGGGACGACCGAAGTGACTGACTAGAATAACTTTCGCTCCTTTCTGCATTAAATCCTGAATTGTGGGTAAGGCAGCGCGGATGCGAGTATCATCTGTGATGTTGCCCTGGTTGTCCATTGGCACATTAAAATCTACTCGTACCAGTGCACGTTTACCTGATAAATCTGACGATGATAAATTTGCTAGAGTTTTTTTGGACACAGCATCAACCTCCTGATTGTGTTTTTGTTCAAGTCAATCGTTTAGCGCCGTCCACATTTTACCGGAGCCAGGGTATCGGAGATGCCTACAATGTTTAAGACTGTTTTATTTCCGATTGATCAAAGCCGGGATGCACGAGAAGCAGCTGACGTAGTTGTTGATGTCGTGCAAAAGTACGGCAGTCGCTTAGTACTGCTGTCAGTAGTGGAAACTGCGGACTCAGATGAGCCGCCTAGTTCCGAGGTAATGGCATCACCAGATGCAGTTGCCCAACTGCTCCAAAACGCTCAATCTCTGTTCACTGAGCAAGGAATTCAGACTGAAACCATTGAACGCGAAGGCAAACCTGCCTTTATAATTTGTGATGTTGCTGATGAAATTAGCGCAAATTTAATTGTTATGGGTTGCCGAGGACTCGGTTTAACTGAAGAAGGGCTAACTGATAGCATCACCAACCGAGTAATTAACCTTTCCCCTTGCCCAGTTCTGATTGTTCCTTAAACTAGGGAGGGACTAGGGGTTAGAAATATATCTCCCCTGCTCTCTGCTCCCCCACTCTCTAATGACAACTCCTCCTATCCAATGGTATCCAGGTCACATTTCCAAAGCTGAGAAGGCGCTCTTAGAACAGCTGAAGCTTGTAGATGTGGTGCTGGAGGTGCGGGATGCCCGAATTCCTTTGGCAACTCATCATCCTCAAGTTACGCAGTGGGTAGGTAGTAAGGCGCGGGTATTGGTGCTGAATCGGGTGGATATGATTCTGCCTCAGGCACAGCAATTGTGGCTGAGGTGGTTTAAGGCGCAGGGTGAGGAGCCTTATTTCACCAATGCCCAGGATGGTAAAGGTGTAATAGCTGTGGCACAGGCGGCGCTTAAAGCTGGGGTAGAGGTTAATCAACGGCGAAAAAGTCGCGGTATGTTACCCCGTCCAGTCCGCGCCGTAGTTATCGGCTTTCCGAATGTTGGCAAATCAGCACTAATCAATCGGCTGTTGAAGCGGCGAGTAGTAGAAAGTGCTGCGCGTCCTGGTGTGACGCGGCAGTTGCGTTGGGTACGAATTTCGCAGCAGTTGCAGTTATTAGATGCTCCTGGTGTTATTCCTGCGAAGTTAGATAATCAATTAGCTGCCCTGAAGTTAGCCATTTGTGACGATATTGGTGATGCAGCTTACGATAACCAACGAGTAGCAGCTACCTTGGTTGATTTGCTCAAACAACTAGATGCTACAGCTATATCACCAGAAAATCCTTTACATTTGCGTTACCAATTAGACCCCACACCAGTTACAGGCGAAGACTACTTGCACAATTTGGCTCTCCATCGCAATCAAGGAGATGTCGAACGCACAGCACGGCATCTATTGACTGATTTTCGTAAAGGGCTACTGGGCGCGATCGCTCTGGAACTACCCCCAGAAAACCTTCTCAAACTGTAACATCCTCCTCTATCCTTCTTCTGGTATATTCCTCTTGATAACAAAGCTGTCATCAGTTTGATTTAATTCATGGAGGTAAAGTAATGAGTCGGATTAATGGATTTGTTGGTCGGCGCGATCTCTTGAAGTGGTTAGGTGTGGGAGGAACTGGTATAGCGGCGACTGCTGCTGGGACTGGACTTTGGAATGCACAGCAAGCTGTCGCTCAAAAACCATCTATTCTTGCACAAAAACCTCAACCAATTAGTCCTGATGCTGCTTTAAAAAGTCTGATTGAGGGGAATAAACGGTTTGTAGAGGGAAAGCCTCAAAGCCCTAACCAATCAAAGTTGCGTTTGCAAGAAACTGCTACTGCTCAGTATCCATTTGCGTCGATACTTGGCTGTGCTGATTCTAGAGTACCTGCGGAAATTGTCTTCGATCAGGGGTTTGGGGATTTATTTGTAGTTCGCATAGCTGGTAATGTTGTAAGTCCTACGGCTGTAGGCAGCCTGGAATTCGCTACAGCGGTACTAGGTTCTCAGCTGATTGTGGTTTTGGGTCATGAAAGATGTGGTGCAGTAGCGGCGGCGGTAAAAGGTGATCCACTTCCTGGTAGAATTGGCACTTTTGTTGAGGATATCAAACCAGCTGTAGCTAGGGTAAAAGGCAAATCGGGCGATGCAGTTGAGAATGCAGTCGCAGCCAACGTTCAGTATCAAGTTGAACTGTTGCGAGGAACTTCAGTAATGCTGACGCAAATGATCCAAGAAGGCAAACTAAAAATTGTTGGTGGTCGTTACGATCTAGATACTGGGGAAGTAACTATGCTGATCTAATTTCTATAAATATTTGTTCTGGCGCGATCGCCTACTTTTAGAAAGTATAGTGGTGTATCAAGTAGGTTTTCACGCCACATTAGCTAAATTAAAGACTCATTAACATTTTGGATTGGTATCACCTCAAGGAAAACTTGGATAAAGTCGGAGGGTTACTCATTCATATTTCTGTAGGTGGCTACTGCTGAAGGAGCTAACATAGTCATGTATCGGAAAATCCAAAACTTAAATATTGCGTCCAAAATGACTGGGAATGTAGCAATAAATAGAAATATCAAGTTTCTATCTGCCGGAAGACCCAGATGACTTGCTAATCCTTCAAGAATAACTTCCCAACCATGTGGTGAGTGGAAACCTACAAACATATCTGTGAACAAAATGATGATAAAAGCCTTAGCACTATCGCTGAGACCATGTACAATATCATCCATAAAGGACTTCAAAATGATGATCTCTCGCTGACTCGTAAAGATTAACAAACCAAAAGCTACAAGTGCTAGTAAGTCAGCGAAAACATTACTAATAGCACTATCACCTTTATTGTGGTATTCCTCGGCGATCGCAGCTGCCTTGTATTTCACTTGCTCTTCCATTGCCTCTGAAGAAAGTTGAGGAGTTTTGTGGATTAAGCTTTCAAACTTGAGGTCTTCTTCAAAGCTTTGTAACTCATGTAGAGCTGATTCCTTCATCTCGGAGTTGAGAAAGATTTGAGTTTCATTTCCACCTCTAATCTGATCAACAATAGGATCTATTAAAAAGTGTTTAGACAGCTGCTGAGTTAAAAGCGGTACAAGAGCTAGTAACAAATTTGGTTATTGCAACATTTGAATTGCTGAAACTGTCTTAAACTAAGACTGTCAAAATTCAAAATGGCATGAGCTGGTACTATTTTGAAGATATACCTAAAAAGTGAAAAACTTGGGACAAAAAAGCAGGCAATCCTAATCACAGAAAATTCAGTTCTGACAATTCCTAATATCCAATAAGATTTAGGGCTTGCCTAACTTCTGCCTGTTTTTTTAAACAATCAGCGATCGCTTTTAGCAGTGCAGTTCGCCTAAACGGCTTGGTAAGATAAACGTCTGCGCCCAAGTCGATACCTTCGCGTCTAGAGGATTGGTCGGCTTTGGCGGTGAGAAAAATAAAACCCACCGTCGCTGTGGCAGGATAATTGTTCAACTCGCTCAGGACATTATAACCGTCCATACCTGGCATCATGATGTCACAAATAATCACATCTGGGACATGTTCGAGAGCCCACATCATGCCGGTGAAGCCTCTTTCAAAGCCAACGGCGTTGAACCCCTCCTCTTGTAGGAGTTCTAGAAGGTTGGCTAGGACTGATGGTTGATCTTCAATTACTAGAATTGTTGTCATTTGTTGATACCCAGTTGTGCAATGGAATAGTGACTGTAAATGTTGTTCCAACCCCGACTTGACTCTTCACGGCGATCGCACCGAGATGAGCCATACTTTCGGCGGCAGTTTGAATGCGGTGTAAATGTTCAAATTTTTTCTGCTCAACCCATTTGTGCCCGTAATGTTCCAGCAATTCAGCCGATGATAAGATCGTCGCTAATGGAGTGCGGAACTCGTGGGAGGTGGTAGAGACAAAGTGAGATTTGAGTTCGTTAAGTTCTTTTTCTTTTGCTAAAGCCTTACGAATTTCTGCTTCTGCCCGCTGGCGCTGAGTAATGTCCCGGAAGGCCAAAACTACACCCGTAATATCTCCTGTGTCGTCTTGAATGGGTGCAGCACACTCAGCGATTGGTATTTCTGTGCCGTTTTTAGTAATAAGTAGGATTTCTTCTACTAGAACATTAACTACTTCTTGCTGAAGAACTTTGGTTACAGAACTCTCAATTCTTGTACGAGTCTCGCTATTAAGAATATGGAATACTTCTGTTGCATCTCTACCTAAAGCATCTGATTGCTTCCAACCCGTCAATGCTTCAGCAACAGGATTTACAAAAGTTACTAAGCCTTTGATATCGGTAGCAATTAGGGCATCGCCGATACTTTTGAGGACTGCGGCAAGCCATTGTTCATTCTTTTTTAATCTCTTCTCCATCCGATGTTTAGAAAGAGCCATTTGAATCGTGGCATGTAACTCTCTTGCTTTGAAAGGTTTGAATATGTAACCAAGTGGATCTGTTAGCTTCGCTCGCTCCAAGGTTTTGTCATCTGAATAAGCAGTAAGATAGATTACCGGAATATTGAAAAGATTATGAATTTGTCTGGCAGCTTCCACACCGTCCATTTCTCCTTTTAAGTTAATATCCATCAGCACTAAGTCTGGGTAAGTCTCTGCTGCTTTGTTAATAGCTTGTACTCCAGTTCCTGCGATCGCAGGAACTGCATATCCCAACTGTTCCAGATTAATTTGGATATCTTTGGCTACAATTCTTTCATCTTCAACTATTAAAATCTTTGGGATGCTCATTTGATTATTCTATTTCTCTATAAATTTTTCTTGTAAATGTAATTATGAATTTTGTGCCAATATGGTTGTGAAGCTCGATAGTACCTTCTAGCTGTTCAGTTAAAGCATTGACTAATTGCAATCCTAATGATTTAGTATTTTGAAAGTCTAAATCTTTGGGAAACCCAACCCCATCATCACTAACAATTAGGATAAAATTACTATCCTTATCTGAACTAAATTCAATACAAAGTTCACCTTCTTTGCCTGCTGAAAAAGCATATTTCAAGGAATTTGCAACAAGTTCATTGATAATCAACCCACAAGGAATTGCTGCATTAATGTCCAGTAAAACATTATCGACATTTATTTTAAGAGCAATGGTATTTGCCCTAAGTTCGTATGAACAGAACAAATTAGCTACTAAGTTGCGGATATATTCCGCAAAGTCAATCCGTGACAGATCTTTAGTTTGGCTAGCCTTGTTCCCTTCTAGCGGCACAAGCCAGCGCAGATGAAACGAAGGGTCTACCCATTCGATTGCCTGAAACCCCTTGAAGTCTCGAAGATTCAGCCCCGCCTCAAATTCCCACTCGTTCTTGGGTGTCTTTCCCCGCCGCTCCCAGCGTTCGCTCATGCGAACCAGCACCTGAATTCGAGATTCCATTAGGGCTGTAAGCTCGTTTTTTACACTGGCTGCTTCTAATTGAGTTTCCTGCTCAATGTAAGCACGCTCTTGTGCTATGAGCGCCTGCCAAAGGAACAGCGTAGCTGCTAAGGCACCACCTACAAGAAATGGCAGCGATCGCCTTACAGAATTGGAGAATTTGCCCATCCTAGTTGTCAAGAAGTTTGACCAACTAACGGATGAAGACTTTTGGCTCAAAGATAACCGTGTCATTACTTAAGTCTCACAGGGTACCAGTGCTTTGTTGTGCCTAATCTCTAGTGAGGCATAACAAACTTGACATCCTCCCGCTACTAACCGCAGGGGTGTAGTAAAGTACAGGTTCTTTATTCCTAAACTTGCTTTTGAGCTTAGGTTTAAAAAGTGACAAACTCGAGACAAATCTGAGAGGAGGAGATGAATTAATCAGGTGCAGGCGAGAATTTGACTCTACATCCTCTGCGACATAACTATGCAAATTATCTGCGTCACAGCTTAATTAAGTCAGCGGCAGGTATACCTGAAAACAGCTACCAACCCCCACCTGACTTGTGACTGTAACTTTCCCTCTATGGTGTTGAGCAATAGTTTGAGCGATCGCTAATCCCAATCCTGAACCCTCTACCCGTTGAGATCGAGCTTTGTCAGCTCGCCAAAAACGCTGGAAAATGAAAGGCAGATGTTCGGGAGCGATTCCCATCCCAGTGTCCTCTACACGAACAACGATAAACTGCTTGTCTTTGGTCATTGAAACGACTATATTCCCCCCCTTCCGCGTGTATTTAAGAGCATTCTCAAATAAGTTGGCAAACAAGCGAGTCAGTAGGGTAGCTTCGCCATTCACGCTGATGCCATCTAGCAAACGAGATGTGATAGTAATTCCCTTAGCTTCAGCTTGATACTCCAAGAGTTGCCCTAACTTTTGCAGAATTTCCGCTAAAGGGACAGCTGTCCACTCCAAATCTAGAGGCGCTACTGCTGCATCTGTGCGAGCTAGGAAGAGTAAGTCCTCAGCTAAATGGGTTAGCTGATCGGTGGCGCTGGCGATCGCTACTAACTTTTTGGCATCCATAGGATGAATTCGCTCTGGATGGCTCTGCATCACCTCGGTAGCAATACTGATCGCTGTCAGGGGATTACGTAGCTCGTGAGAGGCATCGGCAGTGAATTGTTTTAGCCGTTGAAAACTTTGCTCAATCGGTTCAAGAGCCTGCTGGGTTAACCACATACCGCCAATACCACTGAGAACTAAAGCCATTGTTCCTCCTAAACTTAACCCCCAGCCAAGTTTCCTCAATACTGCTTCCATTTGTGCGGTGGATTCACTGGCTCGAATATAGCCTTGTAGTTGCAGTGTTTTTTGGTCTGGTCTATCGGCGTACACTGAAATCGTCAGAGTGCGAACCTGACCTTGGTTTTGGATAACTTGGGAGCCTTTTTTTAGAGGTAAAGTCGAGAAGATAGTCCCTTCTCTAGCCAGTAATTTGCCATCAACCTTGAACCATTCCAAGCTTTGATTGCGTTGGAATAGCTCGCGCCAGGGTAGTTCTTGATTCAGGTTTTGGAGACCCTCGTTTTCAACAGTCTCTAAACTGGGGACAGCCGCTTGGGCCAAAGTTAGTAGCTGGCTATTCAATTGTCGCTCAAGACTGCGGGTTAAAAAAACATACATTGCTGTACCAGATGTCGCCAAAATCGTTGCCATCACCACCAAGTAGGACAGCAGGAGGCGCAAGCGGAGGAATGCAAACATCTGTTGCTTAGGGATTCGGTTTGAGGCGGTAACCCAGCCCGTAAACTGTTTCAATAAAGTCATCCGGTGCCCCTACCACTTTCAGTTTTTGCCGCAAGCGCTTAATGTGAGCCTTAATCGTATCCTCCCCGGGTGGTTCTTCAAAAGACCAAAGGTTTTCTAAAATTGCACTACGGCTAAATACACGACAGCCACGGCGCAGGAAAAGTTCTAATAGACGATACTCCTTCGCGGTTATTTGTACGGGTTGAGCTTTGTAAGTCACGTCACAGGTACTAGAGTCGAGGCATAAGTTTCCCCACTCTAAAACAGGAGGCAAGGTCGAACTACCTCGGCGCAGTAAGGCTCGAATCCGAGCCATTAATTCCTGTAGCTTGTAGGGTTTAACAACATAATCGTCCGCACCTGCATCTAGCGCCGTGACTTGATCAGTGGTGGTATCCCTGGCAGTTAATAAGAGAATTGGCATTCGATAGCCCTGCGATCGCAGTTGGCGGCAAAGGCTGATTCCGTCTAGCTTTGGCAGCATTACATCTAGCAATAACAAGTCATAAGTAAAGCTATCTACAAACTCCCAACCTGCTTGACCATCACTGGCAATATCAATGACATAATGCTGATCGGTAAGAGCTTCTGCCAGCGAATCTGCAATTCGCTTATCATCTTCAACAATTAGAATCCGCATGGTGGATAGTGATTTCCTTGAGTATCGACAGTTAACAAAAGGTGATGCCTATGTGCTATTGCATCCCTCTTCTTTCGTCCTTTGTCTTAGTGCAAGTTTTATAACAAGCGCAAAATAAAACCTGAGCAGGGTTTAGTAGCCAGATCCAATATTCAGCGCTCACGTCCGAAATCTAGGCAGACCTTACTAATCGACCCTGTGGCGAATACTCTCAAGTTGGTGAGAGATGGCGCTTGGACAAAATGTTTCTATCAACAGCAAGCTTAGACTATTTTGTGGTGGACAGTTGATTGTGTAGATAACATCTCGCATATTCTAATACAGAGTAGACAAGATGAAAACACTGCCAAGAATTTTTTTCGTAACCTGCTCAAAGTGCAATGTTAAGTGACGCAGCGGTGCGTAGGCTTTAGAGTTAGTGGTAGCGAGTATATGAGTGTCAGCCCACCATAGGCATCAGATGATCAGGACTTACACAGTTGCCGTGTCAAGTTCCGACTTAAAGCGAAAACCCGTTCAAACGGGTTAATTGAGCACTCAAAGTCAGTTAAAACTGACTTCAGCTTTCAGCCAGGAAATTCATTTCCTGGAGCCAAGTGCATAAGTCCTGAATATTATGAACACCTTCATAGGGATATAACACCTCACACTTACAAACAAATTTAATATAGAACCACGACAGATTTAGGATTAGCGCAAAATGGATCTATAGCCTGTCTTTTCCTGTCTAACCTTGAGTCATTCGCAATCGCCCCAATCTAATACCGCCAGTCGGCATCAGACATCCCCAGCGCGTAACAATCAGCAAGAATCTCACTTAAACCGCGCTCGTGCTAGTCTGCGACAGGCGCTGTCTTGGTATTCGTATCTGCGTAGCCACCGCCCTACTAAGTCCTCAAACTTAGAGCTGCAAGCGGCGCTGAAACCTGAACTAGAAGTTTTGACTTCCACATTGAACAAGCTAGACTATGCCGTGATTCGGATTGCTGCGTTTGGTTTGGTTAGTCGCGGCAAATCAGCGGTTTTAAATGCCTTGCTGGGACAGAAGATTTTGCAAACTGGACCACTTAATGGTGTAACTCAGTGGCCTCGTTCTGTGCGGTGGACACCCAATGCCAGTGGGAAAGTGCAGGTAGAGTTGATTGATACACCTGGATTGGATGAGATTGAGGGTGAAACACGAGCGCAAATGGCACGAGATGTGGCGCGTCAAGCTGACTTGATTTTGTTTGTGGTGGCTGGTGATATTACGCGAACTGAGTATCAAGCGCTTTGTGAACTGCGGCAAGCTCAGAAGCCCTTGATTTTAGTGTTTAATAAAATCGACCTGTATCCAGACACAGACCGACAAGCTATTTACCAAAATCTCCGCCAGATCGGTGCTGGCGGTACTCGTGGTCATAGTCAAATCAAGGTAATTGATGTGCTACTCCCAGATGAAATTGTCATGGTTGCGGCGGAACCTGCTCCTCTGGAAGTACGGGTTGAATGGCCCGATGGTCAAGTTACTTATGAATGGGAAACACTACCGCCGCAGGTAGATGAGTTGAAGCAGCAAATTCTTGACATTCTTAATCGAGAGGGGCGATCGCTCTTGGCACTGAATGCCCTGATCCAAGCGCAGGAGGCTGAGGTGGCGATCGCTCACAAAACTATCGATCTACGTAACACAGAAGCCGAAGATTTAATCTGGCAATATACCAAATACAAAGCTCTGGCAGTCGGTCTTAACCCAATTGCCTTGTTAGATTTGTTGGGCGGAGTTGTGGCAGACTTGGCTTTAATCCGTTCTCTGGCACGCTTGTATGGTTTACCAATGACAGGCTACGAAGCTGCAAAGTTATTAAAAACAATTCTATTTAGTTCTGGAGGCTTGTTGCTAGGAGAACTGGGCAGCAGTTTAGTTTTGGGGTTGGGAAAGAGTACAGCAGCGATCGCTAGTGGTGAGAATCCATTTAACTTGTCTGCTTACGCTGGCGCTGCGATTACTCAAGGTGGTATCGCTGGTTATGGAGCTTATACTGTAGGTCGGGCAGCTCAGGTATATCTAGAACGCGGTTGTACTTGGGGGCAACTGGGAGCTAGCACGGTGATTCAAGAGATTCTTAATCAAGTGGAACCAAATACGATTCTCTATCGCCTCCGCCAGGAGTTAGGGCAACTGGACTAGCGGTATTATATTTAGTTAAAAACTTTAATAAACTTAACGAAAATTTTGTTAAAAGTGTTGACACTGCTTCGCTTTTGCTATACGATGTATTTATGTTAAAATGGAAATGCGTGCCAAAATTTTATCGACAGCACCACTTCCATTATAGAAATAATAACTCAAAAATAGGCGCAAAACTGCCAAAAGTAACAAAACTTTATTGACAGCAGTAATAAGTATAACCAGAAAAGTATTGCCGCTACACTGAAGTAAATTGCTTCCGGGCAGCCTGGGTAATTTGGGTAATCGTCTCTAGATCGGGCGTTGGAGTATTAATATCCATTCCCAACCATAAAAGGTATTCAATATTTCCGGCTGGTCCTTGCAAGGGCGACCACATTAAACCGCGATATTGCCATTCTAGCTGTTGGGCGGCTTGCAACACCTGGAAAATTGCATCAGCTTGATCGTGAGGATCACGCACAACGCCTTTTTTACCCACACGCGATCGCCCGACTTCAAACTGCGGCTTCACCAGTAACACCGCCTCGCGGGGAGGTACCAGCAGTTGCAACAAAGCAGGCAGAATTTTAGTTAGGGAAATAAATGAAACATCCACCACTGCTAATTCAGCAGGCTGTGCGTCTCCGTACAAATCAGCAGGCTGGAGATAGCGTAGATTGGTGCGTTCTCTCAAAACAACCCGTGGATCGTTACGTAAGCGCCAATCAACTTGTCCGTAGCCGACATCAATACCGTAAACTCGTTTTGCTCCAGCTTGTAATAGGCAATCTGTAAAGCCACCTGTAGAAATGCCACCATCTAAGCAAATTCGTCCTGCTATAGGAATTAAGAAGGACTCTAAAGCTTTAGCAAGTTTCTCCCCACCTCTAGAAACGTAGGGCGATCGCTCCTTAATCTGAATCTGTGCTGTTGTTTCAACTTCCGTACCAGATTTGTCAATAATTTGCTGATTCACATTCACTTCCCCTGCCTGAATTAGCCGTTGGGCTTGTTGACGAGAGGAGCATAACTCAAGTTCTACGAGTAAGGTGTCGAGACGTTGTTTAGCCATTAAGTTATATTTTGGCGATTTGCAGAGGCGATCGCAGCGGGTTAAATTTTTATATCGATATTGTCTGAAGCCAGGATTGCTGCTACTTCTTGTAAAAGTTCGCTCTGCTCATTTTGAATTGCCTCTAGTCTATGAAAAATTTCTCCTATTCGTTGATTATCCTGGGGAATTGGTTGAGAATTTGAATTCTGTAAAACTAGAGTTTCAGTTTGTTTACCCTTAAACTTACCCAAAGATTTAGCACTAACTCCAAATAAAGCCTGAGTGAGCTTAAATGGCGCTTGCAGTAGTGCCAACCAAGCTGTCTCAATTAGGCGACTAATTGCTTTGATTAAACTCCAGGCGATCGCAAAAGTAAAAAGGAGCATCACCACACCCCAAATTGGGTGATTAGTCGCCCAAACTAGCAATTGAACCAATCGAAAGACTACGGGATGAGTTTGTAGCCACTCACTGACGGAATCATTAATTGCAGTTTGCATTGCATTAGACGTAAAATTACTTATCTGGTCAGCTTTTTGCAATGTTTGTTCAAATGTTCCTTTAGCGGTTGCACTCAGTGTATCAACCGCTTTGTCAGTCGCTGTCGTAATTGTAGTAACTGTTTTTTCAGCAGTTGTTGCTAGTGATTCTTGCGTTTGCTGCGTCGTTTTCTGTAAAAAATCTTTTGCCTGCTCAAAACCTGCAAGAACTCCTTTAGGCAAATTGATTTCTCCAAGAAACTTACCAATTTCTGCCACAGTTATCATGCTGACCCAAAACCCAGCGACGTATCTACATTAAGTCTAGAGCAGACTTAACCCAAAACTTTGAACCAACAAGGGATTTGAGTGATTATTGACAGGGGTAATTTCATTGTAATCACAAAAATTATCAAACCCTCAGTGGTGGCAAAAAGCCCTTAATCCAGTTTGTAATTCTAATGCTACTCGCACTCCTAATTTCGTGAAGTGCGGGACAACTCTTTACAGAAACATGAGCCATTCGACACCACCGTACAATCACTGAAGTAATTTGGCGATAACACGGAAGTCGTGCCAAACTCCTCAGTGAAATTACCCTTGGATATAGAGGAGAGGTAGCACTAAAGTCTATTTGTGAATGTTGAAGAAATAACCTTGAATCTTGTAATGACTTTTCTTGACAGTCATCTGTTTGAGTTGCTGCATAAGCATCTCATGTTCAAGTGTCTTTAGAAGCTGTTTGTAAATAAGACTGTGCATTCAATCTAGGTAACGACAATGATTATTAAACTAACGAAACTTGCGAACGTATCTGCTAAGTAGGAAGGCGAGATTAAACGAAAGATGAAGAGGTTCGTGAATCTTCAGATAATATAGACACCGATGCCCGCCCCTTTACGAGTTGTCCTCAACGAGGAATCAGAGCGGACGCTCCAGGAATTACGAGTTGCCGCC
>JBGTCQ010000152.1:0-2908 GCA_041748755.1 Chroococcidiopsidaceae cyanobacterium | reverse complement strand
GAGTCAACTGAACATATTAATCGGGTGTTATCTCTAATCATCAAGTTTGGTATAGACCCTGATGAAGAATTTTTCCTAATTATTGCAGCAATCGGGCATTTGAAAGTTTTGGTGGAGGATGCGCCAAAAGAGTGGCAGCATCTATTTGAATTATTTAGTGGTGAATTAGACCAATGGGCAACGACGAACGTAGAACATCTGAAACTGCTAGCCTCGAAAACGGAAACAATCGAGCATCTAGCGAAAAGTTGCGAGAGGCTAGGGAACAGCTTGGAGCTATTGCAGATAGTCTCGCAAGAACAAACTCATCAGTTGAAAAGCTCGATCAGTCTCTCGACCGAATTGAAAGAACTCAAGCAGGAATTGAAAGAATTAAGGGAGTCGAAGCAGGAATTAACAAGGCAGATTCTCACCTTGAAAAAAGAAATAATCCCAGCCGTAAATCGGCTCAACGAGAACAAGGTTTTGACATGGAGCGGTAAGTGGGGGAAACGGGTAGTAGTTGGATTTGGAGTAGCATTAGGGCTAAGTCTGTGGAACTTGTGGCAGATGAATACTGCTTTAACTCAAACTCAGCAGCGAAGTGATTGGGCTTTCACGAAACTTGGGCGGATTGAAAAAAAACTAGGGATTAGGTAAAAATGAGTGCAGCCTGGAGGTAAAAGCAGAGGTTTTTGCACAGATGTTTATCCATTGGATAAAAACTTCTGATTCCGTGCAGGTGTCACTTGGTAGCCTGGAACTTTGGCAGCGGCAAGCGGAGGCAATCGAGCGATCGCCCAACCATCTGCGGAAGATTAATCACATTCTTGCCCAAGCAAGGGAGAGGGCTGCGAAACACAAGGGCGCTCTGCTTACTGTAGAAATACCCGTGCGCGATTGATTATGGGGTCTTGCTCCTGTGTGCTGGTAGCGTAGCTTTGACCAGTCCAGAGTCATAGCATCGCACTGGCCATTCGTTAACATCGACGCGAGCGTATTGAGTGCCTATCGCATTGTTCGCCGCGAAGAAGGTGCTAGAGCGGACAAGTACACCGCCGCTGGGTGCTGGGTCAGGGGCAGAGGTTCCGTAAGCGCCAGCTGCTCCGGCTCTTTTAGGTTCGCGATCGCCTGATTCATGAGTGACTTGGGCAAAAATATTTTTATTTAAGTGGATCGTGTCCCCAGTTTTTCAAAGAATAGCGCCAGCGAGTATGTTCAACATCTCCTGATGGCTTCTGGGCGCTATGGCGGTGGACATAACTAATGACTTTCTTCATGTGAGCTAAGTCATCTTCAGTGTATTCATCTTGCTTTTTGTGCAATATTTCAATAATCCGCCGTCCAGATTTATGACCGACTGATTCGTCGTCTCCATCCTTTTGTCCTACTGCTAGGGAATTATCAGTATCTAGCCAGGACTCAAGTTCTTTAGGGGTCATATTAACGGTCTGATGAAACTCATCAATGACTGGTTTATGCTCACTACTCATAACAATCGTTACTCCTCTACCTTTTTCAGAGAATCAGGCTTATGAGCAGCTTCTTTGCCTGTTTTTTCACTTTTAACAAGGTACTCCGGGTTATCTTGGGAGGCGGCGACGTGATGACCTTTAATATCTGTAGGTGAGATGAGCTTCTTCTTCACTACGCCAGTGGTTGTACCTTGTGATGTTTTCCACTCAACTTTGTCGCCGTTTTTGAATTCTTCGGACACAAGTTTGCTCCTGTCTAATGTCTTATAGCTACTAACTGTCACATTATGTTGTCAGTATTCAAGACAGCCATCGCTCTAGTGATAGAGAAGCCAGAAGATGCGGAGTTGTTATGCTGCGGCTACGCAAACACAGGTGTTGTGTCCGTATAGAATCGCACAGATTTTACCAAGCCATCTTCATTGATATCTGTGAAAGCTACTGCGCGAATAGAAACTTTCTGACCATCTAAGCGAGTGTAGTTATTGATGGCTTCCAGGACATAGTTCTGGTCAGTTCCGTAGATATTCAGTAGGTCATGCTCTAACTCCTTAAAGCTTTGCCAATAAGCCCCAAGTCCTTGCCTAACGGCTTCCTTACCTTTCATAGGAGGCTCGTTATTGGACTGGATTTCGCAATCATCTGCTAAAAATTTAGCGTAAGTCTCTATGTCCAAACTGTCGAGTGCATACAAGTATTGGAGATAACGCTTATAGGCTGACTCTGAGAGTTGGTTGATTCTTAGTGAATTCGTTTTCATGTCTGTTTCCTCCTTCAGCCGTAACATTACATGAAGTATGGAATGAACGGTTGAGGTCTAAAACTAATTCGACTCTAATTCTAAAACTGCGCTCCACTACCAACCTCAAACCGCTACTTTATCAACAGCCTCACGCCAATTTGATTCTAAATGCAAACAGATAAGCTCTCGGTTGCGTCTCCACCGATAACTTGAGCAGCATAACGGCATTGAGCCGATGCAGGTAACAC
This sequence comes from Chroococcidiopsidaceae cyanobacterium, assembly GCA_041748755.1. Classification (GTDB taxonomy): domain Bacteria; phylum Cyanobacteriota; class Cyanobacteriia; order Cyanobacteriales; family Chroococcidiopsidaceae; genus JAHHHE01. The sequence goes on along the minus strand of JBGTCQ010000152.1, from coordinate 464 downwards.
CGAAACTCTAAGCGATAACCTCTCGTCGTTCGGCTCCAATCCCGTGTTGGACTACTGGCAATAATCTATCAGCACTTGTTAATTGTTCCAGCAAGAGTATTGAGTAACGATTGAAGTACCTGTGCTGTCACGGGATCTGTTACCTCGCCTTTATCACTCAATTTAGCGGAAACAGCAGGAATACACAGGGTTGCTCCGGCAACAATCTCCGCCATCATTACCCTAAGTGTTTGTACGAGCGAGGCATTTGCTTTATCGCCACCATCCGGTGATGGAGATGCACTAATTACAGCAGTGGGTTTATCCATGAACTCACCTGAAGACACGATCCAGTCAAGTGCGTTTTTTAAAACGCCTGGCACACCATGAGCATATTCGGGGGTGCAGAAGATTACGCCATCAGACTCCTTAAGCTGAGTGCGCCAATTTCTGACCGCAGCAAGTGCGTTATCCCCGTCAAGTTC
>JBGTCQ010000151.1:0-7511 GCA_041748755.1 Chroococcidiopsidaceae cyanobacterium | reverse complement strand
TTTTTGCGATAGGTTGTAGAACCACAGCCATAAAGTCTAGTATTTGTCTCTATGGAGTACAGTTCAATCAATCTACCAAGCATTGTTTTCATTATTTCATGCTCAGGAGAAGGCATAAAAATCTCCAGAGTTCTTGCCAGGTAGGTCATTCGCACTGCTGGAAAGTCGTCCAGAGTTGATCGTAGAATTTCATACTGCTCCCAGGTAACTCCAGATAAAGTTAACCGCTGTTCAGCTACTTGGCTAGCTGGTTTTTCCAAAAGATTTGGATTCATCAGTGATTTTCCTAGTTAAGAGGGTGTTCATCAAGTGTAGTTCATGCTCCCCCAGCGACTTCCTGCTATTAAAGTGAGTTGCGATCGCTCTATGGCTCAACACCCATTTCTCGCAATCTAGCTGCCAATTGCTCTACCCTAGCTTCAGCTTGTTCAGCGCGTTGCCGTTCCTGTTCAGCGCGCTGCCGTTCCTGTTCAGCGCGTTGCCGCTCTTGTGCAGCGCGCTGCCGCTCTTGTTCAGCCTGCTCTTGGGACATTGGTAGTAATACGCCCTCTACAGTAGCCCAGCGCAACCACACCGCCTCTACTTGCTTGTAGCTGCCTTGCCACCGTACCAACGTTAACCCTAACCGCTGGCTAAGAAATCGACCTTGGGCATCTAATTTTAGAGGTTCGTAGACTCCATCTGTCAGGGCAAACCCAGCCCAATCTTCTGAATTAAAAGGATCAAACCAGAAATATTCTGGTACTCGTATTTGATTCTGATAAATGAGTTTTTTCTCAGTTTTATCCTGCTGCGCCGTACTTTCCGACAATAGCTCAATTATCACATCTGGCCCTTTGCCTTCTTCCCAAATCACCCAACTTTTGCGTTCGCTTCGAGGTACGCCTTGCACTACAAATACATCTGGTCCTTTAAAGTCTTTGTTACGTACTTGTTCCAGACTGTAATAGACAAACATATTGCCACCGACGTAAAAGTCTTGACGCTCTACCCATCCAAGTTGCAAAGTTTCTATCAATAGTTGCATTTGGAGCAGATGTCGTTCGCTTTCCATCGGTACGCCGTCATCGTAAGGTAGTTCGTCTTGAGTGGGTGGTAGGGCTATATCAAGCGGGGCTGGCTCAGTTAAAGTAGGTTCTGACATAATTCTTTCAACCTAAAATGTCTGTTTTTAATTTAGAGTATTGAGTTCCTGTAATGGAATTTTTTCTACTTTGAAGAGGGCGATCGCCTCTTGATTTTCACGGCAAAATCTCAAAACTTTCGCAATGCTGTGGTCTAAACAATCTAAAATCCCGCTGGTCTAAGGTTAATATTGTTTTGCTGCCATAGCGTTCAGCTACAGCCATCACACTGGCATCTACGAAATCAATTCGGCTATCAGCGTATTTCTCAAGAATCTCAGCTATACGCTCTAAATCAGAATCTGTCAATGCTACCAAGTTAAAGCGGCTGGCAGCTATTCCTCGTAGAAAGGCAATTACGGTTACAATCCCAGCATTCCGACCTAATAAATAAGCGACTTCAGCCAGAACTGTTTGGGGGATTAATATTTGCTGTTGTCGCAGATACACTGCTATCACGTCTGTGTGTCTAGCATCAGAACGATTGAGCAGTGCGACGACAAAACCCGTATCTGCTACGACGATGGCTCCTTCCATGTCCACCCTGATTTCTGAGTAATTTCCTGTTGCAGAATGTCTTCTGACTGGGTTGCCAACTCAGGGGAACTGGCAAATAATCCTACTAAAGGGTCAGAGTCAGTAGTTCTTTTTACTGTTGCTGTTAATAGATATTGCCTTACTGCTTCAGTAATAATTGCCTCCGGTGATTGACCTTGTTGGCTAGCTAGGGCAATCAGTTTTTCTAGTAGAGGCTGTTCTGGCTTCCAGTTAAATGTTTGCTCCATCATAGTTTTAAAGTTTTGGAACCTAAGTTCATTTTGACACCTTAAAGCTTTTATTATGACGAGATCATTGAGCAGTATTCATCTAGTTCACAGGATGGGATTGTTTTTGCTTTTGTCTGGGCGATCGCCCGTTAATTTTCACTTTATTCGTTAGATATAAAAGGCTCACAAACAAATGTGAGAAAATCATCCTTAATCCAGTGATAGTTAACATTAACTTATAATTTTTTTAGCATTTATTGCTATTTAGCATTAAGTGAATTTAAATTATAACCACTAACATAATCTCGAATTTTAGCAACTACTGTAAGAGAGCCTAATCCTTGTTCAACTAGCTCTGGAAATTGAGTTAAACCCTCAATAATATTGTTAGCGAAGTTATAATTTTCATTTTCGCCATACTCCAGGGTCAAGTATTCTAATAATTCCAAAGCATAATCAGCAAAGTTCATAATATCTGCAATACAAGCTAACTTCAATATTTGCTCAGGTGGCTTTAAGTGTAAATTCAAATTCTCTTGAAGTAGATCGCGGAAGTAATAAGCATCTCCCCAAAGTAATTGACCAGGATGGGCTTTTGATAGAATAGGAGAGCGGGTACGAAGACGATAAGAAGTATTTAAGTCGAAGAGTGTAAAGCCTTGCCTTCTTAAATAGACATCTACATCAGCAAATAGAGGTTGATTCACATACAAATGAGAAAACTCAACTTCAGCTTGCACAGCTAGAACGCTACGCTCCAAAATCCAAGATGCACCTTCTAGGACATCAAGTTCGGCACCCTGAATGTCAATTTGCAGAAAATCAATTTCCTCTATTCCTTCCGCTTGACAAAAAGTATCTAAAGTTGTTGTTTCAAATTGTATGGTAAAGTCTAAGTTTACTAATTCTGGAAGTCCGGCAAAACGTCTCAAGTAGGTTTCGTTAGGTAAATACAACGAACTACACATAGGATGTTTAGTAACATAAAGTGTAGACTCGCCTGCAAATTTTCCAAGTGCTAGAGGAATATGTTTTTCAGTCCAATTTACTTTTCTAGCTTCAAGGTCTGTATTGGCTTCATTACAGGCATCTGCATCTGCATCAAATCCATAGATAGTAAGATGAGGCGCGAAGATATCCCAGCCTTTACTAGCATAGTCGTCTTCAACTCCTAATTTACGAGAGCCGACATTACAAATTGTTATGTGAATTTGATTTAAGAGACCACTTTTCTTTAAACTCGGAACAAAAATTGGCATGTCAATTTCCTGTCAATATATATTACATAATGCTCATAAAAACAACTTTCGGACTAAAAATAATTTAAATAAAGCAAAATAAATGTTATTTTAAAATAATTTATTAAATATTTAAGGTAGAATTTTTATGAGATGGTACAGCAATTAAATTAAGCTGCTCGGAAAAATCTTCAGGATTGACTGGCATAAGTTCCTGCTTGTATGGTTGATATCGAAATAGCTTATATCCTTTATCTTTTAGATATTCTGCAACTTGACTATTACTGCCTCTGCTACCTCCAATATTTTCATACAAGATAACTGGAAAAAACTGAGTGAGGATTTGATTACTACCTTCTAGAACTGCAAGCTCATGACCTTCTGCATCTATTTTGAGGAAATCAACTTTTTCAAGGTTTTCTCGTTCAATAAGACTATCTAAGGTAAAACAGGCAACTTCTTCAAAGGAGGCTGTAGGTGTATTTGCTACTACATCGCCTGAAACAATCTCATTTAGTTCGCTAGCAGAATGTAAAAGTAGTCGTAAAGTGCCGTTGCGATCGCTAGCTGCTCCGGCACAGATTGTTACCCATGATAATTGATTGATTCTACAGGTTTCTTGCAAACAACGCACACACCCTGAAAAAGGTTCAACTGCCAAAACTTTACCTTCTGATCCCACTTGCTGAGCAGCACTGAATGTATAGACTCCAACATTAGCACCGACATCAATAACGGTCATACCACGTTTGATCCAACTGCGCCAAAACTCCATTTCTTTTTCAAACCATTTACCTTCTGCAATTAGCACACTTGTGACAATGCTACGAAAGCTTGGTTCCACTGCCATTATTAAGCTATCTTCAAAAGGTACATAAGTTGATAAGCTATCTCCTGTCAATTCCGTCCAGCGCCAATCTAAAGAATTGGCATTCTGCTGATGAAAATTTCGAGCAACTTCAAGCCAAAAATTCGCAACTTCTGTTTGTTTTAAATCTCGGTAAGCTAAGTGGAGCGCCTGAAGAACAGGTGCATAATCTGGTGCCAGCTGCCTAGCTCGATGTAGATATAAAAGCCCTTCCCATTGATTATTCATTAAACTAGAAAGTCCAAGCCTTAGTTCAATAGCAACTGAATGTGGTAAAAGTTGAGCAGCTAAGTGTAGTAATCGAAGTCCCATAGCATTGTAAAAAACTAGCTGTGACCCACATAGCACTTCACTCAATAACAAAAGGGATTGACGATAGCCATCTTCAGCTTGTAAAAGTGTCTCCAGAGACTCATGCTGTTTGCCCATACAACTTCTTTGAGTAGGAAACAGGTATATCAGCCCTGGAAGAATATTTTTAGTAGTGCTATAGGCAAGCTGTAGAGTATTGATAAAAGTAGAAAAGGCTAACTGTACCGCTTCTTCTGTTTCTCCAATCATGCTATGAACTAAAGCAAGATGGGCTACACAGAGCGGATGACTATCCGGGTTGACTCCATTATTCAAGGCTTCAAAAGCCATTTCAAAATAGATTGAACGCATGGATAGATTATCATCGCAATGCTCTGCCTCAATCAGGGCTATCACTGCAAGATTATTCCAATCTAGAGGCGATTCTGGGGTATCCCAAGACGTGTTTTCTAGAATTAAAGCGATCCGTGACAATGTATCCGTGTTGAAATCTAAATAAGAGTTTTGAATATACTGCCAATAGCAATTAGTATGAGAGCAAGAGGATTCCATAATACTAGTTGAACTCTAATAGCTGGAAGTTATGAAGTTGCGGCTCTAAAAGCCGATTTTGATTTACTATGAACCAGTTCATCTAAACAATATTTTTATGCTTTTAATGCTAATAGATACTTAGCGATCACCCCCACCCTGCTTCCTCACCTGAGCCAACAGTATCTTGTACTCCTGCTGACTAAGATTCAACTTAACTAACTTCTCCAAAGGCGCGATCGCACCCTGAGCATTCTTCATCCGTAACCGAACCTCCACCAATCCCTTGAGCGCTACCTGATTCTCTGGCTCTCGTTGTAAAACCAGTTTGTACTCTCGTTCCTGTGCTTGCAGTTGTGATTCTACAGACGAGGCCGCTTTGGCATTCTCTGGAGGTTGGTTAATAGCGTTGTTTATCGCGCCAATTGCTCCATAAGCTGTAGAGCCGAACAAAGAAACGATAGATACTATGAGTGACAATTTTCTGAAACCGCTTGCGGGACATAACAAAGCTACGAAAGATATTTAACGCCACCTCTGCTAGTAGTCCAACCGAGATTTCACTGAAAACTTTACTCAACTTGTGATTTAAGGCTGCTTTATTTCAGTGAATATACGGTAGTAGAATCGAAGGCTTTATGACTTTGTAAACTGTCTGTTCCACAAACTAGGAACGCTACGACAAATTTATCAATGCCTTTATAAAATACTGGCTGGACTCTCTTTCAATTGAAGTGGGACAACATCCAGATTACTCGTTGTGATTAAGTGCGATTCGCAAAACCCCGAATTATCTCCAAAAAGCTTTATTTTGATAGGCTGTGCGTTTTTTAATTTATAGACAGCTGCTCAGCTTGATTAATTGTCTAACTTTATAGAAGATTTACCCAACGTTTCGCAATCCGCAAAGTTCCTTGAGTTTCGACAACATCTGTAAATACCTCGCTTCAGAATATCCAGAGCAGTTTGTTCAATGGCTCTTTACCTCTGATACCACCGATATCGAGATCCTGCCAACCGAACTCAGCCGCGATCCTATCCGTGCAGACGCAGTTATCCTCCTACAAAACACCAACCAAATCTTGCACCTGGAATTTCAAACTCTGCCAGAATCTATTCCACCTTTACCTTTGCGGATGCTTGATTACTGGGTGAGGCTATACCGACAGTACGAGCGTCCAATTGAACAAGTGGTCATCTTTTTAAAAGAGACTGCTTCAAACGCTGCCTATATTGACCAATTTCTTGTAGGCAACACCCAACATCGTTATCGGGTAGTTCGCCTATGGGAACAAGAGGCTACTCCTCTACTGGCCAATCAGGCTCTCCTGCCTTTTGCAGCTCTTGCCCAAACAGACTCTCCCGCAGTCTTATTACAGCAAGTCGCAGCGCAGGTGGATATGATTAAAGAACCAGAACAGCAGCGGAATATCTCAGCCTGCGTAGAGGTGCTGGCAAGTTTAAGGTTTGAGAAGAATTTCATTCAGCAATTTCTCAGAGAAGAGCTTATGCAGGAATCTCCGATTTATCAAGAAATCATTCAAAAGGGTATGCAACGGGGCAAGCAGGATATTGTAATACGCCAACTTACACGCCGGATTATGAATGTTTCTCCTGAGTTGCAAGCGCAGATTCAGAAGCTGTCCCTTGCTCAATTAGATGACTTGAGTGAGGCACTGTTAGATTTTTCTAATGCCGCCGACTTGACAGTTTGGTTGCAGTCTCAGTAAACGATATAAACTTGAGCGTTTTTGAGTTTGCTAGCCACTGAAATTACTCACTGGGCATAATCTGAAGGACTACTTTTAAGCTACCCACTTCTAGCCAAACAGCGATCGCCTGTACTCAAGTTTTCTGGCATAAGGCAGCCCAAAGATGAATTGCGATCGCTACCAACGCTTTAATGTATTCCTACAAGACTACGACAGACATTTAACGCTACCTCTGCTAGTAGTCCAACCGAACTTTCACTGAGACTTTAACCAAATTTCAGATTTAAATCTGCTTTAATTCAGTAAATTTACGGTAGTAGAATCAAAAGCTTTATGATTTTGTCAACTGTTGTCTTACACGGTGTCTTGCACCTCCTAAACAGGTTGCATCCGCTCAATCTCTAAGAAAATGAATGAAAAATTAACAGCAATCTTAGCTGAACTCCGCTACTGCCTAGAGAAGCTTTATGGTGAGCAGCTTGTCAAGATAATGCTATACGGTTCCCAAGCTAGAGGCGATGCTAGCTCAGACTCAGACATTGATGTCTTAATTGTTCTTAAAGAGCCATTTAATTACTCCGATGAAACTGAGCGAGTCAGCTTCATTGTTACCCCTCTTTGTCTAGAGCATAATGTTGTTATTAGCTGTGCCTTCGTGACCCTAGAGCAATTTCAACAAACAAATAGCGCCTTCTTTCGCAATGTGCGTCTGGAGGGAATTTCTGTATGACTCCTGAGCAACAAGGGTTGTTGGAGAAAGCTGCTAGGAGTCTGCAAGCTGCCAGAGTTCTCAATGAAAAAGGGTTAGCTGAGTTTGCTACCTCTCGTGCTTACTACACCATGTTTACATCGCGTCAGCATTTTTGGAAGGTGAGGGACTTTCTTTTTCTAGGCATTCCGCTGTCATTGCTGCCTTTGGTCAACAATTTGCCCGTACAGAGCGCGTTCCCGTAGAATTC
>JBGTCQ010000150.1:0-12963 GCA_041748755.1 Chroococcidiopsidaceae cyanobacterium | reverse complement strand
GTCAACGAGATTGCTGGAGGAGTCCTTGTTACACTAATTTAGAAAGAATAATCTCTTGTCTTTGACTCAAATTTCCCAGAAAATTAAACTTTACCATCCGCACATAGGACTTTTGATTTTGTACAATAGCGATTTACTTACCAAAATTAGGTAGTCACGAATCAGGTAGAACCGTCTGGCTTGTAGCTATGCTATGCTTCGCACACTAGACTATGCACAATGCGGGTGAGCTACGTTTGCTACTGGCAACCGTAACGGGAATGCGAGCATCAAGCCACTTAAAACACTGTGTAGCGTTATCACAAAAATCCTAAATGGGATGTGTCTCCGCCGCAAGGAGTTTTTATGAATTCCGACCTCATTCCGTCTTCCGAATCATCAAATTCTGCTGCCTTTGACCAAGTTCAGGCAGCAACTGGGTTCAATAAAACATCGCCAAATCCAACTGAGACTGCCTCAAGTGGGACTTTCTCGAATCGGCAGCAACCGATTCCGCCTCCCAGTGAACCAACGCAGTACCGAGCAATTGGCTTAGTTAGCGGTCGCTATGACGCAAGTGCCGAACAATTGACCCAAGGTACTCTGGTGGCAACAGATGGAACAAGAATCAATGCCGTTTTGCTGGGTCGGATCATCAGTTTATTAAAGAATCACTTAGATTTAGAGCAAGAACATCTGTGGGTGGTTTATCCACGTACTGGGCAACAAGACGACACCTTGCATCTCCAAATTGTTGGGGTTTGGGAGCCAGATAAGTTAAGTAAAGAAATACTAGCCACCCAAAGACCTACACCAGAACAGGCAATAGAAGCGCCAACTGGCACTATTGAGGAGTCGGAAGCAACATCAAAACAAACTTCCGCTGAAGTTGAAGATGGTTATTTTTCCGTCCGTGGCGAGGTTGTTTACCAGTCTGCCGCAGATGGGCACTTCGTTGTCAAAATCAAGCAGGCTCCCCGCAAAGAGTCTGATAAACCTAAGTATTTCAAGTTGAAAGTTCGGGGTGATCTTGGAACTAAAGCAGTGGGGCAGTTTTGGGACTTGCAGGCGAGAAGAGAGGCTGACAGCTTGGTGCTACAGCAAGGTGCGGCGATCGCTGTTCTGCCCTCAAAACCCAAACTCCGAAAAAATAAGCCGTACCAAGGCGTGAATCCGAGTAGTAAAAGCAACTGGAACACCCCAAGCCCAGTTCGTAAAGCAAGTGATTCTAGGTCGGTGCCAAAACCTATACCCAAATCACCCACTCCTAAGCCTATAAAACGCCAACAACCACCGCAGTGAGAGAGCAGGGGACGCTGGGGGAGCAGGGGGAGCAGGGGGAGCAGGGGAAGCAGGGGAAGCAGGGGAAGCAGGGGAGATAAATTTTCTATCCTCTAGCCCCTAACCTCTGTTTTAAAACTCAAAACTATTCTTCCGATCTTGGGGTAGAAAAGAGCGCTCCATTGGAATTGGGGCGACTGATTCAGTGAGGGTAAAGGTTCCCGCTTCGATCCACTGTTTCAACGTATTGGCTACTTGCCGCGACAGAAACATACTAGCGAGGGGGGCGACTCGTGTTGGTTTGCCGTCAATCATGATCCGTCCGGATTTTAGCTGGGCATAACTCACTAGTCCAAAGGTGGGACGCACACGACGCGGAATGGAAAAGTCAACGATGGGCGCTACTAAGTCTTGGTCTTGGACAGCGCAGCAAGCGACTACTTCCTCGTGTAAAACGGGCAGTGGTACACCTACACCCAGCATTAAGGAAGGTCCGTAACTTTTGAAATAGCAACCGCGTACCCAACGGGCATTCATCTGCTTAGCATCACCAATTAAAGCTAAGGTGGCAGCGGGACCAACTGGTGTGCGATTGGGAAGGCGTTTTTGCAAAGGGAAGTGCTGAGTGCCTTCCCAAGCTACGTAGCCAATACCGCCACCTAAGAAAATTCGGGTGCCAATGCCTACTAGTTGCAGTTCGGGATCGTTGAGCAGGGGAGAAATAGCACCAGGGTTGGAGTATACTGCGTTGCTCAAGCGGGGTTGGAGGGGACCAAGGTAGGTGAAAAGCGGGCGATCGCCTCCATTCACCCCGACAATAAAATTCTGGTAAAGATTGCGGGGATTAAATAGATAAAACTGATTAATTGTCTCGCGGGTAATTGTAGTTTCAAATGTTGCCCTGGGATAGCAGTCTGTTACCTGTCCAATGGCTCGCACCTGTACTGGTAACCCGGCAATTAAATCTGAAATTACATGACCACCGCCGCGATCGCTTCGCGCCATCCCCCTTGAGACATCACGGGCTTCCTCTCCATCTTGAGATTCACTTCCTTGAGTTGCCCCCAGATACAAATCCACTGCCCCAAAACCTGAGTAGGCTGGAACGTTATCTAACCAGCAGCGCCGAATTTTGATTGGGGGGTCGGTGTGTCCTAAATTGATAATCGCTCCTGAAGACTCCATCGGCTCAAAGGTGCCGGTAGTAATCACATCCACCTCTTTAGCCGCTTTGGTAACGCCTACTGCGGCAACACGAGCTTTTAATTCTTCAACTGTCCACACCACCACACAGCGGCGGTTAATTTTGTCATTAATTTCAGCGATCGTGCGCATCATTGGAAATAGCAGCTGAAGTTAACACGTAGCGTCCGCCAAGTGCGATCGCCATAACTACAGTTGGCATAAACACAACTATAAGTATGTTGATTGGTGTCACAGGTATGAATAAACTAGAACCACCGTATTTAATCAAAATTGACAGCCCAGCTGAGATAACTAGTACTTTAAAAATGAATCCAGTTTGTTTCATTAAAAGGGGTCATGAACTAGAGAGGAGGGCTACAGATGCGAAAAGTATGCCAGCCAGAAATTGATAGCGATTGACCAACAGAGGTGGTTTTGGGCTGTAGTGCTTTGGGGAATGACTAAAAAAGCGTCAGGCGAAAGACTTATACCCTTGCCTATAACTGGTTAGTTATCGAGCCGGAAAAAGATGCCACCTTTGAGTAATCCCGTCTCGCTGCCGTAACTACTAATGGTCAGCGATCGCAAGTTATTGAACCACGGGAGTCCCACAACTTCAAGGAGCTTGAGAATTGGTAACTGGCGCTCTAAAATCGGCTTACTCGCTATCCAGTCCAGATATACATAACCGGCATTTGGTTTAGGTATAGCATCAACGCTGGTTTGAAATTTGGGACTATCAATCAAAGCCCCATTTTTAGGAGCCTTGAGAGCTTCAACCATTGCCTCAACTGAGGTCGTGAAAATTTCGTAATTTCCTACCGTAGTATGCACGCCTTGAATTTTTGCCTTTAGCGCGATCAAGGAGCGGTCTGGATCAGAAGCACTTTTTGGAGCAGTTGTCACTTGAGTCCAAGCGGAGACTTTTTGATTTTCCAGAAATAGTGGAGTAATGCTAAGTCCCTGTTGCTGGGCTAAAGCATCTAGACGGGAAATCCCTTGCTCAGCACCGCTAGTTTCTGCTACAAAAATCAAATCAGGATCTGTTTGATCTTTATGGGGTAGCAGTCCCAAGGCATATTCTCCTTGCACCCAACTAAAGACATCCTTTGGCAGGTCTATTCCCCAACGCGCCTGAATATCTGTCAGTGGTTGATTAACTAAGCGAGCGATCGCGCTGTCGCTCGAACCTGATAGTTCTTTTAATTGCTGCCACAGTTGGCTCAAGCTACTATGTTCCAGACGGCTCAAATCAGAACCAGAAATCGAAAAGCCCGTCGTAGCTGGAATATACTGCAATGCTCTAACAAGCTGAGATGTTGCCGGAGCAGGCGGAGCATCCTGATTAGGTGCTGCCAATAATGCTGTTTCAGCTAGCAATCCTTTACGGTTCAATTCCAGGGCAATAATTTGGCTTTCATAGTTTAGGGCTGCTGGTTCTAGGCCTTGCCATTCAATTATGCTGGGGAGATTTAGAAAAGTCTGACCAATCCTCTGGGAAGGCAACAAGGTGAGGGCTTGCTGGTATTGGCTAGAAGTGGTCAGATTCAGCTCAGGAGCTTGGACATTATTGATTGCATCTCGTAGTACCTTGGGATGATTGGCAAATAGGATAAAGTGTTGACCCACTACTGCCCCAACGAGATTTTGAGTGGGTTTTGATTGAGTTACAGTTGCTCGCTGGTTGTCAGAGATCAATTTGATGCCTTTGTATTGTTCAAACATCAAATCTGTCCCAGCGATCGCCCGCTTGGAAAACAACAAATCTAGGAACTCGCGGCTCTTGTCAGCATTTTTGGTAGCGATCGCCATCAGATACCCTGTTTGCCGCCCATTAGCGGCATCGCGGTCAATGTCTGCTGTAGTAACAGCTAATGTAATTTCGTCACCTATCCAAGGTTGGATATCCTGTTTGTAGTCCAGACCAGTATTAGCCAGTAAACTTGTTTTTAGCTGGTTTACTGCACGTACTTTCCCGCCACCTGGATTCACTAGCATTGACACCATCACAGGTGCTTGTTTCGGCACAAACATAGCTGCTACTGGAGTTGTCTGACGGGTGGACAAGCTTAGTGGACTTCGCCCCAACCAAGAACAGCCGCCAATACCAGTTAACAGCAGCACGGCTACACCGACTATTAGGAAAAAAAATGAACGTCGCTTCATGATTGTTTACAAAGATTGCAGAAGACCATATTGCGTCCCAGCAATGCTAGCAATAGATTCAGACGGAGTTTCCCTTTTTCCAGTAACACTAACATGACAGATCAATTTTTCAATCAATCCATACCTCATATTAGTGTGGAAGAACTCGCCCACCGCTTGAAATCAGATACAGAGGAGCTTCAACTGATAGATGTGCGCGAACTTGAAGAAGTAGCGCAAGCAAGCATCAAAGGCTTTGAAATCCTACCCCTAAGTCAATTTTCTGATTGGGCTAATCAGATCCAAACTCGTTTTGATCCTCGTGCCGAGACGCTTATAATGTGTCATCACGGCATCCGTTCTGCCCAAATGTGTCAGTGGTTAAGTCATCAGGGATTCACCAACGTCAAAAATGTGGCTGGAGGAATTGATGCCTACTCCCTCTTGGTTGATTCCACAGTTTCTCGGTATTAGACGTTAACCTGAATCTTGCGAACCCACATCAGCTAGCTAGTAATTACAGCTTTTGCTATTATTAATACAAAACTTGTCACCGCCCGTAACCTATTGAGGTTATTAACTAAGTTGATTTCATTGCTTACTGTCAAGCGTCTTGTGCAACACCAAGAACTTTAAGCAGCGGCAAGCACTTGGTAATAATTGCTACTTTAAATAGTATACATTCGAGGGAAAATACAGCATAAACGATTTAGATTTAATTTTTGGGTTTTACTGAAGGTGCAGCTACTTATGCGGAACGCGATCGCTAAGTTTCGGCGTTTGCAGGTAGTTTTACTAGGAGCATAGTTATCCTGTCTCTCAGGGACTTAAATAGGAGTGTTAGTAGGAGAATTTGAATCTACTTCTTACTTGTTTCAACCAATGTGGACTGTCCTTAATCTTTCGCAACTAAAGTTAATAAGTTTTTAGAGTTGGATTCACAAGTTTTTAAAACCTGTTTAAAATTCGCCTCGGGTTCAATTCGCTATGCAAGTGCAGCTTACTAATCGGCAACAACATATCCTTTGGGCAACGGTGCGTCACTACATTGCTACCGCAGAACCAGTGGGTTCAAAAGCTCTGGTAGATGAGTATAAGCTCCGTGTCAGTCCAGCTACAATTCGCAATGCGATGGGCGGATTAGAAAAAGCTGGATTGCTCTACCAACCTCATACTTCTGCGGGGCGAATACCCTCGGACTCTGGCTACCGGATTTATGTTGATCAGCTGATTACACCAACTGATGTCTCGACGCGACAGGTAGAACACGTACTCCAAGAGCGGCTTAAATGGGAAGATTGCAGCCTGGAAGTGTTGTTACAAGGGGCAGCGCAAATACTTGCAACCGTTAGTGGCTGCATCACTTTGATTACAATGCCGCAGAACAATACCGCTCGGTTGCGACATCTGCAACTAGTGCAGCTCGATCCGGGAAGGGTAATGCTGATTGTAGTGACAGATGCTTACGAAACGCAGTCAGTATTGATGGATCTGCCTAAATCTGCTGAGGCATCGCCTGATCCAGAAGTGGTTGAGCGGGAGTTGCAAATTTTATCCAACTTTCTCAATAGTCAACTACGGGGGCGATCGCTTTGTGAATTAGCTTCCCTTGATTGGAGTCAGTTAGATCGAGAATTTCAATACTATAGCGATTTCTTAATTACCTTTCTCACTGATTTAAGCCGCCGCACTCAGCCACCAGCTGCCTCGCAAATTATGATTCGTGGTGTCGCGGAGGTATTGCGCCAGCCGGAATTTTCTGAATTGCACCAAGTTCAAACAATTATCCACCTGTTGGAAGAAGAGCAAGACCAACTATGGCCGTTAATCTTTGAACCAGAGGAGGCTGGAGAACGACGGGTGACAGTACGGATTGGCGCAGAAAATCCGTTAGAACCGATCCGCTCCTGCACGTTAATTTCTGCTACTTATCGACGGGGTGCGGTGCCAGTGGGCAGTGTGGGGGTGTTGGGACCAACGCGAATGGATTATGAAACTGCGATCGCCTCTGTAGAAGCAGCCGCAGATTATTTATCTGAAAACTTGAAATCGTCCAACTTGTGAACTTACATTCATAGTAAATTTATTACAACTTTCAACTGAACTGATCCTAATAAACAAAAGTTATGGTAAGGAAAATTGGGTTTATAGCGCTGTGGTTAGGATTTGTTACCTATGCATTTTTGCTATCTCCGCCTAATCAGCCCAATACATTTGAGTTGATTAAAAATCTTTCGACTGGGCAATGGAAAGGTATTAACCCGCTAGTCGTATCTCTATTTAATATTATGGGTGTTTGGCCCATGATCTATAGTTGCTTACTGTTTATTGATGGCAGGGGGCAAAAAATCCCAGCTTGGACTTTTGCAGCTTTATCTTTTGGTGTAGGCGCTTTTGGGTTGCTGCCATATTTAGCTTTACGACAACCCAATCCAGACTTTACTGGCACCAAAAATGCTTTTATCAAAGTATTAGATTCCCGTTTAACTGGTGTATTACTAACTGTAGGTACGGCTATTTTAGTTATCTATGGCTTACTAAATGGAGATTGGGTAGATTTTGGGCAACAGTGGCAAACCAGCCGTTTTATCCATGTTATGAGTTTAGATTTTTGTCTACTTTGCCTATTATTTCCAGCGGTTTTAGGAGATGATATGGCGCGTCGGAATCTGAAAAATCCTCAGTTGTTCTGGCTGACAGCATTAATACCACTTTTTGGTCCTTTGATTTACCTATGTATACGTCCACCTTTAGTAGCTGCTAGCACGGAAGAAGTAGCTACTCCTTCAATATCAGCCTCGAATTAGAAGCCAATAACAGACAAAGATATGGGCAGAAAAATTACTTTGTGGTCGATATGGGCGGGATTTATTGCATATATTTTACTGCTAGCGCCGCCGCTTCACCTATCAGAAACATTGACGCTACTTAAAAAAATATTGACGTTTCAGTGGACAGATATCAATCCAATTATTTTGTCTTTATTCTCCCTCATTGGTGTCTGGATACTAATCTACAGTTGTCTTTTGTTTATTGATGGCAGAATGCAAAAGCTCCCTTTTTGGCCTTTTGCATTAGCATCTGTAGGAACGGGTGTAATTGGTTTGATTCCTTATTTAGCTCTACGTGATGCAAATCAAGAGTTTTCTGGACAGAAAGATGGCTTTTTGAAGTTGCTGGATTCTCGCTCTACAGGTATTGGACTCGCGGTATTCACACTCTGCTTATTGGGATACGGTTTATTAGCTGGAGATTGGGGAGATTTTAGCCAACAGTTTCAGGGCGATCGCTTTATTAATGGTATGAGCTTGGCATTTTGCCTGTTTTGCTTGTTGTTCCCGACTGTACTTAGCGATAACATGGCGCGTCGCGGTTTTTTAAGCAATTCCCAACTGTTTTGGGTAATAACGCTAGTACTGCTGCTTGGTCCGCTTGCCTATCTTTGCTGGCGTTCTCCTTTACGGGATTCTGCTGAAGTGACTGAAGCTTAACACTATATTTAGTACTTGTGTACTATTGTAGTTAGAGTCAGTTAACTCATCTCTGGCCCTAAGCCTCAGCGAATAGAATTCGCAACTATACAAACAAAGTCCGCGCAGGCGGACTAACCAAAAAATCAGGAGTTGATAACCTGCGGAGGCAGGTTTTGTACGTGTAGCGGAGGCAGCCGCGTGCGGGGGTTCCCGAGAGAGTTTCTGGGCAGATACTCTGTCCAGAAATCTCTCATCCCGTTGAGCGGACTGCCGTGCGGTTTCAACCGCCAGGTGCAAGATATGAATTAAAAAAGATCGAGGAGAACAAAACTAGTCATGGCTGTTGAAGAATTGCGAAAGAACGACATGATGGCGCATCTGCTCGATGCCCTTGATGATGGTAAGGATATTGGACATTATGGCAGGCTGGTGTTGGCCATGGTGGCACGTTACTTTTTGAGTGAAGATGAGTTGATTGACTACCTCCAGAAAGATTCCGACTTCACTGAGGCAGAAGCACAGACGCTGTATAAGCAAGTGCAAGGCAAGGACTACAATCCACCACGGCGGGAGCGTTGCTGAAAATGTAATGAAACTTAATCTTAAACCTACACTACAATCAGAGCTTCAAAGTATGCAACTATCGCTAATCATTACCAAATCAGCAACGCCCGATGCGAACCCAGGGTACGAAAGCGTCGCCCTAAATCTTACCCCTTGATGATGAAACCACGTCAAATCTTACGCCAAGAGTGTCTTGCCGCTAACACTTTTCGTTAACTTAGTGCCATTCTCTTCTGGGCATACAACTTGTCAAGCGTGGAGTCATCAATTACAAAAATATCTGTCCCTAAACTCACATAGTTTTGAGCCTCGCTCCAATAAACTGTTTAAATTTGGAAAAGCATAGAAATAAAGTTGTCAACCTCCCTTAGATGGTTAAAAATCAATAATAATAGGCCTAGGTTTAGGCAGAAGTATTGGAGGGAAGGATAAGAGACTAAATAATTTAGTCAATTTTTAACAGGTTAATTCACAAATTAAGTTGTGCATTAAGTGTGGACTTTGCAAAAGTTTGTTTTGTACTAGGTTGGGTAAACCTGGTAGTAGCTCCATAATCAAACAACTTAGTCAAAACTTTTACTTTAAGTGCTTACAAAAGGTAACTAATATCAGTGCAATAATTAGATCCATCTGTAATGAGTAGTAGGGTTTGATATCAAAGTGAATGTCTGAGTACTACACTGAATCTTTTGATCTACCAAATACAATTCTGTTTAAAGTTTTGTCAAAATGAGGAGGAACTTAAATGAGTAAGAGAACAGAAACCGAAACTTCAAAACTATTAAACCATGCGTTCACTGCTTTCAGTATTTTGAGTGCTGTGACTGTTATGGGACTAATGTCATCTTAGGCAGAGCTTCCTAAAGCCGGGATACTGTTAGGTCAAGAAGGCAGATCAGAACCAACTGCTGCTCCAAGTCCCTCTGTTGCTCCTATTCGTTCTGAGACACCGGAAGCAAACCCAGAGATTATGGTTGAGCCTCCAGTTACTCCAGACTCCTTAAATGCAATGGATTTAGAGTCGCTGAGTGCTAAGTTGCTAGAGGTAGATGAGCAATTCGTCAAATTAAATCCTAATACTCATATAGCAACTTTCAATGCTAAAGCAGCTATAAATGCTGGATATGACTCTGAAATTGTTAGTTTGGTAAAAGAGCAGATTGACTTTCAAAATGAGCTTGTAAGAGATCTTAAATCTGGTAAAACCAAAATAGGTCAGACTAGACCTTCACCTCAGAAATATCCTAAATTAAGAAGGTTTGAAGATAGAGCAAGTGAAAAGGCAAAGAAGGCTAAGTCTAACACTCCAAATACTGTAAATTCATCACGTAACAATGTTAAGGTAGCGGGAATTTCACTTATGATGAATCTCTTGGCTGCTAATACATTAAAAGCTTGTGGAGACTACAGTTTTCCAAAGCCTAATCGTACCCCAACTAGGTATTACTATAATCAGACAAATCCTCCCGCTCGTGACTGGTTAATACGTAATGGATTTCATATAACTTTTGACTATGCAACCTCAGCAGCCTATGGAGACAATTATACAAGACAAACATCCTACAGCGGAGTTGATGGTATATGTGATAGTCCTAAATTTAGAGATGATGGTACGCTCACGACGGGAACCTCTAACTTGAACATTCAGTACAAAGAGCCTAATCCAGAAATTTTTGAGCCTTACTATGGATTATGGCCTTATAGTGGGTGGGGTCAGTATGTCAACTGGTGGCACAGTAATATTTAGCTTTTGAACAATTGTTAACTTAGTAGCAATGCTAATTTTTATACAAACTGTAGAAATTAGCATGATATGCTAGCGAAATGAGTGAAGAAGTAGTATAAATCAACACGAATTAGTCAACTATTGCAACATTCACTTCGACACTATACTAGCAATGATAGACCCAACAGATTTCATCACTATCAATTACTTGATAGTGACGTATAGAAAGTGTTATAACTAGCTAATTATTCACTATTTTATATGGAATTCCGTAAAAGCTTTTATCTAAAACTTCAATGAGCGACTCACAATCACTTTCGCTAGGGTGACTAATTGAAATTATACCTTTCCCTGTACAATTATCACTTTCTTGTACAAGAACATCTATAAATCCGGGATTGACATTTTTGATTTGATTAACCTTACTGCTATACCTTCTTAAGGTATTTTCAGCCTCTGCAATAGTTGGCAATTCTGAACAACGGCTATTGATAAAACCATAATCACCGCAAGAGCTTTGTGCACGGCTTATTTCCTGAAATCCTAATCTAGCCAAACTAATACCAGCAATTAAAAGAATAATTGTGCTGACCACAAAAAAGATTTTTTTTCTGTTGTTCATGAGTAAATAATTTGCATCTTTAAATAATGTTATAGTCACCACCAAAGTGGCTCGTAATAACAGTAGACAGAAAACGCTCGTTGAAGTTCATTATTTTTGCTTGCCATTTAATTTAAAAGAGCTATAAGAAATAAATTAGGATTTAATTAAAACTCAATTATAGTGACTTTAGGGCGGCACCAAGTCCGAACTGAAAGGTAAAATGTGCCGATGCCTGGATTTACGTACAACGGCCCAGCTTTTGTTTGAAACAGTCCTAAGTCATAAGATCCTACGTGACTAGGCAGTAAGCTCCCCCGAAGGGCAGGCGAACCTGCCCTCCGTGGGGGCGTTGCTGATTTGGTAATGATTAGCGATAGTTGCATACTTTGAAGCTCTGATTGTAGTGTAGGTTTAAGATTAAGTTTCATTACATTTTCAGCAACGCCACGGCGGGAGCGTGTACTGGAATGGCAGCAGCAGCAAGAATTTCCAATTTGCCCTAACCCTGACGATCCTGATTCTTGCAACGTGTACAAAGACTTACAATTCCCAGAACACGTTTATGAACATATCTCTGATTACTACCAACATAAGAATAATCACTAGTTGCTAGGGTAGATTGACTGATACAGCTAGCTACGTTGTAGCTTGAAGATGAAATACAAGAAACGAATTCTGGGACATAGTAGGCAACGGATACGCCAACTATTCGCAGTGTTTCAGTACAGTGGGCGGGCAGTGGAACTGGTATGGACTACTAGCCATGCTTTAACAATAGTCCTAGCGCTTCTGACTTTAGTGGCTGGTTTAGTGCCAGCAGCGATCGCCTATATTGGTAAGTTAATTGTCGATACAGTTGTCTTAGCTCAGTCTGGGTTGGACGCGCGCCCTTTGGCTTTGGGCTATTTGGCACTAGAAGCAATTTTGGTCGCCTTATTAGCAGGTAGCCAGAGGGGACTGAGTATATCCCAGTCTTTGCTACGGGTAGTGTTAGGGCAGAAAGTCAACACCCTGATTCTAGAGAAAGCGCTGACACTGGATCTTACTCACTTCGAGGACTCAGAGTTTTACGACAAAATGACGAGGGCGCGGCGAGAAGCATCGAGTCGTCCGCTTTCGCTGGTAAACCGTACATTCAAACTAGTTCAGGATGCTCTTTCTTTAGTCACCTACGGCGGCTTGCTGTTGCAGTTTTCAGGTTGGGCAGTAACAGTGCTGGTTGTGGCAGCTGTGCCTGCTTTTATAGCCGAAACTCGCTTTGCCGGAGAAGCTTTTCGGTTATTTCGCTGGCGTGCCCCAGAAACGCGAGAGCAGAGTTATTTAGAAACTCTGATTGCTCGTGAAGACTATGCCAAAGAAGTTCAGCTATATCAACTAGGGCCGATGCTCCTAGAACGCTACCGTTCTATTTTTAATCGACTCTACGGCGAAGACCGCGATTTGACAATTCGGCGGGGTGTTTGGGGCTACTTGCTGGGCTTATTCAGCACTGCTGGCTTTTATGTCGCGTATGCTTGGATTGTGTTGGAAGCGATCGCGGGGCGGATTTCCCTGGGAGACATGACAATGTACCTGGTAGTGTTTCGGCAGGGACAAACTACCTTTGCGGGAACCCTAACTTCAATCGGAGGAATGTACGAAGATAACCTCTACCTGTCCAACCTGTACGAGTTTCTTGATCAGGATATACCTGAATCTAAAGGTGGGGCTAATAAAGGTCTGGTTTCCGGAGCCGGAATTTACTTCGAGAACGTGTCATTCAAGTATCCAGGCAGTCTGCAACCCGCATTAAAAAATGTCTCTTTCCACCTGAAACCCGGAGAAAAACTAGCGATCGTTGGTGAAAACGGTTCTGGAAAAACAACGTTAATTAAGCTTTTGACCAGGCTATATACCCCAGATCAAGGGCGCATTCTGCTAGATGGTTTGGATTTACAGGAATGGGACATTGAGGTTTTACACCAGCGGATCGGTGTTATCTTCCAAAACTTTGTCCGCTATCAGTT